>NZ_CP104694.1:3098057-3403566 GCF_025398735.1 Tahibacter amnicola
GCGCGATTTATCGTCCTGTGTCCATGGCAGCATCACGGTCTTCGTTCTAGGATCACGGCGATTCCCCAGAACAGGATGTATGGCCAGTGATGGACCTTTGCCGAACACTGCTACTTCTCGCGATCTCCACGGCATCCTTCGCGCAGGCGCAGGAACCCCAGGCCCTCGAACCGGTGCAGGTAACGCTTGTTGCCGAGGACACGGCGATTCGCCCGGGGCAGACTGCGTGGATCGGCCTGCGGCTTGTCCACGGCGCGGGGTGGCATACCTACTGGCGAAATCCGGGTGACTCGGGCCTGCCGACCAAGGTGCGTTTTGATCTTCCCGAAGGATTCACCGTCGATGACATCGCCTGGCCCGCACCGCAGCGGTTCGATGTAGGCGGGCTCTACAACGCAGGCTATGACGGCGACAGTGTTCTTCCGATCGCGCTGCATGTGCCGCCGACGGCTGCCGCCGGATCGACACTCACGATCCGCGCCGATGTTGCCTGGCTGGCGTGTCGCGAGGATTGCATCCCCGGCAAGGCATCGGTCGACCTGGCCGTGCCCGTCAGCACCGACGCGGCAGCGCCGGGCGCGGTGGCGGCGCAGTTTTCACGCGCCAGGGCGAGTGTGCCGCACGCCGTGTCGTGGAAGGCCAGTGCACGACGCGACAAGGATCATGTCATCGTCACGCTGGACGGCGACGACCTGCCGCCTGCCCGGCGCCTGGAGGCCTTCGTGGTCGAGCGGAAGGTGGTCGGCTACGCGCCGCCTGCGGTGCGCAGCGACGGACGGGCGCTGGAGGTCAGGTTCCCGCTGAGCGAATACTTCGAAAAGCCGCCGGCGTCACTGACCGTGGTGCTGGTGCAACGCGCGGGCGAGGCCGCGCGCGCATGGCAGGTGAGCGCGCCGTTCGCGTCGCCTTGACTGGCGGTTGTCGACTGTACGAATTTCTCTACCCCAGAACGCAGCATGGAGAGTGTGATGATGCTACGCCTTGCGATACCGTTTTCGCTCGTCTTCCTGATGATTCCGGCTGCGCAGGCCAAGGTTGCTGTCGGAGAACCGGCGCCCGAGTTCAGCGTGGTGGACAGCCAGGGCAAGACACGCAGCCTGCGCGAGTTCAAGGGCAAGATGGTGGTGCTCGAGTGGAACAATCCGGAATGCCCCTTTGTGAAAAAGCACTACGGCAGCGGGAATATTCCTGGCCAGCAGCAGGCGGCAACCAAGGACGGCGTCATCTGGCTGACGCTCAATTCCGGTGCAGTCGGCAAGCAGGGTAATGTGGACGGAAAAGCCGCCGACGCCTATGTTGCCGCGAACAAAGGCAGCCCCACCCACTATCTGATCGACAAGGAAGGCACGGTCGGGCACCTCTATGGCGCACGGACCACACCGCATATGTTCGTGATCGACGGCGCCGGCGTGATTCGCTACATGGGTGCGATTGACTCGGTGCCCAGTGCGGACAAGGCGGATCTGAAGGACGCCACGCAGTATGTACCCCAGGCACTCAAGGAACTGGCCGCCGGCAAGACGGTCAGCGTGCCCAGTTCCGAACCCTATGGCTGCTCGGTGAAATACGGCAGCTGAGCCACACTACCGCGACAACCGCAGCATCGCCGCCGCCGGCATCTGCCGGCGGCGGATCACCGCCCGTCAGCGGTGTATCAGCATCTGCATGAACAGCAGGAAGGCGATGATCACCACGGCCTTCCACAGCAGCGATTTTTTGTACCAGGGCGGGCTTTCCGTCAGCGTCTCGTCCGTCACCTTGTGGTTCTTGTACTTGAATTCCCGCGCGTAGGTCGGGTCGGAAAAGTGGACCACGATGACGTCTTTGTCCGGATCGAATCGTTCCGGCCACACGGCGAAGCGCTTGCGCGCCCAGACGATGGCGCCGATCGCCGCCACGCTGAGCGTGGGGTACAACAGGAACCAACCCATGTTCGATACCCGTTGCCAGCCGCCCGGATTGAACAGGGATGAGTAAACCAGCGCGAAGGCCATGAACGCGCCGAGATAGGCCAGGACGCGCAGCAGGCGCATGACCGGGCTGTGCTCCAGGATCTCCGCCGCCAATTCGTTTTGCGTGGCGTGTGCCTTGCACAGAGGGACAGGCAGGAACAGTACGTCGCTGCGGATAGTCAGGCCGATCAAAAGGCTGGGACGCAGCGATTTCACGCGCCCGACCCGGCACGGCGACTCCACCAGTTTGCCGGTGCTGCCGCAGCGGGCACAGCGTTGAGGCCAGGTCAGCGTGAGCCCTTCCTGGGGTACGAAAACACGCACTGTTTCAGACATTGCCATTGCCCTGTTGATCGGCAGCCCGCCGACAAGGAGGTCCAGCGGGGCAACGGATTCTAGAAGAAGGGTCTGTCGGCAGGTCGGTCGGGACCGTAAACGATGGTGGCGACTGGGAGTTCAGCCGCCGAGGCGACAGCTGGAGTCAGTGACCTGCTGCCAATCCGCCTGGACTCCTGGAGGTTCCGATGAAGGTCGTCAATTTCTCGCTGGAGAACGGCAACCGGTACTACGGCAAGATCGACGGGGAACGATTCTTCATCGGCCAGCGCGTGCCTTACCAGGGATTGAAGGGATTGATGAACGTGGCGGGCAGCCCGGCCCAGAAATACGACCGCGCCCAATACCGTGCCATCCATGGGTTCTGGGCGGATTTCATGCATCCTACGGCGATGGCCGAAGGCGCCCTGTTTCATACGCTCAATACCTACGACCGGGCGCTGTTTACCTTCTCGTTCCTGCAATACGCGGCCCACGTGCCGAACGGAGATTTCGTGGTCTACCTGCGCTCGCTCCTCGCGCTGTCGCAGGCCCGTGACTATTTTCCGGATCTGACACTCCAGAACGGACGGATCTGCCGGGTGACTGATACCGGCGTGCGGCCCCTGGAATCCGATGACTCGACCACGGGCCTGCAGGACTATCTCAACCCGACGAGCCAGGAAGTGGAAGATACGGAGATCGTCCAGGCTGCCAAGTTCATTCATTGGGTGCAACGTGACCCGGAACACCGGCACGTGCAGGTGGCGGTTGGCGTGGCGCACTTCAAGGAAAAGATGAAACGTTACGCTGTGCAGTACCACCTGGATGGCGCGGACGACATCACCTGCCTTCTGGTTGCGGACATCCGTCACCAGGGGCGTGCAAAGGGCCCGGTCATCGCCGCCGCGCTGGCCAGTTCCAATCCGCAGGCCGCCTTGCTCAAAATCGGCGAAACCAGCTATCCGGAGCGGGTTGCGACGCTCAAGCGCGAGATCAAGGCCCTGACAGCCGACGGCACGTTCGGGCGCAGGCGCTACCACCTCGATAGCGGTGAATTTGCGCTCAACTGACGCCGGCCCAGCGCTCGCGTAGCTACACCCCGCTGCCCGCCTGTTCGGCCTGCGAAAATCGTTCGGCGAGGTAGTCGACCACGGCGCGCACGCGCGCCGGAATGAAGCGTCCGCTGGGCATTACCGCATGCAGTGGGTACGACTCGCTTTGCCATTCCGGCAGCAGGCGTACGAGCGCACCGCGTTCCATATCCTGGCGTTGTTCGAGCGGTGACTTGAGCAGGATGCCGGCTCCGGCGACGGCCCATTGGCGCGCAATCGACGCATCGTCGACACGGCGATTGCCAGTGACGCGTACTTCGGTCCACGCGCCATCGCGCTGGAAGCGCCACACGCGGTGGGGCTTGCCGGCGCGGTCATAGGCCAGGCAGTTGTGGTGAGCCAGGTCCTGCGGCGTCAGCGGCGTGCCGTGACGTTCCAGGTAGGAGGGCGCCGCGGCCACGACGGGTCGCGCCGTCATCAGGGGACGAGCGACCAGGCGCGAGTCGACCAGCGTGCCATAGCGGATGGCGACGTCCACCTCGTCGCGAACGACATCGAGCGTCCGATCGCCGATCGTGAGCGCTATTTCGATGGCCGGATGCTGGTCGACAAAGGCATCCAGCCAGGGCAGGAGGGTGGTGCGCGCCAGGTCCGACGGTGCGGCGATCCGCAGGGTGCCGACCAGGTCGGCCCGGTCCGCGGCGACCTGGGCTTCGCCCTCCGCCACCAGCTCGAAGGCGCGCGCTGCGTAGTCGAGGAGGGTCTGGCCCTGCGTGGTCAGTCGCATGGCGCGGGTGGATCGCTCGAACAAGCGCGTCCCGAGCTGGTTCTCCAGGCGTTTGAGGGCGGCGCTGGCCGCCGCGGGCGTGAGGCCGAGCTGGCCGGCCGCGGCCGTCAGGCTACCGCAGCGGGCCGTGTGGATCAGGATCCGCAGATCTCCTAGATTTTCAATCTTCATTTGAAGGTAATTCTTTTTTTGACGGGCTTATCAATCTGAATTTCCGATTCTACGCTGTGCGCCTTTCCTCACCTACCCGGAGTAACCCCATGAAAGCGGTCGGCTACCACCAGTCTCTCCCGATTGATCATCCCGAAGCGCTGATCGATGTGACCTTGCCAGAGCCTGCGCCGGGCGAGCGGGACCTGCTGGTGCGCGTGAAGGCGGTCTCGGTCAATCCGGTCGACACGAAAATCCGGCGCAACCGCGCCCCCGCGAATGGCCACGCGGAGGTACTGGGCTGGGATGCGGTCGGTACCGTCGAGCGCGTCGGCAGCGGCGTCACGCGGTTCGCGCCGGGCGACCGGGTCTACTACGCGGGTGCGATCAACCGTCCCGGCACCAACAGCGAGCTGCATGTGGTGGACGAACGCATCGTCGCGCTGGCCCCAAGGTCGCTGGATGACAGCCAGGCCGCTGCGCTGCCGCTGACCGCCATCACGGCCTACGAATTGCTGTTCGACCGGCTCGGTGTGGAGCAGGGAGGCGGTACGGGAAAAACGCTGCTGGTGATCGGTGGGGCCGGTGGCGTCGGTTCCATCCTGATCCAGCTCGCACGCCAGCTCACGGGCTTGCGCGTGGTTGCAACGGCCTCGCGGCCCGAAACCCGCCAGTGGTGCCTGGACCTGGGTGCGCACGCGGTGATCGATCACAGTCGCCCGCTGGCGGCCGAACTGGCGGACGCGGGCATCGGCCCGGTCGAACTCGTTGCGGCGCTGACCCAGACTGAAGCGCATTTCGCCCAGATCGTCGAGAGCCTCAAGCCCTTTGGCCGCCTGGCGGTTATTGACGACATGGCGCAGCTGGACGTGGTGAAACTCAAGACAAAGTCCATTTCGCTGCATTGGGAACTGATGTTCACCCGCTCCCTGTTCGAGACGCCGGACATGGCGGAGCAGGGCCGCCTCCTGGCGGAAGTGGCAGACCTCGTGGATGCGGGGCGGATCCGGACGACGGCGGGTGCGCACTTCGGCGCGATCACTGCCGGGAACCTGCGCCGCGCACACGCCTTGCTCGAGAGCGGCAAGGCGCAGGGAAAGGTGGTTCTGGCGGGGTTCTGAAGCGGCGCGGCATCGCGGCGACGGCGATGCGCCGCGATGCTGTCGCTGGTGTAGCTACCCGAGATCCCGCCGCGGCAACGCCGCCGGCGGGCGTGCTCGCTACGGTTCGAATGTGCCCAGGAAGATGCGGTCGGAGGCCTTGCCGGTCAGCACGACGCGCCCGAACGTGCTGACGGTGGGCGAGAAGGTGATGGTTCCGTCCGCGCCGATCCAGGTATCGATTCCGCGGTTGAAGGTGGCGCCGCCGTTGGGAAGATTTGCGCTCGTCACCGCGGCTTCCACCGTGCCGGTGGCCGTCGGTACGGCAATGGGCACGCTCAAGTCGAAGATGCGTCGCGGCGCCTGACCGGGTGCGAGGACCCAGATGCCGTACTGGTCTGACGGGTCGGTGACCGCTTCGACGATGATCTCGCCCGTCGGAAGGACGGCGGTGGCGCCGAAACTTTGCCAGGTACGGCCCGGCTCGGGGCCATAGCTGCCGGTCAAGCCGATCAGGGCCACCAGCTCCGGAGATCCGCCGGTACGCACCCGCCACAGGCCGTTCGGGTTGCCGCCGTCGGACGTGGTGACGCCGGCGGAAAACGCCGCGAAGTCGCCGGCGGTGCTGAGCGATGCGTCATCAAAGGTGCGCCAGGTCGCGTTCTCCCAATGGGGCCCATAGGTACCCGCCTCGTCATTGATCGCCAGGGGGCGGTTGCTGACGCCGTCGTGCCAGAACAGGCCGAAACGGCTCGTCGCGCCCTCCGCCAGGCGGTAGTAGGCGAAAAAGCTGAACGTGTTGCCGCGACCGGGATGCGGCGTGCGGATATCGCTGCTGAACATGGCCGTCGCGACGCCGATCGCCGGTCCCCGCGCGCCGGTTTCGTCGTCCACCGCGATCGCCCGGGGGGCGCCGTTGCACACCTCCCAGATGCCGGCGCGCGAGCCGGTCGCGCTGAACCTGCCGTACACGCGGCCCGCGGAGCTGACGCTCAGGTCCGAGCTGAGCCAGCTGGAATTGAAGGAATCGCCGGCGACGAGCCCGGGTGCCAGCAGCGCATCCGTTGCGCCGGATCGCAGGCAGGGCTTGTTGCCTTCGCCGGGTACGTGGCGCGCGATCAGATGGCTGGAGGCGCCGGTAGGGCTGGTGACGTTGCCGTCCAGCAGGGCCTGGCCGTTTCTCATTCCGATGCTGGAGGCAAAGCTCGTCGAATTCGGAAAAACCCAGTTGGCGCCGAGGCCGGGACCGAGAATGCCGTCGGTCAGCGTGCGGGCAATTTCGATGTTGCGCGAGGTATCCCAGCGCCATTGGCCATAACTGGCGGACGCCGTATTGCCCGGCTCACCGGCGCGCGCCAGGAAGTAGCGCTGGCCATCGGGGGAGGCGCCGCTGCCGCCGGTGGGCACGGTCAGGAACACGTGACCGGCTTCGGCACCGGTACGTCCGGGACCGAGTGCGCCGGTGACATTCGCCTGCGTGTAGCGTGTCCAGTTGCCCTGGTGGCGCGCCCAATAGCCTGCGGCGCTCTCCGGCGTGGACACGCGCATCCCCAGCAGATCGCCGCCGGCATCACCGACCAGCACATCGCCAAACAGCCGGCTGGTGCCGGCCGGAAGGTGGTTGGCGACGACGCGGCCATCTTCACCGGCGACGACGCGCCATTGAATAGCCTGGGCGGACGCGAGCGGTGACATCATGGCCGCCGTCAGCGCGGCCGCTAGCAAAGTGTGTTGCAGCATGGTGTTTCTCAGGGGGAGTCAGCCCGACACGATAGCAGTCGGCTGCAACGCACGGACAGACTTCGCCGGCTCATGCGGTGAGTCGTGAGCACTGCGTCGCAGTTTTGACCTGTCGCTGCCGCACCGAAACATATGCCCGTCGGTCATATGTTTCGGTCGCGTCGATTGTACAACGCAGCAAAAGGAAAAATGATCGGTGCCGCGGCGCGCCGTTGGCGGGTCAGCTGATCTGCAACGCCGGCCAGCTGTCGAAGCGGGGAAGATCCCACTCCGGCTCCTCGCGCGCCGAAGCAATGTCATTGTGCCGCGCCAGCAGGAACAGATGCGGATAGGCCTTGCGGCGTTCGAAGTAGGTCTGGTCGTCTTGCGGATCGACGAGCGTGCCATTGGCATACAGGCACAAGGCCGCAGCGAAGGTGAGCTGGAGGCGAAAATCCAGCGGCGTGCGGCCGGCTGATGTCGTCAGCATGTATTCCGTTGCAGCGCTGAATGCACGCAGCTTGAGCGGCCATGGCGCCCGCCGGATGTGGCCGAGCCGGTCGTTGGACGACCGCGCGAGGTGCAGGAAGGACAGCAGCGGCTGGTCCCCGTAGCAATCGTGCTCTGGCACCGCTTCCGGATTGATGCGGATCTTGAACGGCACGACAGCCGACCGGAACGTTCGCGTGAGAACGAAGTCCGGGTGCCATTCGCAGTCCAGGCCACCGTCGTGCAACGTTTTCCTGAGCCGGGACGGAAGCTCAGGGACGTTCCAGAGCGCATCGCCCAACACGAACAGGTCAAAACTCACATGACCTCCACAGGGACGCGTCGTCGTGCCTGCGGCGGAACCGTGGTTCCGCCGCAGGCAGGCCGGAAGGATCAGTCGATATCGAACGACTGCAGGCTGACCGGCGTGCTGGTCAGCGCGGTGGCCGAGTTGTTGCCCGTATCGGCATCCGCAGTGGCGCTGCTCACCGTCGCAGTATCTGAAATGGTGGAGGGGGGCAGCCCGTTGTCGACAGTCACCGTCAGGGTGAATACGTCTGAAACCAACGCCATTGTGCCAATGCTGCAGCTGACGGTACCCGTGGCACCGACGGCCGGCGTGGTGCAGCTCCATCCGGCAGGGGCCGTCAAGGCGGTAAAGGTGGTTCCCGTCGGAATGACGTTGCTGAGGCTGACATTTGCCGCGGCGCTGGGGCCCGGATTGGTGATGGTGATGGTGTAGGTGATCGGTTGTCCGTTGATCGCGGTGGTGGTCGAGGGCGTATTGCTGATGCCCAGGTCGGCGGACGTTGCCACGGTGGTCACGGCGGTGCCACTGTCGTTGGCCGGCGTGCTGTCGGTGGTGGTGGTCGAGGCTGTCGCCGTGTTGGTGATCATCGTGCCGGCTGCCGTTGTCGCGTCGACGGAAACCACGAGCGTGAAGACCGCATTGCCCACGCCAAACGAGGCCTGGCTGCACGATACGCTGCCGCCGGCACCGACGGCCGGGGTCGTGCACGACCAACCGCCGGGTGACGACAGCGACACGAACGTCGTACCGCCCGGAAGCGTTTCGGACCAGGCCGCGTTCGTCGCGGGATCCGGTCCGTTGTTCGTCAGCGTGATCGTGTAGGTGAGGTTGGTGCCGGCCGTCACCGGGTCCGGCGAATCGGTCACGGTCGTGGCGAGGTCAGTGATCAGGAAACCCGTCGGCGCGAAGTAGGCCACCAGCGGATCATGGTCGGACACGCGCAGGCCCGTGGCGGGATTATTGCGTTCGGTTTCCGGGTAGTCGGCATCGATGCGGGCATGCTCGATGCGCCGCGCCGTGGTGTCGCTCACCACGCCGGCACTGGCAAGCGCATGGTCAATGTTCTGGGCGTTGCCGTCGTGGACATAGGAGTAGCGCTCTGCGGCAGGCGGTGTGTTGACGAGATTGGTCAGGTCCGGGTTGAGCTGGTCGACGCCATCCCCCGTGTTGGGTGCCGTCGGGCAGGTGCTGCATACGACGGTTTCGCTGTCCGGCGTCGGCGTGCCGGCCAGCGTGTTCATCGTGTCCTGGTAGCCGTCGTTGAATTCGAAGGCGTTGAAATCGCCGATCACCAGCAGGTGTTCGCCGGGCGTCGAGGTGAGGCGCCCCTGGACGTACTGGGCGACGAAATCCGCTTGCAGTTGCCGCTTGCGACGGACGCGATCGCCCGCCGTCGTTGCACCGCTGACAGTAGTGTCGTCGATACCCAGCAAGGATCGCAGGTGATTGTTGATCACGACGACAGGGAACGTGGCCCCCGGTGCGCGATGGACGACCGCATCGAGCACCAGCGGCGGCCGGTCATGCAGCAGCGCCGAGCTGCCGTCCGTCGGGTCGATCCAGGTCGCGCTTCCCCCCACCTGGGTGACGGAATTGACCGTGACGCGGGCCGCGCCGCCGGTCACCGGCGCCGTCTTCACCAGGAATCCCACATCGATGCCGCCGACATCGTTGCCTTCGCTGAGATAGGCGACGTACATCGGGTTGGGCTGGGATGCCGCTACCGCATCGTTGTTGATCTGGGTGGCGAGTGCCTGCAAGGTGGAGAGATTCTCCACTTCCTGCACACCGATGATGTCTGGTGCCTGCAAATGCACGCGGATCGCGATCGACGCCTTGGCGAGGCGATTGCCGAATGCGGTGGCGGTCAGCACCGGCTCGCCCAGCGGATCGTCGACCGTGTCGAAGAATCGCTGCAGGTTGAAGGAAACCACGGTGAACTCGGTGCTCTGCGGCGCCGTGACCGTTGCCGGCAGTACGCCCGGCGTGACGGTGATGGCCTGCGTGCCATCGGGATAGATGGCGTAGCCGCGGAAGCCGTAGTCGAGCGGGCCGGTGGCCGGGCCCAGCGTATCGCCGGTTTTCACTGTCAGCACCGGTTGGCTGTTGACAGTCGCACTTTCCACGCGCAGGCGTTCGGGATTGGTGTCCCAGCGCGGAATGGGTGGAATCGTGCCGGTCGGCGGCACATCGGGGGCCTGGATGCCCGGTTCCCGGAATGGCCGTGGAACACCCGTGAGCACTGCGTGGAAGCGGCCGTTGCTCGTCCCCGTCGCGCTGGTCTCCGTCACCGTGCCGTCACTGGGGCCGGTGACGGTGAGTGATGCCGCGGACACGCGCATGCCTTCCACCCGTTCGAGCTGGTCGTGCGGGCCGGCGGGATCCGGGAACGTGGCCGTCAGCGGGACAGGCGTTGGCAATGTCTGGCCCGGCGCCGCGAGCTGGGCCACGGTTGGCGAGGTCAGCTCGGTAACCGGCGGCTGCTGCGGATCCGAAGCAGGGACGAATTCCGCCACTGTTCCGGTGACCTGTACCTGAGCGGTAAACGCTGCCGCTGCGGGGGCGCGCTGCTGGTGAACACGAATATACCTTCGGATGTCGCGGGATCCGCATCGACCTCGGCGTCTTCCTCCTGCAGGAAGAACCCGTTGCTCTTGACCCCCGTGACGATGCCGCGGACGGTGACCGAACTTCCGACGACGGGAGAGCTGGCGCCGGGGCCCTGCACATCGTGGATGGGCGTTACGGTGACATCGTCGTTGGTGATCGTGCCCTGGCCCTGCACGTCGCCGGCGTTGGCGCCGGTAATCGTGGAAAGGTTGACGAAGAACGTTTCGTTGGCTTCCGGCGTGAGATCACTGTTGACGGTGACCGGGAGTATCGCGCTGCTGTTTCCGGCGGCGATGGTGACGGGCGTCGCCGTCACGGCCACGAAGTCGTTGTCCGCGAGGGTTGCCGTGTTTTCGGCGGTCGCCCACTGGAAGGAAACGCCACCCGCGCCGGCCGGCGCCGTGAGCGATACCGTGAAGAGGAATGTCGACGTGCCCGCATCGCCTTCGGCGAGGCTGACATCGTCGATATTGATGGTCGGCAGGCCGCCGGTTGCCTGTGGCGTGAGCGAGAAGTCATCAATGCCCAGCCCGTCGTCAGCGCTGGATGCATCGGTGTCGGTCCAGCGGATCCAGAAGGTGGCGCCATTGGCAATGCTCAGCGCGGGGATCGTCGCAATCTTCTGCGTGCGATTGCCCGCTGCATTGCCATTCTTCGCGCCGACCGTGGCTGTATCCGGGCTGACGAAGTTCAGCGCGGCCACGCCAGTCCAGCTGCCGGTGACCAGATCCGTGGCGTTGGTGCTGTACTCGAAATTGATCTGGTCCGTGCGCGCGGCCGTGCCAAGCCGCCATTGCTCGCCGAAATAGTTCAGGTCGAGGCTGGCAAGGGTCGCGCCGGTATTGTTGGTGAAGCAGGCGCCGTACAGCGCGATCAGCGTACCGCTGCGCAGCGCACCCAGCGCGCGTTCCGTGGCGCCGGCAGCACCGTAGCTGTAGGTGTCGCCGGTGTTGCTGGCGCCGGTATCGACGGCGTACTGCTCGTTGTCGCGGGCGCCGCCGCCCGATTCGGTCAGGAACCAGCCCGGTATGGTGAGGTTGTTGGTGGTTGACCCGGCTGTATTGACCAGCGTGTCGAAGTTCTGCGAGTAGGCACTGCCGATCGTCGTGAGGCTGATGCATTGCGCTTGCAGCAGGCTGGGCAGCAGGAAAAGAGCAGCGAGCAAGACCAGGCGCGACGTGCGCGCGAAAAGGGCGTTCGGCATGTGATTCCTCGACAGGGTTTGCGACCACACCGCGTACCCGTCGACTATAGCCCGGCCC
Source organism: Tahibacter amnicola (assembly GCF_025398735.1). Taxonomy (NCBI): domain Bacteria; kingdom Pseudomonadati; phylum Pseudomonadota; class Gammaproteobacteria; order Lysobacterales; family Rhodanobacteraceae; genus Tahibacter; species Tahibacter amnicola. The sequence goes on from NZ_CP104694.1 coordinate 3,109,807, forward strand.
TGCTACGGGTTGGAATCGTGTGCGAAAGGCATTGCGCAGTGACAATGCCCAGATCAGCCCGCTGCACCGCGGCGCTCAGGCCGGCTGCCGCCGGCGACGCAGGGTGCGCGCCAGCCAGTAGATCGTCAGGACGACGACCAGGAGTACCGGCAGCGCCAGCACGCCTGATTTCCGGATCGGTTCCGGGAACAGCTTGGCTTGGCCGAGAAAGAACGAACTCGTCGCGACGAAGAGGGCAAAGCCCAGCCGCCACAGGTGCCGCGCGATACGCCGTGGTCCTTGGAGCGCGCCGGCGCGCAGCAGGCGCCAGTCGCCGATCACCGCCAGGGCGCCAAATGTCGCAAAGAAGAAGAAGGGAAAGGCCGGCAGATGATCCACGCGGCCGTTCGGGCTGTTCAATGCCGTCACGCCGAACACGACATTGGCTAGGGTGATGGCGATGGCCGCCGCCATCAGGCCGGTGAGAAGCCCGCGGGACTCGTCCACCGTTCGCCGGACCGCCAGCAGTCCGGTGGTGACGAAATAGAACGTCAGGAGGCCAACGAGCATTGAGCCGCGCTCGGGCATGCGTGCGGCGATCACGGCGCCGGTCGACGACATGACCAGCATTGCGGCGACGAAATACAGGCCGCTGCGCTTGTGCAGGCCCGAGCCCTTGGCCGCATAGAGCGCCACGGCGCCCGCGGCGAGGGAGACGAGTCCGGCGCTGATATGGATAAGCAGTGTCATGGCGTGGTCTACCGGTAGAGCCCCTTTGGTGACCGGACTCTTGCCTAGCCGGGAGCCGGCGCAAAGCGGATTGCGACGGGAGACCGGGTCGGCGGCACGAATGACGGCCAGCGTGGATGAGCGGCTGTGGGCGTTCGGATGCGCCCCAGCCCGGATATCGACGCAGACCGGGCTGCCGCGGTCGCGGTTGGTCAGTGCCAGCCGTGCCTGGTCGCAGGCGTTCCGTCATTCGTCCCACCACGCCTCGTGCAGAGGCCATCGTGCGATGACAATGCCTGCAGGTTCCGGTAGTGGCCTGCAAACAGGCTGCTGGCACCCGGTTCATCCCCTGCACGTTCATTGGTATCGTCCGGACATGACTGCCGCTTCTTCCGCATCACCGGGATTTTTCGCCCAGGCGCTCGGCGGTCGCCGCCTCGTTGCGGCGTTGTGCGCCAGCTTCATCATCAGCCTGATCATCCTGCCGACCTGGGAGGCGAGCTACCGCGTCCTGCTCGGCCGCCTGGTGGCGATCGCAACGCTGGAATTGATGGTGTTCGCGCTGTTCGAGCGCTGGCCGCGGCGTTTGCCCTCGTGGATCGCACGCTGGGCCCTGCAGGTCATCGGCGTGGCGGTCGCGGTGCCGTTCGTGGTGTGGTTTGTCTACCTGTTCACAACGCTGGGTAACCCGGTGCCGTTCTGGCATGACCGCACGCGCATGGCCGGTTACTCCTTCATGACCGTACTGGGACTTCTCACCGCTCCGTGGATGGCAGTCTCGGCGCTGCTGCGGCAGATCAAGGACGAGGCGCGCAACCAGGCATTGGCATTCGAGCTGGAACGCAGCGAATACGAACGCAAGGCGCTGGACGCCCGCCTGCGATTGCTGCAGGCCCAGGTGGAACCTCACTTCCTGTTCAACACCCTCGCGAATGTGCGCGAACTGGTGGATTCCCGCTCGCCCCAGGCGTCTGCCGTGCTGGGCAGCCTCATTGCTTACCTGCGCGCGGCCGTGCCGCGGCTCAACGAACCGTCGACGACGCTGCAGCAGGAGATCGAACTCGTGCGCGCCTACCTGGAGGTGATGCACATGCGCATGCCGGATCGTCTTCAGTTCGCGCTGGACGTCGACGAGGCCGCGTTGCCGCTGCGGTGCCCGCCGATGACGCTGCTGACCCTGGTGGAGAACGCGGTGCGGCATGGCATTGATCCGGCAGAGGAGGGCGGGCGCATCGACGTGCGTGTCCGGTTGCAGGACGGCCGATGCCGGGCGGAAGTCGTCGACACGGGCATGGGTCTTCACACCGGCAGTGGTGGACTCGGAACCGGCCTGTCGACCTTGAGGGAGCGCCTGCTCCTTACATTCGGCAGCGACGCCCAATTGAATCTCTCCGCGGTGGCGCCGCAGGGTGTGCGGGCGGAGATTGAGTTTCCAGCGCAACGGAGTTCCCCATGACGGCAGCGCGACCGACGGCCTTGATTGCCGACGATGAACCCCTGTTGCGGCAGGCACTGGAGCGCATGCTGGAATCCGAGTGGCCGGCGCTGGAAATTGTCGCCTCTGTGCGCAATGGCCGTGAGGCGGTGGAGCGCTTCGAGGCGCTGACGCCGGATATCTGTTTTCTCGACGTCCATATGCCCGGCCTTTCCGGCGTCGAAGCGGGCCGGCTGATCGGCCGTCGCGCGCACCTGGTCTTCGTGACAGCCTTCGACAACTATGCGGTGCAGGCCTTCGAGCAGGGCGCGCTGGATTACCTGATGAAGCCGGTCGAGACGGCGCGCCTGGCCGATACGGTGCTGCGACTCAAGGAACGGCTGCGCGTCGCACAGCCCGCACCCGATTCGGATGCCTTGCTGGACCAGTTGGCCGCGTATCTGCAGAAGAAGTCGGCGCCGCACTCTTTGCGCTGGATCCGCGCCTCGGTGGGGCAGTCAGTGCGGCTGATAGCGGTGGAAGAGATCGATTTCCTGAAATCCGATGAAAAGTACACAGTCATCGCCTGGCGCGGCGACGGCGGCAAGCCCGGTGAGGCGCTGATCCGGACGCCGCTCAAGGAACTCATTGCGCAGCTGGATCCGACCCAGTTTGCCCAGGTGCATCGATCGGTCGTGGTGAACCTGCGCGCCATCAGCCACATCACGCGCGGCGCGAATGAAACCGCGGACATCCATCTCAAGGGCAGGCAGGACGTGTTGCCGGTCAGCCGCAGCTACCTGCACCTGTTCCGCCAGATGTAGCGCGGGATGGTGGTGCAGCACGCGGTTTGTCGGAAAAGAGCGGGACGGCCGACTCCCGGCGGCCGTCCCGTGCCATCAATGGATGCGTTGTGCGGCCCGATGACGATCTGGGGTGCGCCGGAGGGAACTGCCGCGCGAGCGGCCTTGAGATCTCCAGCACGTACGGTTAGACGCACCGGCCATCGATTCCCCCTACCTTTCGACAACGTGCGGTTTCACGCTCCGTTGACCGGATGCGTAGCACGTTCAGGTCCCGTTGGCGTTCCGCTCAATGACGGTAGCGGAATGTGAGTGTGTAGGAACGCCCGATGGGGTCGTCGAAATTGACGTTGTAGTTGGCGCTATACGGGCCGTAGTACGTGGGCTCGTGGTCCAGGGCGTTGCCGATGTTGAGCGCCAGCGACCAGTGGTCGGAGGGCGCATAGCGCAGATTGAGATTGAGCGTGAAAAAGCCCGGCGTCACGCACTTGTCAGCGGCTTTCTGCTCTTCGCTGCAGGTGACGTAGTCGCTTTCGAACAGGTAGTTCCGGTACGGGCCGACGTAAACGAGTCCGGCCGTTGCCGCCCAGGGGGCACGGATGAAATCGAAATCGAGCCGGCCACGGAATTTCGGTGCCGATTCGTAGCCTGCATAGCGTTCGGCAATCGTGTCGCCTTCGACCAGCAGTTCACGCCGCAGCACGTAGGTGGCGTCCATGCGCACGGTGTACTCGTTCAGCGCGGAGTCCTCGAAGCGGTATTCACCGGAGAAATCCAGGCCGCGCGACTTGGTGTAGCCGAAGTTCACGGGATACACGTGCAGTCCGGTGAGCACGCCGTTCTCGTTGCGCTCGGTAAATCCGGGGAATCGCTCCGTATTCAGCAGCGCGTAGGCCACCGGCAGGTTGGCGATCTCTTTCCGCCGCGTGATGTTGTAGAGATCAAGGCTGAGGTTGAGATCCGTCATCGGCGTATAGACGACGCCGACGTTGTAGCTGCGTGAGGTTTCGGCGGCGAGCTCGGGGTTGCTGTGCGTGCTGACCTGCAGACTGCAGTCAATACCGGTCGTCCCCACGAAGATCGGCGTGGCGCACGGCGCCAGGTTCTTCGGGATGCGGATCGTCTGGATGGAAATGTCGCCTTCCGGCCGCTCGCGTTCGATCGCCATCGGCGGCCGGTAGCCGTCGACGGCGGTGCCGCGCAGCAGGATCGTGTCCGTCGGCGTCCAGCGCAGCGCCACTTTGGGCGAGGAGGCAGCAGCGGATGCGCGCCCCTTGTCGATGCGCCAGCCCAGTTCGGTGGTGAAGCGCGGCAGGAAGGGCAGCGTTGCCTGGGCGTAGGCGGCAGCGGCGTTGTCGGTGGTGGTCTGCGGGTAGCTCACCAGGCCGGTGGCGACGTTGTCGGGAATGTTCAGCAGCGTGGAGGGAACGTCGTAGATGCTGATGTGGCGTGCATTGGCGCCCAGCTCCACTTCGATGGGCCCGCCCTTGAGATCCCACAGGGAGCGCGTTGCATCGCCCACCCACTCGTGCTGCGTATTGCGTCCGGAACGATGGATGGTCGGCGACATCGCCTCCAGGATTTCCGGCGAGTTCGGACCAAAATAGTTGTAGCCGGTGGTCGACAGCAGGACGCCGGATACCCGGTCAGCCGTGCGGTTCTGCTGGAGCGACAGGTCGGTCGTCCACTGCCAGCCCAGCCAGTCGCCCTTGGCGCCAAACGTGATGCCGCGGGAGGTCGAAACGGTGCGCTCGCGTACCGGGCCGAGGTCAGCGAAGGCGTAATCGAGCAGGCCGGGCAGGTCGGTGATGCCGGGAATGCCGTCGGAAATCTCGACGGTGCGCACTTCCGGCCGCGCCTGTTGTTGCTGCGTGACCTGGGTCCAGCGCAGGTCAGCGTGAATCTCCACCGATTCGTCAATTTCGCGCGTGATCCGCAGCGAGCCTGACTTGGACAGGAAGTCCGTCTGCAGCGAGGCGTACTTTGCGCTGTCCATCACGCAGACGCCCTCGTCGTTGAGGGAATCCTGCGGGCAACCCGGCAGGGCAATCCAGTTCGGCGGCAGTTCGCCGCTTTCGTCGATCGGAATGAACGTGCCGGGGTAGGAGTGGTAGGAACGCTGGTCCCACAGGCCGATACGGCGCTTGTCCTGGGTGTACCAGTCGCGCTGTTTGCCGATCAGGGGATACCGGCGTGTGTAATCGGCGTACAGCAGGTAGCGGTTCTCGCCCATCGTGTCGCCGAGGGCGGCGGTTGCGCCGGTGTGGGAACCGTCGCCGTACTGGGATGTTCCGGCGGTCGCCGACAGGTCGATGCCTTCGAAGGCGTGGCGCAGGTGCAGGTTGATGACGCCGCCGATGGCATCGGCGCCGTAGCGCGTCGACGCCCCCTCGCGCAGTATTTCGACCGATTCGATCAGCCCCAGCGGAATGCTGTTGACGTCGACCACGGCGCCGAATCCGCCCTGGGTCAAGCCGTAATTCGCCATGCGGCGACCTTCGATCAGCACCAGGGTGGACTTGGCGCCCAGTCCGCGCATGCCGACCGACGCTGCACCGGCGGCACCGCCGTGGCTGTAGGTGGCATCCGGTTGCGAAGCCATCAGTTCGGTGCGGGAGATCTCCAGGCCGGGCTGGCTGCGCAGGAGGTCTGAAAGGGTGACTGCGCCGCTGCGCTCGATTTCGGCGCGCGTGATGACGGTGCCGGATGTGAAGCCAGTCCAATGTTCCACGCGGGCGTGTGGCTCGGTCACTTCCACGGTGGGAAGGTCCGTCGTCGTCCGCTCGATACGCAGGCTCACCCGCGGTGCCGGCGCCGCGCTGATCACGAAAGTATCCGATTCGATAGCGCGTGCGGTCAGGCCGCTACGCCGGAGCAAGCGCTGCAGCGCCTTTGCCGGCGGCCACTTGCCCTTGAGCGCGGGCACGGAACGCCCCGCCACGAGCGCCGGGTCGAACAGCAGCTGCACATTGCCCTGCTGCGCGAGCTGGGTCAGGGATTCCGCCAGCGGGCCGGCGGGGATCTCCCACGCCCGGACCTGCTTCGCACCAGCATCGCCGTCGGCAGCGAGGCCGCTACCGACCGGGATTGCGAGAAGCAACAAAAACCAGGCTATGCGCCATCGGCACTCCGTCGGTAACGCCACTGGCCCACCTCGTCAACGTTTCGGGGCAGGGTGCAGCACGATTTCCCGCTCGGACGGGCGTTCGGCGCGCAGTGGCCAACCGGCCTCAAGGGCTTTCACCAGCGCCGACTGGTCGCCGGCGTGGAAAACGCCGCTGACGACGATGGCGTCGAGGCTGTGATCGGCCAGGCGGATCTGCGTGGTCGAGTAGCGGTTCATCTCAGCGACGAGGTCGGCGAGCTGCCGGCGATTGAACACCAGCTCGCCGCGCGTCCAGGCCTGCGCCGCGTCGATGTCGGTGGCCTGGGCGGTGCGGATCGTGCCGGTCAGGTCGAAGCTGGCCTGGCTGCCTGCCTGGATCACCGTCGGCTCGGCGGTAGAACCATCGGTAGCAATCGAGACGATGCCCTGCAGCAGGGTGACGGTCACTTTGTTGGCGGTGAAGGTCACCTGGAAGCGGGTGCCGATATCGCGGATGGTGCCGTTGGCGGCATAGGTGACGAAGGGCTGGCCCGGCTTGGGAGCCACGTCGATGTCGACCCGGCCGTGATCGACGGTAAGCTCGCGCCGATCACTTGTGTAGCGCACCCGGATTGCTGAATTCGTATCGAGCATGACGCGGCTGCCGTCTTCCAGCTTGATCTCGCGCTGCTCGCCGATGGCGGTCTGGTAGAGCGTGCCCGGATCGGTGCCGCGCCACTTAAGGGCGGTGGTGACCGCGACGACGGCCAGGGCGGCTGCGATGCCGGCCCACAGGCCCAGACGTCCGCGCGGGCCGCCTTCTTCCAGCTGGCCGGCTGGCCCCTTGCGCAAGGCCGCTTTGGCGGCTGCGGCAAGCATCGGGTCATCGGTCAGCTGCAGGGCACTGATATGGAGCTGCTGTGCCGCCAGGAAATCGTTCTGATTGGCCGGAGAGGCGTCGTACCAGGCTTCGAAGGCGGCGCGGTCGCTGTCGGTCCACTCGGGAGAGGCCAGACGTGCCACCCAGGCTTCGGCCGAAGCCGGGACGTCCGTGTCTATCACATTGATCGACGATTTCACTTCGGCTCCAAGGCGAGGGGTTTGGCCTTGCCGATCTTCTCGCGAAGAACGCCAAGAGCCTTGGTAATCTGTTTTTCGACCGCCTTGACCGAAATGGCGCAATGGCGAGCGATCTCACTATAGCTCATGCCTTCGATGCGGTTGAGCAAGTATATCTGCCGGCAACGGTCCGGAAGCCCCAAAATGGCCTGCCTGACAAGGGCTAATTCTTGCTGGTCAGCCACCCGCTGGTCGTGCGGGGCCTCGCCGGAGGGCAGATCCATCACCCCTTCGTGCAGACTGACATGGGCGACGGCGGCACGCGCCGCGCCGTAGCGACGGCGGTCGTTGTGGGCGTTGAGGGCAATGCGGTAGAGCAGGGGCTTCCACGCGGTTTCGGCCTCGCTGTCGCGATAGCGCACCAGACTGAGGAAGCTTTCCTGTGCGATATCTTCGGCGTCGGCCTCGCAGCCGGTCAGCCGGCGCAGAAAGCTCACCAGGGCCGGACGCTGCTCGAGCACGAAGCGATCGAACACGTCGCTCCGCGGTGTCGTCACGACCAATAGCGGCTGCTTGTCTAAACCCATCGAACTGACCCTGGCGCGGAGGGGTGGCCCAGCTTCCCCGGTGAATACGTCACGACGTAATCCATGGCTGCCCCACGGCCATGGGCGCGCCCACCCCCCAGTGGGTCAGCCGACATGACCGAATCCGGACAGGTTAACCCGTACGGCCACGTAGCGTATAGGTACCGGTCAGACAAAGTGACGAACGGATCACCAGCCGGCGTGCCGCAGAGCACCGCGCCACGCAAAAAGTTTCGTAACAACATCGCTGATTGCCAATCAGAACGCAGACGGCGTCCGTCGCTTGCGGTGGTCGCCCACCGCGCGCCGGAACGGCCGAGTGGAAGATTCCACTGTCGTTGCGTGCAGAGGCTCCGGGCCCGATCCCCCGATTCCCGGTGGCGAAAGGGCGCCGACGATACCCGAAGAGCGTGCAAATGTCCCCGTTTCGCGCCGGCGTCATGGGGCGCGCACTGGACCGCTTACTCGCGTTCTGGTCCTTCCGGTTCTGCCGCAATCGTGGCATTGGCTGATCCGGTGCGCACGGCACCGGCCGGCTCAGCGCGAGTTGGTCAGTGCGGCCAGGTTCTTCTGGTCATTGCCGAAGGGGCTCAGCGTGGCATGTGTGCTGGAAGTGGAAGTCCGGGCGACCGCGTACTTGATAAACGTCGCCATCGTGCCGGATGGCCCCACATCGATGTAGCGGTACGTGCCCTGTTGTTCGAGCGCTGCGATCGTGTCGCGAAACTGCATGGGACGCCGTATCACGCGCCAGAAGTAGTCCTCCGGCAATGTCGAGATCGTGGTGGTCTGGTCGCAGCACACCAGGGGCAGTTGGCCGCGCGACAGGCCGAGCGTTTTCAGGTGGATGTTGAAACGTTCCTGTGCCGGGTCGATCCAGCGCGAGTGAAACGCAAACGACACGGCCAGTCGTTGAAAGGCGACGCCACGGTCATGCAGTCCCCGTTCGATCGCGTTGAGATGGGCGGTTTCGGCCGATACCGCAAAGTGCGAATGGAAGGTGATGCCGGCGATCTCGCTATGTGCCGACAGAAACGGCTCCTCAAAAAGTGCGGGATTGGCGAGCACCGCAATCATGCCGCCGCCCGTGCAGGACGCTTCCAAGGCCTTCGCCTGTTCGATCACGGTGATGAGCGCTTCCTCGACATCCATGCAGCCGGCCACCGTTGCAGCCGCAAATGAACCGAGACTGGCGCCAAGATTCATGTCCGGCACGACACCGGCGTGAATGAGATGCTGCGCCATGGCGTACTCGACCATGAAGATTGCCGGATGCGTCAGCAGAGTGCGGTCAAACGGCTCGCCTTTTCCAGCGGAATAGATCGCGTCGATGACGGACCGGCCACAGCGTTTCTGTGCGATCAGGTCCAGTGCCAGCATCTGCTCGCGGAACACACCAGGTACATCGAACAGCGCGCGGCCCATCTGGTAGTACTGCGAACCCTGGCCGGAGAACAGAAAGACGGTTTTCGGTGCAGACATGCATGACTCCTGCGACATTCCGGCCCTCATGCACACAGGCGTTTCGCCCGTATCCTGAAGCTCAGGATGAGCGTTTGCCGGAAATGGGCGGATACATATAGCAATTCGGTGTTGTGCACCGCAACGCATCCGCTTGAGCGCACCTGCATGGGACGTGGGAGGAATCGCCTTGCGCCGACACTGTGTTCGTCAGACGCCGCTCTGCCGCTCGCGTTCGTGTTCCACGCGGCGTCGCCTCAGGGCCGGTCTGCATCATGCGCCAGCATTCGCCAGCGCAGCAGTGTCTCGCCAATGACCGCAGTGACATTCGCGCCGTAGACACCGGCCAACTGTTTTCCCTCCACCCCAACGAGCAGGGAAAGACCATGATCACACGCCCTATGCAATGCCAGCAGGGATTTCCGCCGCTTCCCGACACCATCCTGGCTGTCACCGACGACGTGCAGGAGGAGGAAATTGCCGAGGCCTCCGCGGATCTTGCCGAAGACCTCATCGCCCCAATTCTGCCGACGCGCCTGCGTCGCCTGCGTGCCGGTTGCTACCTGATCAATTACACACCGGTGGCCAGTGCACTGATTTCCTACGACGGCACACTCCGCGTGGAAGCCACGGCAGTGGGCCGCACCGCCAGCGGCGATCTCTACCAGCGTCGCACGATGGTACTGCCGGCACCGGTCGGGCCGAATCTGCCGGCGCCCCGGGTCGTGTTGTACCCGGCGCCAAATCCTTCGGCGGGCATCCCGATCTTCAGCCGCGACCGTTACCGCTTCTATTTGCGCGTGGTACAGGTGCCGCAGGGTTTGACCGCGACACGCCGCTTCACGCTCGGTTTCGAGCTGTTCCGGTTCGATACCGCGACCAGGAGCTGGACCAACTTCTCCAATCCCGAGAAGCTGTCTGCAGTGATGTCCTGGACGACTGCGCCCCCGGGATTCCCGGCCGCTGGCGACTACCTGGCCGGAGATGTGAAGAACACAGCCGGCGTCGTCGTGGGCCGGCTCACCATGGGGTGGATCTCGAAATACCTGCGTCGCGCTGTCGTCGAAGTCGATCGCGTTTCCAATGGCACCTCGCCGTTGTCCAATGGCGCGGCAATCGACTGGAAGGCAGTCGGCGACAGCATGGGGTGGGAGATCGTCGTTGACAGCAGCGATGTCAACGTCGCCGAACCCAGTGGAAACTCCTGGTCGACCGCCGAATGCCACGCAGCCATGCTGCAGCGCCGTACGCAGTCCAGCCTCGACAAGGAATGGCGCTATCACATCCTGGGCGTGCGTGCGCTGGACGATACGCCGCGCGGCATCATGTATGACAACGGCGCCTCCGACTCCAACCAGGTGCCGCGCGAAGGCTGCGCGATCGCCTCGGACTGGGTGATTCCGAATTCCCCCGAATGGGGCATCCTGGGAGGCGAGCGCTTCGGCAGCGCCGCTGCCGCGACCGCGTATTTCCGCACGGCCGTGCATGAGGCCGGACACGCCATGGGGCTGTACCACAACACAGTCGACAACGGCTTCATGAACACGACGGACACTATCGCGGCGTCTGGCACGCCGTCGAATCGCTTCCCGGACAATATCCTGTGGAACTTCGCTGCCGACGATACCAAGCGTCTGCGCCATATTCCTGATGTATACGTTCGCCCGGGTGGTACGCCATTCGGCACGTCCTACGCGATGACGCCCATCAGCGACGCCGATGCGGAAATCACGATCGAAGATCTGGGCCTGGAGGTCACCTGTCACACGGACACCGTGCCGATCGGAGCGCCTGCACGCATCAATCTGGCCTTGCAGAACATCGGGCAGGTGCCCTATGAGGTGCCCAAGACGATCAGCCTGGGCGCCGGCTGCGTGCGTGGCTACGTGATCGACCCGACCGGTACGCGGCGCACGTTCTCGCCGCTCGTACTGTGCGTCGATGACGAGCCGCTCGAGGTGCTCAAGCCGGGGCAGTCCATCCGCAATTCGCTCACGCTGCTGCGCGGCGGGCAGGGCGCCTTGTTTCCGATTCCCGGCGCCTATTCGGTGCACGTGGAAGTGCATTGGGACCTCGGTGGTGCGCCCGTCAGCGTCTCCGGAGAAAGCACCGTCATCGTGACACCCGCCGTGGACGGCATCCACGCCCGTGCTGCCGAAAAGTTGCTGGCGACGCCCGAAACCCTGCTGGTACTCGTGCTCGGCGGCGACCACATCACCGATGGCCTGGAAGCACTCGATATCGCCTTGAAGAACCCGGTACTGGGACCGCACTACGCCTACGTCGAGGCCAAGCGGCAGGCCACGCGGTTCCAGCAGCGCGAACCGGACCTGGGCGCGGCCGCCGCTGTGCTGGAAGGTCACGCCGTGATGACGCCCGACGAGGTAAAGAAGGCGCAGAAGCTCTGCGAAGGCGCCAAGGACGGGGCGGGTGCAAAGGCCCTGAGCGATGTACTGAGCCAGCACGCCATGCGTATTCGTCCGCCGAAGGATTTCACCGGCGCCGAGCAGATGCATTGATGCAGTCCGAATGAGGTGCCCGGCGGCGATACGGCTGTCCGGCCTATGAGCGTATCCGCGAGGAAACGTCACATGTCAGACACCGACCTGCTGGGCACCTGGAAACGCGTAGGCGTCGCCGGAAACGGCGACGCCTATCCCGAATTCCTCAAGATCCTCCCCAACGGACTGTACTCCGGGTGGAACAGTGAACCCGGGCACTTCACCGTGTGGGACGCGGGCACCTTCGAAGCGTCGGACGGTACGGTGAAGATCTCCACCGCGGATGATTCGGTGCGCAGCTATCGGGTCACCGTGAGTGCGGACCGGATGACGTTCTGCGACACGGGCGGCGTAACGATCTCCTACCAGCGAGACGTGCCGTAGTGGCTGGCATGGTCGACGGTCAAGGCCGGGGCGCCAGGCGCGTCTGGGTCAACCGTCGTACCACAGCCCGCGCAGATAACGACTGATCATCGTCCATCGCGATGTCTGCCGGGAGACGAAGTCGAAGATGGCTTCGCGCTCCGTCGCGCCGTACCAGCGACCGTCTGCGATGACGGCGTGGATGTGTCGTGTGTTGCCGATGTCCGCGAGCGGATCCGCGTCGAGCAGTACGAGGTCGGCCACTTTTCCCGCTTCAACCGCACCCAGGTCGGCGCGATGGAAGTGCCGGGCCGGGCTGGCGGTTGCCGCGCGCAATGCCTCCAGCGGTGTCAATCCTGCTTCCACCAGGAAACCTAGCTCGCGGTGCAGTGAATCGCCGTGGATCACATCCGCATCCAGCGCGTCCGTGCCCGCCAACAGGGTGACGCCGGCGGCCTGCGCCCGGTGAGTGAGCGCCAGCGCTGAGCGGTGGAAAGCGGCCAGAATCTTCTGTTCTTCGGCACCCTCGCGCCCCGCGGCGCGAAGCAGTGCCCACAGCCAGCGCCGGGGCGCGATGACATGGCGTGACACCTGTTGTGCATCCACTGTGGATGCGGAACGCGCCAGGGCCAGGTCCTGCCCACTCGACGCCACGTGCGTCGGAACATAGGCGATATCCCGCTCCACCAGGCTGGCCAGCAGGCGATCACATCGCGCTGGATCGGGGGATCTGAGCAGATCCGATTTCGTGCGAAGGCGCCCGTCATAGTCTGCGCGCCCGGAATGGCACTGCGGCAGAAGGCTGCTGTCGTGCTCGATCGAACGCATCACTGCGGGAGTGGCGAGAAGATCCACGGTATAGGGCAAATGCCCGGCGACGCGCAGTCCTCGCTGCGTCGCCGCCTGTACGACGCGGTCAAACTCCGCCGGTGCCACCGTTTCGGCAAGCTGCAGCTTCAGCACCGTGTCACCGCGCTGGACCAGCGCATCGAGCAGGGCGTGCAGCGCTGCATCGCTCCCGGGCAATTCCTCCAGGTGGTAGCTGGCCGTCTCTATCAGGCGAGGTGCGACGATCTCGCCGCGATTCCTGGCTTCCATCCACCCGACCACATCGCGCGCGCAGTCCGCGGCACTGGACCAGGAACAGCTGTCGCCCATATCGCGGGCACTCGTGACGCCGTAGGCGACCAGCAGCGGCAGGTGCAACTGCGGCGAGAGTCGTAATGTGTGGATGTGCGAATCCCACAGGCCAGGGATAAGGAATTTCCCGGTGCCGTCGATGATCCGGGCGTCTGGCGAAATCGGTGCACCTTCTCGCTCGCCGACATAGCGGATGCGATCGCCGACCATGACCACCGTCTGGTCCGGAATGCGGCCGGACGGCGATTCCGGGTGAACCACGGTCACATGGGTGATCGCCAGTGTGCCGAATCGGGACGGAGCGGGCAGCTGCTCCGGATCGGATAGCGCGAGCAGGTTTACCAGGCCAAACAGGATCGCCATGGCGGCCACTCCTGCCAGCACGCATCGGCGAAACAGACGGCGTCCGGGGTATGACGGCATGGGGCGGGCCACTGTATTCGTTGTTCGCATCCGTCCACCGCGTTGGCGCGTCTGCCGTGAATTCGAAGCGGAATGCTGGCCGTCGGAGCGCGGCTGCCACAGTGCCATTTGGCACGGCGACCATTTAAAAGTTCACAACTGTAGTTGGGGTGAGCACAGCGAACTCCGGCAGTGGCGCTAGAACACAGACCGAGGGGCCATTTAGGCCTGATGTTGGGGTTCGCTGCGCTCGCCGCCAATGCGGCGCACACCGTAGCCGAGTCCGCCGCCGAGTGGTGACCAGGCGTACATTCTGTGCCACGACGCAGTATCCTGCGCCCATGTACGGTACAGAGAGTGGCCAAGCCAACACCGATTCAGGCGATCCCGCGCTGCAGCGGGGAGGTGCGTTTGACCTCGTCGTTCTGTGCGGATCCGCGGGGGGACTGACTGCGGTCGTGACCGTATTGCAGGATTTGCCGCCGGATTTCACGACGCCGGTGCTCGTGATGTTGCACCTGCCACCGGAGGTCGGGCTCGCGGCACTCTCGCGGCGGCAATGGCGTCCGGTCGAGTGGCTCCAGGCGGGTGCGGCGCTGGAGCGGGGAAAGATTCTGGTGTGCCCGCCACGGCTGTCGGCAGAAATACTCCCCGATAGCACGTGTGTGCTGTATCCCTGCGAGGGCGGCGCACTGGAAAGGCCCATTGACCGGCTGCTTCTGTCGGTCGCCCGGAGCGTCGGCGATCGTGCGCTGGCCGTGGTGCTGACAGGTATGGGCGATGACGCGGCCGTCGGCACGTCGGAACTCCATCGTGCGGGCGCCTGCGTGCTGGCGCAGGAACCGGAATCGGCCGAGTATCCCTCGATGCCGAAGGCGACGATCGCGGCAGGGGCGGCCACGATGGTGTTGCCCCTGGACGAACTGGGCCATGTGATTGGTGAACTCGCGGATGGCATGCCCACGCGCCGGCTCCGGGCCGAGCTCGGGGCGGTCGAGCGCACGTTCGGTGCGCACGGCGAAGTGGCTGCCCGTGCGCGCGAGATCGACTGGTCGCAGACCGGCCTGGGCGCGGTGATCAGCTGGCCTCACGAACTGCGTGTGATGACGCGCATGGTCGTGGAGTCGGTGTATCCGGCGGCGGTGTGGTGGGGGCCGGACCTGATCCAGATCTACAACGATCCGTGGCGCCAGTTCCTCGGGCCACACCAGCATCCGCACGCGCTGGGCGCTTCGGCGCGCCAGACGTGGGCGTCTATCTGGAGTGATATCGGACCGATGATCGAGCAGGTCCGGGTCAACGGAAGGTCGGTGGGAAGAAGGGATTATCCGCTTCTCGTCGAGCGCGAGGAGTCGTCGGACCGCATTTTCGCGACGTTTTCCTACGCGCCGATCCGTGATGCCGGTGGCGCCGTGGTGGGGGTCTACAACACCGTGTGGGACACCACGCGCGATGTCGTTGCCGATCGCCGGCTGAAAGTGCTGCGCGAACTGGCACTGCGAATGAACGGCGCTGTCCAGGTGCGGGTCGCTTGCGAGCGCGCCGTCGAGGCTTTGGCGTCCTCGCCGCAGGAGGCGCCGTTCGCGTTGCTCTATGTTGTTGACACGGCGCGCCAGCAGGCAGTCCTCGCGGGTGTCACCGGCCTTGAGCCGGGCGGCCAGGCGGCACCTCGCGTCGTTTCGTTGGCAGGCGACGCCTCGCCCTGGCCCCTTGGGCGCGCCCTGGTGGCTACGGACGAAGCCGAGCTGCGATTCGATAACCTGGCGCAGCGCTGCCCGGGTCTGCTGCCCCTCGCCGCCGTGCACGGCGGCTCGCCTGCGCCGACTTCGGCCTTGCTGCTGCCAGTGCGAACGGCGGGCAGTACTGCCGCAGCGGCGATGCTGGTTCTTGGATTGAACCCGCACCTGCCGTTCACCGACACGTACCGCAGCTTCGTGGATCTCATCGTCGAGCAGATAGCCGCGGGAATCGCGCAGGCGCGCCTGCACGAGCAGGAGCGCGAGCGCGTCGACCGCCTTGCCGAGCTAGATCGGGCGAAGAGTCAGTTCTTCGCCAATGTCAGTCATGAGTTCCGCACGCCGTTGACACTGCTGCTGGCGCCGCTCGATGAGCTTCTTCGACGGCGCGACCGCCTGCCGCCGGGCTTGGGCGATGAAGTGGATACGGCTGCCCGCAATGCCCGTCGCCTGCTGACCCTGGTCACCAACCTGCTGGACTTTTCCCAGATCGAATCAACGCGCCGACGTGCCTATCTGGCGCCGCACGACCTCGCTGCCTTGACCGCCGACATCGTCAGTCACTTCCGAAGCGCCGTGGAGCGGGCGGGGCTGCGCCTCACGGTTGCGCTTGCCGGCAATCTGCCGCTGGTGCCGGTCGACCCCGAGATGTGGACCAAGGTGGTTTCCAACCTGTTGTCGAACGCGCTGAAATTCACCTTCGCCGGCGAGATATCGATCGCGCTGACCGCGTTGCGGCTGCACGCGGAGCTGGTTGTCTCGGACACGGGCGTCGGCATTCCGGAGGAAGAGCTGCCGCATGTATTCAAGCGATTCCACCGCGTACGCGGCGCACGGGCGCGCACGGCCGAAGGCGCCGGCATAGGGCTGTCTATCGTCCAGGACCTCATCCATCGCATGGGAGGACAGCTGCAGGTGCGCAGCCGGCTGGACAAAGGTACGAGCTTCACGATCTGGTTGCCCTATAAGTCCTTCCGCCAGACGGGCGAAGCGCCGGAGGAGCTGGCGGTGGCACCACCGATCGCCGCGGCTGCCTTGGCCGACGAGGCGTCGCGCTGGTTGCCGGACGAGTCGGTCGAACCGGCCGAGGTGCAGGCGGACCTGCTGGGGCCGCCTGCAAATCCGCGCTCGGGGCAGATCGGTCGCGCGCGCATCGTGGTGGTCGACGACAACGCCGACATGCGCGACTACCTGCGGCGTCTGCTGGCACCGCGGTGCGACGTGCAGGTGGCCGCGGGCGCCGAATCGGCGCTCGCGCTCATTCGCAGCCATCGCCCGGACGTCGTGCTGGCCGACGTCATGATGCCCGGGTCAGATGGTTTTGCGTTGCTCAAGACCATCCGTGGCAATCCTGCCCTGCGCTTCCTGCCGGTCGTGCTGGTCACGGCCCGTGCGGGCGAGGAGACGGCCATCGAGGGTTTGCTCGCCGGCGCAGACGACTACATCGCCAAGCCCTTTTCGCCACGCGAGCTGGTTGCCCGCGTCAACGCGGTCGTGGATCGCGCCCGCGCTGACGTGGCGCTGCGCAAGAGCGAAGCACGGTACCGCTCGTTGTTCGAATCGATTGATGAAGGTTTCTGTACGATCGAGATGCTCTACGACGAGGATGGCCGAGCGGTCGACTATCGCTTTCTCGAAGCCAACGCCGCCTTCGAGCGGCAGACAGGGCTGCGGAACCCGGTCGGTCAACGCATGCGCACACTCGCGCCCGGGCAGGAGCAGCATTGGTTCGATATCTACAACCATGTCGCGGTGACCGGCGAGCCATTGCGATTCGAGCACCGTGCCGAAGCGCTCGACCGGTGGTTCTCGGTCTACGCCTTCCGCACGGGCGAACCCGAGCAACGGCAGGTTGCCGTCCTTTTTGATGACGTCACCGAGCGCAAGCTGGCGAACGAGAAGCTGAGCGCCAGTCAGCGGCAGCAGGCGTTCCTTCTGAAGCTGAGCGATGCGTTGCGACCGCTGGCCGATCCGGTATCGGTTCAGGCGGAGGCGTGCCGCGTGCTGGGCGAACATCTGGCGGTAGACCGCGCCTACTACGCGGAAATCGATGAATCGCGGGGCGAAGTGTGCGTCCGCCGCGATTATCTCCGCGGTGATTCACCGTCGGTGGCAGGCACTTACCGCCTGGTCGACTACGGCTGGAGCCTGCCGATTATTCGCGAGGGCCGCACGATTGTATTTGCCGATGTCATGCAGGCTGCGATGGTTCCCGATGCGGACCGTCCGGCGTTGATCAAGATCGACATCGTCGCGCACGTCGCCGTACCCATCGTGAAAGAAGGCGTGCTGGTCGGCTGTTTCTGCGTCAGCGAGCCTGCACCCCGGGAATGGCGGGACGAGGAAGTGGAACTGATTCGCGAAACCGGAGAGCGCACATGGGCCGCTGTTGACCTGGCGAATGCGCAGTCCGCATTGCGTGCCAGTGAGGATCAACTGCGCCGCGCGATCTCCGTGCCGCGTGTCGGCGTGCTGTTCTTTCGGCTCGACGGGTCGATCCACGATGCCAACGAAGCATTTCAGCGCATGTGTGGCTACACCGTTGCCGAGCTGCGCACCACGGCGCACTGGGACGTGCTGACAGCACCGGAATTCATGGATGCGACGATCGAGCGCGCCAGTGAGCTGGCGCAGCGCGGCGAGACAGCTCCGTACGAAAAGCAGATGATCCGCAAGGACGGCAGCCGGTGGTGGGGCCTGTTTGCGCCGACGCGGCTGTCGGGCAGTGGTACGGAATCCGAGTGCGTCGAGTTCGTCTTCGACGTCACCACTGCGAAGGACGCCCAGCACCGGCTTGGCGAAAGCGAGCGGCGGCTGAAGGCGTTGGTCACCAGTTCGTGGGATATCGTCTACTGTGTCAACGCAGACTGGACTTGCGCTGAGCTGCTGCACGGCACGCTGGATGGTGTGACGGATCCGTCCACTTCCTGGCTGGAGAATGTCGTGCCGGAAGCGGATCGCGCCGGTATTCGCGCCCTTGTCGAGCAGGCCGTGAGGCAGGGAGACGTCTTCGAGTTTCCGCATGGTGCTCACGTCGCGGATGGCCAGCTCCTTAACGCCGTGACCCGCGCGGTACCGGTTCGTGATGAGCAGGGCGAAGTCGTCGAGTGGCTTGTCACAACGCGCATCTGAAGCGCAATGACATTGATGGGCGGTAAGTGCGCGGGCGATCGGAAAGTCGTATTGCGGTATCGTCCGTGTTGCGCCAGAAACCCGCTTCAAGGTCGCACGCCAGGAGGAAGTCAGCCATGCGCCGTTTCGTCTGCCTGCTGTTGTTGTCGATCACGAATGCAATCGCACTGGAAAACAGTGCCAGCGTGAAGGTGACGCCCCAGTTGGCATCGGCGACCACCTGGGACGGCAAGCCGGTGGTCTATCCCACCGGAACCGCCGAGGTGACTACACTGATGATCGAAGTCGCACCCGGCGGCGAGACAGGGTGGCACAAACACCCCGTTCCGTCGTTTGCGCTGGTGCTGGAAGGCTCCCTGGAAGTGCACCTCAAAGATGGCCGTACCCATCGCGCCAGGGCCGGTGATGTGCTGTACGAAGTCGTCGACACCTGGCACAACGGCCGCAACGTGGGAGAGGGAACGCTCAAGCTGTTCGTGACCTATGCCGGCGCGAAAGGGCAGCCGTTGACGATCAAGGAACCGCCGGGCGAGTAGCGGAAGCGATCAATGGCATCGCCGGAGCGCGGCATTGTTTGAATGATGAATTGCTGCAGGAACCGGGGCGATCGCACTGCATCTCTGGCGTCATCGCGGACCCACCCCGGGTGAACCCTTCGGGTTAACCCGAGCTACAAAAGCAGCAGCGCTTCCTGTAGCCCGGGTAAGCGCAGCGCACCCGGGGTGAATCACGCAACGGCGACGAAATGTGAATTGATGTAGGTTGGGGTGAGCGGCTTCGCTGCGCTCACACCAACCCAACGCCGGCGAGTGGCAGAAGCGCTCGACGGCATTGCCGGAGCGAGGCGCGGTTTGAATGGCGAGCTGCTGCAAGAACCGCGGTTCCGTCACGTTGCATCTCTGGCGTCATCGCAGACCTACCCCGGGTGAACCCTTCGGGTTAACCCGGGCTACAAAAGCAGCAGCGCTTCCTGTAGCCCGGGTAAGCGCAGCGCACCCGGGGTGAATCACGCAACGGCGACGAAACGTGAATTGATGTAGGGTGGGGTGAGCGTCAGCGAAGCCCAACGACAGGCGCCAAAACACGGGCCGAGGTGGCCATTTGGGCCCCCTGTTAGGCTTCGCTGCGCTCACACCAACCCACACGAACGCCGGCGAGTGGCAGAAGCGCTCGACGGCATTGCCGGAGCGTGGCGGCGGTTTGACACCGCTTTGGAGTGGATTGACGCCCCCGGCGCGGCGAATGATCGTGCGACCAGTCGCCATGATGCAGCGCGCCATGCGCGGCGCGATGGGGTGTCATACAGTACGTACATACGTACGTAATTCGTCCTATGATCCTCTGGTGCGACCCCCACAACGCCACACCGCTTCCCCCGGAGATGGGCTTCATGGAGGGGCTGGTGCGGGCGCTGACGCCGCCGGCGCGGCGCGGTGCGGCCGTTGATGTGGGTGCGGCTGATCAAGCGCTCGGCGATTGAGGTGACGGGGGTTCGGGCGGTTTGGGGCCTGGTGCAGGAGCAGACGGGACAGGATGCGGCGCGCGACTGCGCGCTGCGCAACCTGTCGTTCCGGGCGTCGCAATTGGCCCGGCATCCGGTGGCGCGGCCGCTGTGGCAGCAGGCGAGCCCCTCGATGCGTTGCCTGGTGCCGGCGAGCGGGTGGGTGGTGCCCACGCCGCAGGGGATGTATGCGGTGAGAATCGAAGGGCAGCCGGCGACGCTCGCGGGCATCGTGTCGCGCTACCACGATGCGTCAACGCCCGCGCGGACGGCGCTGACGTTTGCGTTGGTCACGGTCGATCCGGAAAAACCCATTCGGCACCTGTGCTCGGAAATGCCCGCCGTGATCCGGCCTGGCATGCGCGAGACATGGCTCGGTGGCGATGCGCACAAGGCAGCAGAGTGCCTGGCCAAGCCCTGGCGGACGTTTGTCGTGCAACCCTGTACCGGTCGGGGTGATCGGCTCTGAGCAGGGACGGCTGCGTCGGTGGAAGGGTGAGGGCTCCCCGTCGCGACGGAATCCCGTCAGGCCTTTGCCAGGGGCTGGATGACGGCCACGACGGGCCACCGGTATCCGGCGCCATGGCGCTGTTTTGCGGCTGCCTGCCCATGCACAATCGCCGATCACCGCCGCGGGGCTCCGGCGGGGCGGCGGCCCAGGACGAACGCATAAGGTCCGGCCGCTGGTAGGGAGGGGCACGCCCGCAACCGTCGGAGCCGGTTACCCGCACGCAGCGTTCTGCGACGGGCCGGCATCAGCGGCCGGCGTGCGAGGACGGGAGGCCGGTGGATGCCGGTCCCATGATCGCCAACGGCGGCCGAGCGGCCGGCAGGAGTTACGCATGCGTCTGCGTCAAAGCGTTCTGGGCTTGGGGATGGTGCTTCTGGGTATCGGTGCGGCGGCGGGGGCCTCCGCCGAGGATGGCTACGCACCCGATAGCGTGGTGCGACCGGACGTGTCGGCGGAAGACGCGCCGATGTTCATCGTCACGGCGCAGTCGACGTTTCGTCACATCGGTACGTTTGCCCGCCGCGCCGAAGCGCGCCGGGACAGCCTCGGCACACCGCTGGTCATTGCGGAGACGACGCTGGCAGAGCTGGGCGCGATCAGCCAGCACGTGCATGAAACAGAACACCGCTGCGGCGGCTACTTCGCCTTCACGACCCGTTCGGAGGCGGAAGCCTTTATTGCTGCCGATCAATCCAGCAAGGCGATCCATGCGCAGCGCGGCGGCATCTACACCGTCGACAACGGCGCTACGGTCAACCCGTGGCTGCCGGAAGTGAGCGCCGACAACATCAAGGCGACGATCACCCACCTGTCGAGCTACCAGAATCGTTACTACGCCAGCGGTACCGGCCGGCAGGCCGCCGAGTGGATCCGCGACACCTGGCAGGCCCTGGCCGCGGGGCGCACCGACGTCACGGCCGAGCTCTATACCGGCTGCGTGACGTGTTCGACCCAGCCGTCGGTCATCCTCACCGTACAGGGTACGGAGTTGCCGGGCGAGGTCGTGGTGCTGGGCGCGCACCTGGATTCGATCACCAGTGCCGGAGGCGGCAATTCGCAGGTGGCTCCCGGGGCGGATGACGATGCCTCGGGTATCGCGACGTTGACGGAAGTGATCCGCATCGGCCTTGCCAATGGCTGGCGGCCCAGGCGCACGGTGAAATTCATGGGCTATGCCGCGGAAGAAGTCGGTTTGCGCGGCTCCGCGTCGATCGCGTCGCGGTTCAGGGCGGAGGCCGTCAATGTCGTCGGCGTGCTGCAGCTGGACATGACCAACTACAAGTCCGGCAATGTGGCGGACATGAAGGTGATCACCGACTTTTCCAACACGCAGATGAAGGGATTCCTGGTTGCACTGTTTGATGCGTACCTCGCACCGCTGGGGCTCACGCGCGGCGAGTACACCTGTGGCTACGGCTGCTCGGATCATGCCTCGTGGACGACGAATGGTTTTCCTTCCGCGATGATGTTCGAGGCGGGTGATTCCACCGGCTATTTCGGCCGTATCCATTCCAATGGCGACACGCTCGCAAACATGGAGAACTCCGCGGTCAACAGCGCAAAGTTCGCAAAATTGGGCCTGGCGTTCCTGGGCGAACTGGGCAAGACCTACTCCGGCGGCAACCTCGCACCGCGCGCAAACTTCAGCTTCGTGGCGGACCAGCGGACGGTCACCTTCACCGACAGTTCCACGGATGTCGAAGGAGCCATCACGGCGCGGACCTGGCGCTTCGGTGACGGCGCGACCTCATCCGAGGTGAATCCTGTCAGGACATTTGCCGCAAATGGTACTTATGCGGTGAGTCTGACGGCGGCGGACGAGCAGTCGGCGACGCACACCAAGACCGTGCGTGTCACCGCGACGGACGGCACTAATGCCTTGGCCAATGGCATACCGCGCGATGGCACGTCGGCGCTGCTGCAGGCACGCCAGACGTTCACGCTCGTGGTGCCGGACGGGGCGACGGATCTGTCGTTTACCACGACAGGCCCAGGCGGCGAGGATGCTGATCTCAAGATCCTGCTGGGTAACGCCACGCTGTGTTCGGCGGAAACGGGTTCGTCGAACGAAAGTTGCCCGATTGCGAACCCGCCGGCGGCGGGAACCTATACGGCCGAGGTGCTGGCCTACACGCCGTTGAGCGGCTTCACGATCACCGGCCGGTTCACTCCGCCGCCAGCGGATATCCTGTTTGCAGACGGATTCGAATCCGCTGCGCCCTGAATCACGGGTGGCACACCGTTCGGAAGTGACCGCGCCGGCGCACGGCGCGGTCACTGAACTTCCCGCTAAGGCTCGAAGCCACTGACGAAGATCAGATCGTGCAGCAGCGACTGCACGGTTCGCCGGATGATCGTTTCGTTGCCGGCGCGGTCGAGCACGCGGACTTCGATTTCCTGCAGCGGCGTTGTCAGCGCATTGGCGAACGGCACGGTGACGACGCCGTGGTTGACGCCGCCGGTGGCCAGATTCGGCCCGCAGACACCGTTCCCGTCGGCGATGCAGACGCGCAGCGACGCCGGATCGATGCCAGTGGGAACATCGACCATGCCGACCCGAACGCCGACGAGGCCCGTGCCCGTGAGGCTGGTGACAGCGCCGACGGTGAGCGTCGGCTTCTGGGTGTCGGAGAGTTCACCGGCACCGCCCGGTGCACCCAGGTCGATCCAGCGCGAGAGGATGCCCAGTTCTTCAGGCGTGATGGCCGGTGCGTGGGCAGGGCCGAAATCCAGGTCGCGATCGGGAACGGGACTTGCCGAGGTATAGGTGGCGTCGGTGTTGCCGTCGGTGCGCTGGCCCGCCGCCTTCCAGTAGAGCAGGCTGCCCAGCGCGTTGAACGCGCGGATATAGCGGCTGACCTGCGGGCGGCGGAACGTGGTGTTGTTGGATCCGGCATTGGTATTGAAGCGCGCGGCGGCCGGCAGGCAGGACTGGCTGCGGTCGTCGACCAGGCACCACCAGGTGGACGGCGTGACGTTCGTTGCAGGGCCATGTGTTCCGGGAACATCAAGGGCGAGGTTGCCGGCCGGCGATGCGCTCGAATGGCAGCTGACGCAACGCTGCTGGAAGATGGGCATCACGTCGCGGAGAAATTCGACCTGCAGGCCGTAACCCGGGACCGTTCGCGTGGTGACGTTGGCGCCGGATCCGCCCGCGAGCAGGGGCACGCTGCCTTCGCCGAGGGTGACGGGCGGAAAATCCGGCGCGGCGGCGCGGGTCTGCGCAAAGTCGACGCGCGCCGGCTTGGAATGCACGTGACAGCCGCCGCAGGTCTTGGTTTCACCCGGACGCAGGGATTGCCAGGTCTGGTCGGTGTTGAGCGTGCGCCCGTGACAGTCGATGCCCTGCATGAGGTAGGGCATGTTGGCGGGGAATCGCACCAGGAAACTGGTATCGGGATTGCCGCTCGGATCCATCAGCGCGGTGCCGGCGCCGTTGAAATGCCGCACCGGAAATTCGCCCAGGATCATCACGCGTTCGCCGCTGAGATTGTGCAGCTGGCTGTGCGTCTGAGTGCCCCGGTTGGGTTGCACGCCGATGATGCGGACGCCGCAGAGCGCATCGTCCGAGTAGTTGATCGTATCGGTGCCCTGCAGCTGGAACTGGTGTTCCCCGGCAAAATGGATGCCGCCGGCGGGATGCGTTTCGCGATCAAGAATCGATCCTGCGCCCAGCAGGCCGAACGGCGTGGCGGAGGGCAATGCCGCGTGCGCGCTGCGTCGGTCGGAGCGCTCGATCTTCACCGGCGCGCTCACACCGTGAATGGCCGAATAGGGAACGACGGCGCGTGCCTGGATTTCGTGCCACTGGCGGCTGTCGACGATCACCTGCAGCCCGTTTGGATGCGGCAGCGGAATCGCACCGGCACGGTAGAGGCCTGCGTCGCATCCTGGGGTGTCACGGTTGATCGAGGTGATGACATTCATGGCCGTGCCCTGGCCGGCGCCGTTGGTCAACGGTGGCGCGGTCATGCCGAGGCTTGCAAACACGGCACTGCCGGAGTTGGTGCTGCAGGCCCCTTTGCCCCAAGTCACCATAAGCCTGTTATCGGGAAGCGCGGCCGGATGTCCCAGCTTGCCGGCGAAGGGAAGCGGGTCGGCATAGGTGGGTACGCTCATTGCCGGTGCCGGCATGACGTTGGCCATGTGGTCACCGCTTGTCGCCCAGCTGGCAAGATTGCGGCCGTCGCGGACTGCATAGAGGTCCGCATGGTGGCGCGTGGAAATGGGGCTGAGCCCTTCCTGGCCAATGGGCTCGGGCATGACCCCTAACACAGCGCCCAGGCCGTTGTTGTTGCCGCGGTAGTACTCGTTGAACCACACGCGCTGGTCACTCGTCTGCGTGATGAAATGCGCAGCCAGATGCTGGATGCCGGTCGTGCTGGACGGGTAATGATCGCCGCTGTGCTGGCCATAGAACGCAAAGGGGTTCGAGCCGTCCGGGTTCTGTGTGTAGATATGGAAAAGGTTCAATAGTGTGTCGAAGCCGCCGACGCTGCCATTGCCGTATTTGAAAGGGCGGGCACCAAAGATCTGCCAGCTGGAATAGGCGATGCGGCCATCGCGCAGAACGAAGGGATGTTGATCGGCGGCCAGGCTATGGTGGCTGGCGAGGTCGGCGTTCCTGCCGTCCAGATCCATGGTCCAGATCTGTCCGACGCGGCTGGACGCCGTGGTGCCGTGCACCAGGGTCGACATGACCTTGTCGCGCGACGAGGTAAAGGCGATGCGGCCATCGGCCAGCCATGCCGGACCGGCGTCGAAATCGCCGCTGCGGTGCGGCAGCGCAGTTACCGTTCCGCTGGCGACATCCACCCAGTGCAGGCGTGCTTCGGTCGTTGAAAGGATGCGATTGGGATAGCGCGTCGGGAAAAGATCATTGTTCTCGGCCAATGGATCAATCACCTTCGCATGCACGTTTTCCTGGGGATGGGTGATGCTGCCGCGGAACACGGTAAAGGCGATGCGACGTCCATCGAAGGAGACGGAGGGGTCCATCGCAGCGCAGGTGTTGGCGTCGGTGGCGGTGCTGGAGCAGTCGTACAGCACGCGCTCGGCACCGCCGGGTGATCGCAGCACCAGGTCGCAGGGCGCGGAAAATCCGCCGAAGAAGTGAGTGACGTCGGGGAGCACGTCGTATACGTCGAGTCCGCGCATATGGCGCGTCACCGTCTGGCTGACGCCATTGCGGACTACGGTGCCAGTGACATCCAGCTCGGCCGTGGTGCGCGCGCAGCGCACATACACGACGGGGACTTCCTGCGCGGCGACGGTCCCGCCAGCCAGCAGCAGCGCGAGCAGGAGCAGACAGGCCGCGGCATGGCGCAGGACGCGAAAACGGTGTGGGGTTCTGGCGGGCATTCGACGTGGTCACAGGGATGGGGCGTGCGTACTGTGCACAAAACCCGCGAGCCGTCCTGTGTCGATCATCACCGGCCGTGCTGGCGTGAGGATTTTGCCGACGAAGGGTGTCCGGGGCGGCTAGCGCCGTTGGCAGATTGGGCGGCAAATTGGGTACATGTGGCTAATGTTGCCAACGCTGATGCAAGTTCCGGGCTCGCACGCCAGGCCTCGGACTGTTGCGAAACCGCGGGAAATCACCGATTTGGAGCGGGCAGGTGGCGAGCGGGAGTGGTAGCGTTCTTGCATCCGGATTACCCTGGCTGCCACGGTTCGCGGGTAGCCATCGGGGCAATTGACGGCCTGCGATTGCCGAGGGGAGCGTATGCGGGGGTTGGTGGCATGGCTGGCGCGTCTGGTCATGGCGGGGTGCCTCGCCGGGGCCGCGGCTGCGCTGGCGGCGGACACCCGTGCGCCGGAGCTGCGTGCCGTAGTGCTGGATGTCGATGCCTCCGCCAGTCAGATTCCCGGCACTGGCCGCTTTGACCCCGCGCTGGCTGGTGCGACGCAGCTGCAGCGCGTGCTGCCGTATCGGGACGAGGGCAGCTGGGTGCAGGTGACGCTCAGCCGGCTGCCGCCGAAGCCGGTGCTGGTGGTTACCAGCATGGTGGCGGGCCCGGTCACCCTGGTTCTTCCCGACGGTCAGCGTCGGGTCCGCAACAAGCTGCAGCCGGACGACGATGCGGATGCATCGCCCGTGGCGCTGGTCTATCCCTTGCCGGCGGATCTTTCGCCGGGTACGCGCCTGCTGCTGCATTTCGCCCACCAGCATCGCGCGATCGTTGATGTTGCGTTGCACGATGCGCCGGCCTGGCAGCGAAAGGAACGGGGCATCGTCCTCCTGGCCACGGCCCTGTATACCGCGCTGGCCTCGCTCGTTCTTGTGACGGGCTGCTTCTGGCTGGTGGTACGGGAGCGCATCTACGCCCAGTACGCGATTTTCGCCCTCGCCTGGCTGGCGCTGATGACGTCGAATTCCGGCGTGTTGTACCGGCTGCCCGGCGCCAGCGTGCTGGCGGCGCTGGGTATTCACGGGCAGTGGGTGATCTTTTCCCTGGTGATCGCGCTGGCGCTGGGATTTGCGCGCGATTTCCTGAACCTGCAGCGGCAGGCGCCGCGGCTGGTGCCCTGGTGCAACGGGTTGCGCAACGTGTTCCTTGCAGCGGCGGCCGTATTGCTGCTGTCGCCGTGGCCGATTCCCCGCTACGCCATCCTGCTGGCATCGGCCGTGTTCTGGGTTTTCCCGGCGCTGATCGCCGTGGGCGTCTATGTGGCGGTCACCCAGCGCGACCGGTACGCCTACTTCTTCCTGGCCGGCTGGGTGCCCATGACCGTGGGCAGCTTCCTGCGGGTGCTCCAGGCCGCCGGTGCGATCGACCTGGACATGACCTATCTCTACGCCTTCGGCGTGCTGCTGCAATCGGCCGTGCTGGTGCTGGGGCTGGCCGACCGTCTGGTTCGGGTGCGCTACGAGCGCGACGAGGCGCGTGAAATCGCCGAGCACGACGAACTCACGGGACTACTCAACCGGCGCGCGCTGGAAGGCCGCCTGCACGGCCTGATCGATGCCTCGCGCGAGGGCGACGGCGGATTGGCGATGCTGTTCCTCGACGTGGATCACTTCAAGGAAGTCAACGACGCTTTTGGCCACCACAGCGGGGACCACTGCCTGAAAACCGTCGCATGCATCATCTCGGCAGAGCTGCGCAGCGGCGATCATCTGGCGCGCTGGGGCGGCGATGAGTTCGTGGCCCTGCTGCCGGGGGCGGGTATCGAAGATTCCCGGCGCATTTCCGAGCGCGTCCGCACCGCGATTGCCGGGTGCAATGCCTCGCCCCTGCCCGGGGTGCCGGTAACGATCAGCATTGGCATCGCCGTGTTCGATCCCTCGCGCGATACGGAGGCCTCGCTGATGGCCCGCGCGGATGCCGCCCTTTACCGCGCCAAGAGCGCGGGCCGCAATCGCATCGAAGTGATGCAGGAAGTCGTGGCGGCCTGAGGGTCGAATTCGTGTTTCACCGTTCGGCGTGGCGGAGTGACTGCCTCCGCGACGTATCCGTTGCTGCGTACGTGGCCCGCGCAAGGCCCGTACGCCGATCTGTTGGGTGTAGGCGGAGAACGAACGTGATTGCGGTAGACAGTATCGACACGCCGCCGGCGCGTGCCTGGAAAGTGACGACCTTCGAGCGACCGGCCGATGTGAGCGACGTCGTGGCATTGGGCAGCGCGAACGGGGCAGTGATCGGGCGCGGACGGCTGTGGCCGGATACGACGGAAGCCATGGACGATACGGCCGTCACCTGGGAACGCAGCGGCATCGGCGCGGTGGTGACTTGCGGCGGCCAATGGGTTGCGTTCGGCGGGCTCCGCCGCGGCGTGATCGCCGGAGCTGTCAGAGCTGCAGCCGGTGGCCTGCGCGCCGCGCGGTGGAGCCACCTGACGGGTGGGACGCGTGAACCGCAGTACCTGGCCGCGCATCGCTATCTCCACAGCATGGCCTGGGGTACGGACGGTCAGCACTGCTGCGGTGTCGGAACGAATGGGATGCATACTCCCGTGCAGCCGATCGTGTGGGAGCCCAATGGTGACCTGCGCGAGCTGCGCACCGGCGGCCTTTCCCAGGTGACGCCCCGGGCGGTGCACGGAACACGGGTGGCGGGCACCGGGCAGCAGGGACGTCGGACGCATGCGGTGTACTGGCCGGACCTAGCGTCGGCGCCGACACTGCTGTCCGCGGAAGCATCGTGCTGCAACGCGATGAGCGGTGAACTCCAGGCTGGCGCTATCTTCTCAGGAGCACGTTCGCGACCGGTGCTGTGGCGTGGCGAGCCGCGTTCGCTGGTCGAGTTGCTGCCGGCCGCGTTCGACGGCGGCATGGTCAACGCCTGTGACGGCATCTTCCAGGCAGGCAGCTGTTTCCGGCCGGCCGAGTGGTGGCCGGACGAGCTGCCGCATACGGACGAACACGCCTTTCTCTGGATGGGTACCGCCGGGACGGCGATTGATTTGCACCGGCACCTTCCGGCGCCCTGGAATTCATCGGTGGCGATGGGCGTGGAAATCGTCGATGGCGGCCTGCGCGTCTACGGCAAGGCCATGCAGTACGTCCCGGATGCGGACCTCGGCGCACCCGTCGAGGCCAACGAGTGTGCGGTGGTCTGGGAGTTGTGTCCCAAACCCCGTTTTCCGAGGCCGCGCGATACGCAGAGCCACGGCTTGCTCGCTGTGATGTGAGGCGCCGGCCTGTACCCGATGCATCAACGGCCGTCGGCGCGACGAAGCGTCACTGCGAAGGGATAGAGGTGGCGCAGGCCTTCCGGCGCGGCGTAGGCGACGAAGAAGCCCTTCAGCGTGTCACCGTGCCGGATGAGACGGATCAGGATGTACCCGCCCTTTTTCTGTGCGACGTCACGCGCGGGCAGGGTTCCTACGGCCGTTCCGATCAACAGGTCGCCTTGCGTCAGCGCGCGCAGCTCATTGCTGGCGGCGAGCAGTTCGGGGTTTTTCGTGGGCAGGTCCAGGCGCAGAGTTCCGTTGGTATTGAAAGTCAGGCTGCACGCGTGGGTGTCGCCGTCGATGACGAGCTCGCCTTTCCAGGTCCCCTCCCAGGGGGCGCCGCCGGCATAGGGCAGGAAGTCTTCCACCGGATCGAAGCGCAGCGGCGGCAGGGACCGGTCGATACTGTTCACCAGTTGCTGCGCCACCGCCTGGGCAACATCGTTCTTGTCGTTGGTGTTGATCAGCACGCTGATGACCAGGTGCTGCTCCGGCAGTAGCAGCAGCAAGGCGCTGGCACCCGGCATGCCGCCTTCGTGCCACACGACGACCGGCGCCTTGTCCTGCCGGGTGCGGTGATACCAGCCCAGGCCGTAGTTCGCGCCGCCGTAGTAGCGATAGGCGGCGTTGGGCTCGCGGTAGGTGCGCATCAGGTGCCGGGTCGCTTCGCTCAGGGGTTTGTTCGATTCGCGTGGGCGTTCAGCCAGGTGGAAGATGCCGAAGTGGGCGAGGTCGCGGGCGCTGGCGTAGATGTTGCCTGCACCGGGCGTGTCGTTGCGCGTTGGCGGCAGCGGATTGCCGGCGGGGTCGTACTTCACTGCGGCGCGCGGTGGGGCGCCGGTCCCCTCCGGCAGCGCGCTGTTGCGCATTTTCAGCGGACGGAAAACCGACTTGTCGAGGTAGCGCGCGAGGCTGGTTCCGCCACGTGCCGCGATGATCTCGCCCAGCAGCCCGTAACCGAGATTGGAATACTCAAAATTCTCGCCCGGCGGCCAGGCGACGAATCCATAGGTGGCAACGCGGCCTGCCAGATTCGACGGGTGTCCGGCAGCAGCTTCCCAGTCGATGGTGGCGTAGGTCGGCAAGCCCGAGGTGTGGGTGAGAACCTGCGCAACGGAGTAGCGCGGTTCGTCGGCCGGCCGCACGAACGTCGCGGGATCCAGATAACCCAGCGCGGGCGCGTCGAGGGCGATAGCCTGCTTCTCGTAGAGGGTCATCAAGGCTGTCGCGACAATGGCCTTCGATACCGAGGCAATGGGATATGGCGTCGTGGCGTCCGCTTTTCGTTGCCTGGACTTGTCGGCGTAGCCGAATCCCGCTTCGTAAATGATCTTGCCGCGGACCGCCACCGCGACGGCAGCGGATGGAATAGTCCCCTCGTCGACCGCTTTCTGGGCCGTAGCGGCTGCAGCGGTGAAATCGGGGCTGCCCTGGACAGGAGTCGCGGTGGACGCGGGGCAGGAGAACAGTACAGCGAGGGTGAGGCACACGACGGTCAGCGACGTTCTCATACGACCTGCCTGGTCTCGTGGATACGGTGGCGGGGTGGATGCGATAGTGGCGTCCGAGGGTTTACAACGCACATGCGATCGCAAGCGTGCGGCGCCACTATGCCGCGTCAGGGCTACGGCGTCGATCGGCGCCCGGCGGGAATCACAAAGGAATCGTCCTGGCAACTGGTCGACACCCCGAACAGCGTGTTCGGTCCTGTGGTGGAAACACTCGCCGGTGGCAAGGGTGGTGGGGGCGCACAGCTGACGGACCTGGGAAGAGACGTGGCGAGTACCTGCCGCCCCATGGAAGCGGCATGCGCGGCGGCGATGGCGGCCGATCTGGCATGGCTGCGCAGGCGCCAGGGACAGCGGAGGTGACCCATTGCGTGAGAGGACCGCGTCCGACGCGCCAGCTTCAGCCTGACCCCGCTATCAGCGCGCTCTGCGCCGGGGCCTGTGAAGGAGGCGACCATGGAAGTGCGTTTTGTCTGGCGTATCGTGCGGGTGATGGTGTTGGCGGGCCTGGTCGGACTGGCGGGGTGCGGCCGGGCTATCCGTGGTGGTCCGGTGTCGACCCTGGACCAGCCGGCCAATGATACAAATCCCAGTTTCCCGTTGGCCGGCCAGGAGTTGCTGGCCGCGCAGACGCCGGATATCCGGAATCAGATCCTGCAGCGGCGCCTGGTGCTGATCGACCAGCTGTACGAGGGCTACGTGGCGGGCCTCCGGCGTGACAAGTCGGTGATGGATCTGGCTACCGGCCTGGCCGGGCTGGCGCTGGGCGTGGCCGGTACCTTGACCGACAGCGTCACTGCCAAGACCAACTACGCCGCCGCGGGAACTCTGCTGACGGGGGGCGCGGCGGTGATTGACCAGACCCTCTTCTACGAGCAGACCGTACTGGCGCTGGTGGCGGCGATGGATGCCAACCGCGCGCAGGTGCGGCTGCAGATCGAGAACGGCATGCGCGGCAACCTGCAGGATTACGCCGGCGACAATGCCTTCCGCGACCTGCAGGCCTACGAGCGTGCCGGCACGTTGCTGTCGGCGATCACCTACATCCACACCACGTCCAAGGGTATCCAGAGCGACGCAGAGGCGGAGATCCAGCAGACGCGCGATATCGTGCAGCTCACGCCGCAGGAGACCGACCTGAAGGCCTGCACGACGCGCAGCCTGATGTCGAGCAATCCCAAACGCACGGCACCGGCCATGTTGACCGCAGCCAATGCGCTGAATCTGAGCGTGAGCGATGCGAACAAGGACAACGCAACGGCGATTGCCGCACAGCTGCGCCAGTTGAATCGCGACGCCAGCGCAGCGGACGTGGCCAGGATCAACAAGGCACTGTCCGATGCCGGCGTGCTGATCAATTGCCAGCCCTGAGCCTCGGCGACGACCAAGGAGACCCCGATGTACTACCGGACTATTCCGACCGACCGCACAGTTGATGAGATCTCCAACCTGATCATCGGCGAGGAGGCCGGCGGATCGCAGTTCGTCGAGAACAAGGTGAGCGTGCTGAAGGAGTCCTCGGAGGATCGCAGCAATACGCTGAAGAACCTCGCCAAGTTCCTTGAGCTGGATGACAGCATTCCCGCACGGCCGGTCGTGATCCTGGCGGGCGCGGACAAGCCGCAAGGCAAGAGCCTGGTCTGGAACGGCGTGATGCTGGTGCAGGGCGTGATGAAGGTGGTGGAGATCTATCGCTGAGACGCCGGCCTTGCTGCTACAGATGATGTTGCAACGCGCCCGGTGCGCGACAGGCAGCGGCTGCCCGTTCGAGTTCGTCGAGTAGCGCGGGGCCGCTCCATTCCCGGCGTCCGCCCTGCTCGGCGTCGCGGATGAGGGTGACCAGGCGCTCGTTGACCGGCGCATGATCGTTGAAGCTGCGCGCGAGATGGACGACTTCGCCGTTGATCCAGTCCACCTCGGTAATGCGGCCGGACTGCAGGTCGTCCCACATGGACGAACGGGCGAGCGGGTCCATCGCGAGCATGCGGTTGCCCAGGATCCGGAAGAGGGCATCGGGTGTATCGAGCAGACGGGGGATCCAGTGCGGCGGCAGCGGGGTGAGGCGCGCCGGCCGGATATCGGCACGCAGGATCAGCGCCATCGCCTCGCGCTGCGCCAATGCCAGGCAACGCCGGTAGCTGCGTTGTGACAATTGGGCCTTGAGCGGCATATTGGACAACGCATTGATCGGGTTGTTGAGGTTGAGCAACAGCTTGGCCCATTGCACCGACAGCATCTGCGCGTGCTGCGTCAGGGCGAGGCCGGAGCGGACGAACAGCGGCAGGTAGCGTGCCAGTGCCGCGTGCCGCTCGACATCGAGTACGCCCTCGGTACCCTGGTGAAACTGGCCGTTGCCCCGATGCAGCACATTGAACGGCACCATGCCGGCGATCACGCGGTGGTTGGGCAGAACCGTGCGAAGCACTTCCGCATTGCGGATGCCGTTCTGGAAACTGATGATGACCGCGTGCGGCGGAATGACTTCGGCCAAGGCGTGGGCCATTTCACGCGTCGCGGCGGATTTGACGGTGACCAGCACCAGGTCCGCATCGGCGGCGGGCGCGACGGTCGGGTTCCAGTGCACGCCCTCGGGTGGCACATGCCAGTGAGCACCGCGATAGTCGGTCAGGTGCAGTCCATGGCCGGCTACTTCGGCGCCGAGACGGTCGCGGCCGATGAACTGTACATTGGCACCGGTTGCCGCCAGGCGGCCTCCGACGTAGCAGCCGATACTGCCGGCTCCGGCAACACAGACGCTGCTCACGCGTTGGCTCTCCGACGGCGCAAGGGGCATGGACACCATCCGCTGATCGGGCATGTGATGCAAGCGAGGCCGTCAGTGCCCCTGGCGGGCCGGGTCAATGGCCGTACCGCGGCGGACCGGCCCGACGCGTGATTCGATCGCCTGGCGCAAGCCGGGACGCAGACCCAGGAGGAACGCGGCCTCGACCACCACGAACAGGGGACCGACGATAAACCCGCTGAGGTCGTCCACGAATGCCGGCTTCCGGCCTTCGAAGTAGTGTCCGACGAACTGGAGGATCCAACCAACCACGAACAGCCCGATGCCCAGCCCGAGCCAGATGGCTGTCGGCAGCGCGGCGACGCCGTGCGCCAGCCACAGCAGGCCGACAAAGAGGGCCGCCATCACCAGTCCGAAGCGGTGATCCAGGCGGAGATAGAACAGCGCAGCCAGGACCACTGCCAGGGTTGCCGGCGCCAGCGGCACGCCGGCGACGATGAGGCTGGGACGGGCCAGCAGGATGCCGATCGACACGACGATCATCGGAATGCCGACGAAATGGGTGGCGATATTGCGCGCGTCGCGGTGATAGGCCGCGTAGTGGGCCAGATGGTCAGTCAGTGTCTTCATGGACGAGGCTCCGGTTGCTGACAGACCGGCATGCTCCCGGGATACGATGGCGCCCGTCTGTCGGCTAGCCGACGATTGCACCGCTGCGGACGAACACGGGCCTTCTTCATGACGGTGGACGGAAAACGGCAGAACCTGGATGCGGCAGCACTTCGGCCGCTGCTTGATCGCGGCCGCTGGTTTGCGACGCTGCCCGAGCCGGTGCGCCAGCGCCTGCTCGATGCGGCGACAACCCGACGGGTTCCGGCGGGGACGCGGCTGTTCACGCGCGGCGATGCCAACGACGGCTTGTACTGCGTGCTGGAAGGTGCGGTCCGCGTCGGCGCTACCAGCGCCGATGGGCGCGAGGCCGTCCTGAGCGTGGTGGAGCCGCCGCAATGGTTCGGCGAAATCGCGTTCTTCGATGGTGGTCCGCGCACCCACAACGCCGACACGCGGGTGGCGACGACCTTCCTGCGGATCCCGCGGGAAACGCTGGAAAAGCTGCTGGCGGAAGATCCTTCGCTCTGGCGCCACATGGGTGCGCTGGTGGCCGAGAAAATCCGTGCCGTCTTCACCGGGGTGGAGGAAATGGCGCTGCTGCCGGCACCGGCCCGCATTGCACGGCGCCTGCTGGCGATGTCGGAGGGCTACGGCATGCTCAGGCCGGGCAATGCGCAGCGCCGGATCAGCGTGAACCAGGAGCAGCTGGGAGCGATGCTATCGGTGACGCGCCAGACTGTGAGTGAAGTGCTGGGGGAATTTGAAACCCGCGGCCTGCTCAAACGGCACTACGGACAGATCGAACTGGTCGATCCGGATGCACTTCGCCGCGTCGGGGACGGATTTCCCTGAGTCATTCCCTGTGCAAGGCGCATCGGAACTGGCGCGGGCTGGCGCCGGCGGCCTTGCGCATCAGCCGTCGCAGCGCGGTGGCGTCTTCGTAGCCGACCTGCGCTGCGATGGCGTCGATGCTCAGCCGGCTGGTTTCGATCAGGTGCCGGGCGCGGCTCAGGCGGATGCTCTGGACGAGCGCCAGGGGCGCCTTGCCTGTCGCGGCACGCACGTGGCGCGACAGGGTGCGGACGGACATCGCCTGTTCCCGCGCCAGCTGCGCCATGCTGGGGAGGGCCGGCAAGCCTGTTTCGATGCGTTCGGTCAGGCGGCGCACCAGGGCATTGCCGCTGGCCAGCAGCGAAGGAATCGCGTAGGGCGCCTGTGCCTGCCGTGCGTCGATCAGCAGCACCTTGCCCACGGCATCGGCCAGCGGAGTGCCGAAGCGCGTGCGCAGTAGGTGCAGCATCAGGTCGCTCTGCGCGAACGCGGCGCCCGCGGTACAGATCGGCCCATCAACGCAGACCATGCGGTCGGCGTCGACGGTGCACGACGTGGCCCGTTGCTGCAGGGTGGACGCCAGCCACCAGGATGTGGTGACGCGACGGTGGTCCAGCACGGTTGCCGCGTGCAGCAGGTACACGGCCGAGCAGGCGGCAGCGACTTCGCCGTGTTGCGCGACGTGGCAGCGGATCGCGCGTGCCGCGGCGCGCGCGTCATCGGCGTCCAGGCGCCGGATGAGTGCTTCGGGATCCTCCTCGCCGAGCCCGGGAATGACCCACACCGAGCGATCCCGGCGCGGCCGACGCGTCATGCGCGCCGTCTCCAGCATCAGGCCGCCGCGTAGCGCGATGCGGCCGCCACCCGGCGACACCACGCGCCAGCGTGGCGGCGCATGCTGCAGCCGCGGCGCCAGGCGGGCGGCGGCATCGAGCATGTCCAGCGTAGCTGCGACGCTGCTGGCAAAGGCGCCGGGCATGACCAGTACGGTGAAATCACGCATGACCAAAAAAGCCTGAAAGAGGACAAAACCGACGCTGGGCGCGATGGCGCCCACCGGTTGGAATGGTGCACCGCCGATCCGGCTTCTGGGAAGCGTTGAACATGCCGTCGCCCGCACCGCATCGCGTGCACGATTCGCTGGATGACTTCGTCGCACGGACCATCACCCTCAACGATGTGAGCAAGACTGTGCACGTGGCCGGCCGTGGGCCCGGCGTCATCGTGATGACGGAAATGCCCGGTATCAGCCCCGAGGTCGCGCGCTTTGGCCGTTGGGTCCGGGACGCCGGCTTCACGGTCTATCTGCCATCGCTGTTCGGCCGCGACGGTGCCGTTCCGGACGCCGAAGAGGCCAAGGCGGTGTTCCGGCGCGCCTGCGTGAGCGCTGAATTCCGCGCTTTCGCCGCGAACCAGTCCAGCCCCGTCACGCAGTGGTTGCGCGCACTGGCCCGGCTGGCCAACGCCGAATGCGGCGGGCCGGGCGTCGGGGCCATCGGCATGTGCTTCACCGGCAATTTTGCGCTGACGATGATGCTGGAGCCGGCGATGCTCGCACCGGTCCTGTCGCAGCCGACGCTGCCGCTGGATGACCCGGGAGGGATCGAGAGTGCGCCGGAAGAACTGGCGGCGATACGTTGTCGCCTTGAGCGTGAGGATCTCACCGTGCTGGCGTACCGTTTTGAAGGTGACCGGTATTGCCGCGCGCAGCGGTTTGACGCCTATGCCCGGGCGCTGGGCGACCGGTTCGAAGCGCGGGTGCTGCCGGACAGCGCTGCCCGGGCTGAAGGGCTGTCGCCGTTCTTCGACGAGGTCGTCAATGGCCCGCACAGCGTCGTCACGGCGCACCTGATCGATGAGGAAGGCCAGC
This sequence comes from Tahibacter amnicola, assembly GCF_025398735.1. NCBI lineage: Bacteria > Pseudomonadati > Pseudomonadota > Gammaproteobacteria > Lysobacterales > Rhodanobacteraceae > Tahibacter > Tahibacter amnicola. The sequence goes on from NZ_CP104694.1 coordinate 3,146,450, forward strand.
CGACCGTGCAGGCACGCGATGAGATTCTGTCGTTCTTTGCGCGCCGCCTGCGACCGACCGGCGGAACGCTTCAGTGCGAGGCCGCCGGAGTTGATCGGCTATCGGGCCGGTAGTAACGGAAGGCGTCGCGCACCTGCTCGCGCAGCAGTTCGTCGTCCCAGGGCTTGGTCAGGAAGCGGAAGACGGCACCGCGATTCACCGATTCGGCCACCACCTGGAAATCGGTGTATCCGGAAAGAATGATGCGCACCGTATCCGGATACAGTTGGCGCACGGTGTCGAGAAAATCCGTGCCCGACATTCCTGGCATCCGCTGGTCGGAAATCACGACTTGCACGGGATGGACAGCGAGTTTCTCAAGACCTTCTCTGCCTCCGTCCGCGGTGATGATGGTGTAGCCGTCGCGGCGAAGCAGGCGGGACAAGGACGCGCGGATCGCCGGATCGTCATCGACCAGCAGCACGGTGCGGTTACCGGCAGTTTCATTTTCCGTCAGCGGCAGACGCCGGCTACTGCGCAGCTGGCCTTCGAACGTGGCCGCGTCGACGGCGGCGCTGAAATAGTGGCCCTGCATTTCATCGCAGGCGTTGGACCGAAGGAAGTTGAACTGCCCCTGTGTCTCGACGCCCTCGGCCACGACGGTCAGGTTCAGCCGGTGCGCCATCGCAATGGCGGCGGTGGCTATCGCCGCGTCTTCGGCATTCTGGGTGATGTGGGTGACGAAGCTGCGGTCGATCTTGACGGTGTCAAAGGGAAACCGGCGCAGATAGGCCAGTGAGGAATAGCCAGTGCCAAAGTCGTCCAATGCCAGGCGTACGCCCAGCTGGCGGAGCGAGCGCAGGGTGCGCGTCGCCAGATCCGGCTCGACCATGACCGCGCTTTCCGTGAGCTCCAGTTCGAGGAATTTCGGGTCCAGGTTGTGACGGCGCAGGGCATCGGCGACGGTCTTGAGCAGATTGGTGTGCGCCAGTTGTACGGATGACAGATTCACCGCGACGGGAACCGCACCGATGCCGGCTGCCAGCCATGCGGCCTGCTGCGCGCAAACGGTTTCGATCACCCAGGCGCCTATCGGGACAATCAGGTGGGTTTCCTCCGCGAGCAGGATGAAACCGGAAGGTTCGAGCAACCCCCGCCCGGGATGCTGCCAGCGGATCAGCGCCTCGGCACCGACGAGTTCACCGCTGTGCATGTTGATACGTGGTTGGTAGCGCAGGACGAACTGCTCGCGCTCCACCGCGATGCGCAGCTGGTTCTCCATCTCCAACCGCTGGGCGATGCGGGCGTGCAGTTCGGGTGCGTGGAAAACGCAGCGTTGTCCGGTCGACTTGGCCAGCTTCAGGGCAGCCTCGGCATTGTGGAATACCGATTTGCCGTCGTCGCCGTCTTCCGGAAACAACGCGATGCCAAATTGCGCGGACAAGTGCACCGTGCGATCGCCGACGTCCAACGGGCGCTCCAGTGCCGCACGCAGCTGGTCGTGCAGGTCCGTGGCGATCTGGCCGGGATTCCGGGGACTGGCAGCGGCGAACGTGTCGGCGCTGATCCGGCCAAGGGTGAAGGGTTCCACCAACGCTTCGCTCAGCCGCGCCGCGATGGCGCGCAGCACGGCGTCTCCCAGCGGACGGCCATGCTGGTCATTGACGTGGGTGAAATTCTCCAGGTCCAGGACTGCAATACAGACCTTGCCCTGTTCCTGCCGTGCCGCGTGGATGAACTGCTCCAGCCGGTCGTGGAACAGGCGCGCGTTGGGTAGTCCGGTGAGCGCGTCGTAGAACGCCAGATATTCCAGGCGCTGCGATTTCTGAATGTGATCCAGCGCGAATGACAGGTCGTTGGCCAGCCAGGTAAGCAGTGCGATCTCCTCCTCGTCCATCCAGGCCCGGTCGCCGGCCACCAGTATCAAGACAGCGACAGTGGCGTCATCGACGATGAGCGGCAGCGCGGCAGCTGCGTGGAAACCACGGTCGAGCAGTGCATCGCGAACCGGCGCCAGACTGGGCTCGGTGGCCACATCCCGGATAATCACCGGCCGCTTCTCGCGCGCTGCGCGCACCGATGGCCGATCGTCTCCCAGCAGTGAGCCGCGACGCGCCAGTTCCACAATCGCCGACGCCTGGGGTTCCACGCCCTCATGGGCGACGATATCGAACTGCTGAGTTTCCGGGTTTGGCACTGTGACCCAGGCGAGTGGAAACACGCCTTCGGTGGCCGCAACTCGGCAGGCTTCGCGCAGCAGTTCGTCCCTGTCGTGCAGGCGCAGCATCGCTGAGCTGATACCGCCGATCACGGCGCGCACGCGGCTGAGCCGGGCAATGCGTTCCTGGTTGCGCCGGCGTTCGGTGATATCGCGCTGGATGGCGACGAAGTGAGTGACCACGCCAACCGTGTTGCGTATCGGCGCGATCTGCCATTCCTGGATGTACTCGGTACCGTCCTTGCGACAGTAGATGGCTTCGCCGTCGAACACCTCGCCCCGTGCCAGCGTGTCGTTCATGCGCCCGATGACGCTGGCATCGGTGCGGGCACCGTGCAGCAGCTGCAGCGGTTTGCCGACGACCTCCAGCTCGGCGTAGCCGGTCATCGTCGAGAACGCCGGGTTCACGAACAGGATCCTTGGTCCTGGTGGCGTGAGGTTGGCGTCGGTGATCGTCACCGATTCGTGCGCCTGCAGCACTGCGGAGCTGAGCAGGCGCAGCGATTCCTCGATGCGAGTCCGCTCGGCGATATCGCGCTGCAAGGCACGGTTGCTTTCCTCCAGCTGCAGCGAGCGCCGCTCCAGCTTGCGGACCAGGGTGCGGCTGTATTGCTGCAGCGACGCCATTTCGTCCTCGACGGGTTCCGCTGCCTGGCCGGCCGCCGTGGACGCGAGTACGGCCCGCATCTGGCGAAGGAAATCGTCGGGTTCGCTGGGTTTGCGCAGGAAGGCGTCGGCGCCCAGGTGCACGGCCAGGCTTTCGTCGTCCGGATCGGTGTAGGTGGCGGTGTAGACGATGAAGGGCACGTGCCGGAGACGATCATCGGTCTTCCAGTGCCGCAGCAGGGTGTAGCCGTCCATGATGGGCATCAGGAGGTCCGATATCACGATGTCCGGCGGTGCCTCACGGGCCTTTCTCAGGGCTTCGACACCATTCTGCGCGACGTCGACCTGGCAGCCATTTGCTCCCAGCAGTACGGTGAGGTAATAGCGATTCTCGTCGTTGTCGTCGACTACCAGGACATGCGTCATGGTTCCTCCGCGCAGGGCCGTCCAGGGCGTGGCACGGCGGCGATTTCGGACACGAAGGTATCGGGGTTGATGGGCTTTTCGATATAGCCGTCGCAGCCGGCTTCCAGGGCTTTCTCGCGATCACCCGGCATCGCATAGGATGTCACAGCGACAATGGGAATATTCTCCAGGTGTGCAATCTGGCGCAGCGCCCGCGCCACAGCGTAGCCGTCCATTACCGGCAACTGGATATCCAGCAGGATCACATCAGGACGGCACGAGCGCGCCTGCTCCACACCGCTCAGGCCGTCGTTCACCGCAACCACGCGGTAGCCGTGGCGCTCAAGCAGGAACGTCGCCAGGTACCGGTTCTGCTCGTTGTCTTCAATCAACAGCACGGTGGTGGTCATGACGTTACTGGCGCCTGGAGGGGAAGAGTCAGCGTGAACGCACTGCCCCGGCCGGGCACGCTCTCGGCCAGAATCTCGCCGTGGAGCAGATGCGCCAGGCGGCGTGAGATGGCCAGGCCAAGGCCGGTTCCTTCGGTCTGGCGCGACAGTCCCGTGTCGACCTGACGGAAGGGCTGGAACAGCACCGCGAGGTCGGCCTCGCTGATGCCGATGCCCGTGTCGATCACGCGCAGCCGCAGCAGCGGCGACGGCAGTGAGACCAGGCAGTCGGCTGTCAGCGTGATACCGCCAGTGCGGGTGAACTTGATCGCGTTGCCCAGGAGATTGAGCACGATCTGCTCGACGCGGCGTTGGTCGCTGGTGAACTCACCCAGCCGCTCGTCCATCACCAGCGTCAGTTGGAGTCCCTTCCTGTCGGCCAACGGACGCACCGACTCGGTGACCCGCTCCAGCGACGCACGCATATCAAAGGGAACAAACCGCACGATGAGCTGGCCGGCTTCGATCTTGGACAGGTCCAGCACGTCGTTGATCAGCTCCAGCAGGTGGCGTGCACTGCTGCGCACCATGCCCAGTTGCCGGGTCTGCTCCTCAGTCAGTGGACCTGCCAGGGCATTGAGCATGATGCCGGTGAAGCCGATGATGGAGTTGAGCGGCGTGCGCAGCTCGTGCGACATGGCAGCGAGGAAGGCCGTCTTGAGGCGATCGGCGCCCTCGGCGCGTTGAAGGGCGATCTGCAGTTCTTCCGTGCGCACCGCGACCTTCTGCTCAAGTGTCTCGTTGAGTTCGCGCAATGCCAGCTCGGCACGTTTGCGTACGGAGATGTCTTCCATCATGCCGATCACGAAGGGGCGGTCGCCGGCGATGTCCCGCACGATGGTCGCGGTCAGCAGCACCCACACGACGCCACCGTCGCGGCGCAGATACCGGCGCTCCATCTGAATGCGGTCCGTTTCGCCCGACAGCATCAGTCCCCACAGCTGGCGATCGACGACGTCATCATCGGGATAGCTCACGTCATGGACACGCCGGTCGCACAGTTCCGCCGTCGAGTAGCCCAGCATGTCCGCCAGCGCGCGATTGCAGCGCAGGATGCGACCATCGTCGGGATCGACCAGGGCGATGCCGATGCCGGCCATCTCGAAGATGGCGCGGAAGCGATTGTCGCTGCGGCGCAGCGCCAGGTCAGCGCGCTTGCGTTCGGTGATGTCACGCACCAGGCCCAGCAGGTTTCCGTCCGGCATCAGGGTGGCAATGACATCGGCGGGGAAAATGCTGCCGTCGCTGCGCCGCATCTGCCACTCGCGGTGATAGTCCGCATGGCCCTTGATAGCGGTCAATGCCGGTGCGATGTTGGGCTGTTCGTCAGGAACAACGATGTCGGTGGCATGCTTTCCGATCAACTCTTCGCGCGCATACCCCAGCATGCGGCACATGCTGTCATTGGCATCGAGGTAGGTGCTGGTGGGATCGGCAATCAGGATACCGTCTGGCGCGCAGTGGAACAGCGTCCGGTAGCGCGCTTCGCTCGCCAGCCGGGCGGCCTCGGCGCGCATTCTGCCGGAGATGTCGATGCCCATCCCGACCAGGCACGGCGTGCCGGAAAATTCCACGCGCTTGCCGGTGAAGAAATAGGGCGTGGACGTCCCGTCCTTGCCGCGCAGCGGCAGCTCCGCGTAGGAATCGCCGCGCTCGAACACTTCGGCAATCCGGGCGGCCAGGAGTGGCTTGTCGTCGTCGGCGAAGAAATCCAGCGGATGCATGCCGGCGATTTCCCGCGAGCTGTAGCCGGAAACCGTCTCGAAATTGCGATTCCAGCGCAGGAACCGGCCCGTGTTGTCGTAGAAGAACAGCACGCCCGGCATGCTTTCGATCATGGTCTCGGAAAACAGCCGTTCGTCTTCGGCGATCACTTCGGCGGCGCGCCGCTCGTTCTCGCGCTCGAAATTGTCCAGCGCGAACGAGACGTCGTCGGCCGCTTTTTCCAGCAGCGCAATTTCCTTGTCGCGGAAGAACCAGGGGTCTTCCGAGCTGACGCTGAGCGTGCCGCGAACCTGGCCCTTGAGTCGGATCGGATAGGCGGCGGCGGAACGGAATCCGCGCCTGAGCAGTTCGGCGCGCCAGGGCAGGGTGTCCGGATCTTCCAGCAGATTGCAGCTGATGTACGGCCGGCCGCTACGGAAGGCCCGGCCGGACGGGCCGCGGCCCTCCGGGCGATCGTCCGCGTAGATGGCCGCCGTTTTCAGCCAGCCGTTCTCGTCGCCCCAGGCGGCAATCGGATCGAGTCGTTGCGTTTGCGGCGAATGCCAGCCGAACCAGGCCAGGCGAAACCCGCCGGATTCCACCAGGATGCGGCAGATGGCGGTGAGGAGCGACTCGCGCGTGGAGGCCTCGACGATGGCCTGGCTGACTTCGCTCAATGCCGCGTAAAGCCGCGACAGCCGCGCCACTTCGCGGTCGCGCTCCTTGCGCGGCGTCACGTCGCGGGCGATGGTGGCGACCCCGATGATGTTGCCGTTGGCGTCGCGGATGGGTGAATGGGCCAGCGAAACGATGATGCGCTGGCCATCCCGCGTGATACGTGCGCCCTCGACATGAGGGACGTGCTCGCCACGCCGAACGCGGGCGAGCAGGTTCGCTTCCTGGTCAATCAGGTCGGCCGGCACCAGGCGGGCGAAGGACGATCCGACGATCTCCTGCGCGGAATAGCCGAAGATGGACTCGGCGCCGCGGTTCCACGACGTGATGGTGCCTTCCATGTCTTTTCCGATGATGGCGTCACCGGCGGACTCGACGATGGCGGCAAGCTGGCGCGCCGCATACAGCGTGCGGGTCATCTGTTCGCGTTGCGCGCCGGTGCTGTTGTGGGAAAGGCGCTGGAGTTCGCACCGCGCGGCCACCTGACGCCCCAGCAGCGGCAGGATCGTGGCCAGGCCGGTCTCCCGGCGATGAGGACGGGTATCGGTGACGCAGAGTACGCCCGCCGTGCTTCCGGAGGCGTCGGCAAAACGCAAACCGGCAAAAAAAGCGGCGGGACCGTCGCCGCGCTGTTTGCGTGGCTGGGGTCGCTATCGGTATCGAGAGTGATCAGCGGTTGCGATTGCTTGAGCGTGGCGTCCAGCCAGGGACGGATGGCTGCGAGTGCGGGAGGATCGCCCCAGTGGCCGAGCGGTCGCCACTGGGTACCGTCCGCCAGCCACACACCGGCGGCTGGCGCGTCGGCGAGTTGGGCAGCGAGCGCGGCAAGATCGTCAAAGGCCGCATCCCGCTGGATGTTGGTGGCAACCGACGGACGCGAGGGTTCCGCGGTACGTCCGGGCGACGTCGGATGAAGTGGCGGCTGCATCGGACCCCATCAACCACGGCGTTCAGGCGGGCGCCGGCCAATTTGGCCTCCGCGCCGGTGGCGACGCGGAGGGCTGGATCTTGCCGACCCGTTCTACGCCCAGCGTCGCCGATTCGTCAATTGGCGCACGGTGGCCCTCTGCTGGCGGTTAGCGAGCCGGTCAATGGAACGGTCAGGGGGGATCAAGCGAACTGGTCCGCGAGCGCGTCAGTGGCACTGACCAGCACGTCGACGATGGCCGGATCGGCAGCGCTGTGACCGGCCAACACGACGTGCAGGCTGGCTTCAGGCCATGCGCGCGCGAGGTCGAAGGCGCTCTTGACGGGGCAGATGATGTCATAGCGGCCATGTACGATCGTGGCGGGGATTGCACGGATGCGCTCCACATTGCGCAGCAGCTGGTCCGCCTCGAGAAAGACGTTGTTGCGAAAGTAGTGAGCTTCCAGGCGTGCCAGGCTGACGGCGAGGGCAGGCTCCTCGTAGTCACCCTGTTCGTCGGGGTCGTGGACCAGCGTGGTGCAGCCGCCTTCCCAGTAGCTCCAGGCCAGGGCCGCGGCCACGCGGACCGATTCATCGTCGCTGTTCAGACGGCGCCAGTAGGCCTCGACCATGTCGCCACGCTCTTCGGGGGGAATCAGGTCGAGATAACGTTGCCAGCGTTCCGGAAAGATCCAGCGTGCACCGCCGTCCAGTTCATTGAACCAGCGTGTTTCCCCGGCGCTGCCCAGGAAAATGCCACGAAGCACCAGACCCAGGACGTGTTCCGGATGGGTTTGCGCGTAGGCCAGCGCCAGTGTCGAACCCCACGAACCGCCGAAGACAACCCAACGTTCGATACCGAACTGCTCGCGGATCCGTTCGATATCGGCCACCAGATGCCAGGTGGTGTTGTCACGCAGGTCGGCGTGGGGCGTGGACTTGCCCGCGCCACGCTGGTCAAAAAGAATGATGCGGTAACGGGCGGGGTCGAAGAAGCGCCGGTGAAAGGTGGACAGGCCCGCACCGGGGCCGCCGTGCAGAAACACCACTGGTAATCCCTCGGGGTTTCCGCATTCCTCGATGTGCAGTTCGTGAATATCGCTGACCGCAAGGCGCTGCGTGCGATAGGGCTCGATCTCGGGATACAGCTCGCGCATGACGTCCGTCCTGAAAGGAAGCGCAAGCATAGGCCGAAACCGCGCGTCACGGCGAGCAGCGCTGCGCCGGCGTAGCGCCGGCGCAGCGCCGATGCACTCAGGCGGCGGTTGATGAGGAGTACATCTGGATCACCCGCTCGATGGCGCGCCGGCATGCCGCGCAGAAGAAGTCGACACGCGAGAACATCATGCAGTTGACCTCCGAGCGGTAATAGCCCTTGGCGCGGTAGCCGGCGCCTTCGAAGGCGCCGACGTGACCCTTGTGTTTCTCGCGTGCGAACAGTTTCTTTTCTGTCGCCAGCTGTTCGCGAAATAGCGCTTCCATTTCGCTTTCCGGGCGCTTTTCCTTGCGCAGCTGGGCGCGCCGCTGCTCGATCTGGCGCCAGTAGGCTTCGGATTTTTCCTTGTTCCACGGTGTTGGCAACGGCGTGCCGGCGGTCACGAGGTCTGCCCACTTGAAGTTGGCTGGATCTTTCAGCGCGGTGGCGTTGGGCTCCCAGGGCTCCGTCGCCTCGGGCAGTCCGCCGTCGGCGAATGCGGCTACGTAGTATTCATCCGTCAAGCCGGCGAAGTGATGGCCGAATTCGTGGACGAAGATGTAGTTGGCGAAGGCATTGTCGACGGCGACGGTGCTGTACAGGTTGAAGATGCCGCCACCGCCGTAGGTGCGATTGTTGGCGAGGATCTCGATGAACTCGTACGGCGCAAACTGGGCGATCTTGCGCAGGGCCTTGTTGTCGGACGCAAGCATGTAGCGTTCGAAGCCGAAGGTGTCGTAGGCGGTACCGAGCGGTGAGTCGTGGTAGACGCCGGTGGAGGGGCGCGTCACGCCGCTTTCCGCGGACGGCGGGCAGAGCGCCCAGACGTTGAAATTCTTGCGGTGTTCCTTGAACGGTGCGATCGAAAACAGGACGTCGGTCATGCGCCGGGCGTCTGCGACGAATTTGTCCATTTCTGCGGCGGTATAGCCCTCGCCAAGGATGAGAAAGTCGACCTTGTCCGCGGGGTCGCCCATTTTCTGGATCTCGATCAGCGGTGCCGGCGGTACGGGTTTTGAACGATCGACAAACATGTCGGCTGGATCGATCGAGGTTTTCCAGATCGTCATCCAGGCGTTCTGCGGGTCGCGCTTCTTCAGCTCGATCTCGATGGGTTCCTGTGGCTCGGGAAAGCGCAGTGACTCGCTGAAGGTGCGGGTGGTCTTCGTGGCTTCCTCGGTGGTTTCCCATTCACCATAGATGGAAGCAAATCCGCGCGAGAAGAGCACCCTCCCGGACGCCTTGCTGCGCACTTCAAAGAAATACTTGCCGAGGTTCGACTGATCGATGGCCTGGGACGGATTGCCGGGCCACGGCAGGGGCTCGATCACGACACGGTCCACGCTGAAGACTTCGGTGGCAGCCGTGCCGGTATGGTAGTAGTCCAGTCGCATTGTCGCCGGCGCTGCGCTGCACGCGGCGCCGGCGTAGCCAAGGATCAGCAGGAGCAGTGAAAGGTACTTTGTCATTTTCCAGCAGCCATGCGCGTGAATGGGTCAATTGCCGGGCGCGCGGCATCCAGTGGCCGCGACCGATCGCCGGAGCATGCGGCTACCGTCGCTACATTGGCAAGCCGCAGGCACCGGCCTGCGGACCGCATCAGCCGTCGTCGTTGCCGGGCTGGTCGTCGCCGACCAGGGTCGGTTGTGTCGGCATCACGCCGGTCAGGAAGACAACGCCGTTCTGCACGATGTCGAAGCGCTGGCCGCGGGGATCGAAGTCCAGCGTCCGCTTGCCGTCTTCTGCGGGGCTGCGGTAATACACTTCGCCATACGTGTAATCTTTGTGCTGCTCCACGGTGACTTCGCCGCGATCCTCACCACCGATCACGATCCGATAGGTACCGAGGGGAACGTCTGCGGCGTAGACATGCAGCTGCACGCAGGCTTCGCGCAGCTCCAGGTCGGCCACGCCGTAGCCGCCGGCGGAGGTCTGCTGGCCCAGGTCGACCGCGTAGATCGCATTGCCGAATCCGGGCGCATCGGGATCGACGGTGGGCGGTGGCTCGTCGGCGGGAAAATCCACGCGCATCACTTCACTGCCGCTGTTGGCGCGCCGGATGCTCACGCGTTGCCCGCGGGGATCGAACTCCAGGGTGAGCCGGCCGGGTTCGGGCGGGCTGCGGAATTCCAGTTCGCCGCGGTTTCCCGCCGGTGTGGAGAACACGGTCATCTCGCCACGTTCTTCGCCACCGACCTCGACGGTGTAGGTGCCCGGATCCAGGTTCTCGACGCTGGTGCTGAATTCGCTGTAGCCCAGGGTCTCGGCAAATCGCGCCGTGCCGACGGTTTGCCCCAGGCCGGAGAGGGGCACCATAGGCTCGGTGATCTGGGTATCGCCGGTATCGTCCGCGTCGTCTGTGATGCTGCCGGTGCACCGCGAATTGAACAGCGAGCTCAACCGCCGGATCGGCATGCTTCCCGGCGGAAGGCGCGGATCGAGTGGCTGGTAGCGCACCGTGCCCTGGTCGCAGCTGGTGAATTCCACTTCCAGCGTGCCCCAGGCGGCCGTATTGACCTGCGAGGGATCAAACAGTGTGCCGAAACGTCCGCCGGTGGCGGTATAGGCCGACAGCGTGACCCGATCGCCGTTCACCGGCCCGCTGCCAACGACCCAGATCTGGCGCGCGTCGGCGTCGAAGGTGTACCAGTACGTCACCATCACCTTGCCGGTGGGCGAGTCGATCACCTCGACGCTGAATCCCTGGCCGCTGGTCGCCGGGTTGTACCAGCTGGCGCTGAAATCGCGGGTAATGGTGAGCGCATGGAGGGACGACGCGAACAGCAGTGCGGCAATGGCGCCGGATCCGATGCGGGCGGTCAGACGGGTGGACATCGCAGATCTCCCCGTGATGCAGCAGAGAGGGGCGGGCGATGGTCGTGCGAACACCCGTGCCGGGACGGCGTCCTCCCTGAAGCGCGGCCACGGCGGGGAAGAGTACCGCTGCCCCCGATTGGCCGGGCCAATATACGCCCAACGCATCGCACCTGCATGCCGCGCGCGCCCGCGCTCCGTACCCGCACCGCGATGAATCAGCGGTGCGTCGTGTGGCGGGGCAAGCCGAGTGAGATCACTGCGGTCGCGCCAAGCATCAGGGCGGATACCCAGAGGCAGGCGGCCAGTCCCCATTCCTGGAAGATCCACCCGGAGAGCACGGTGCCCAGGAGCCGGCCGAGCGCATTGGCCATGTAGTAGAAGCCGATATCCAGCGAAACGCCGTCTTCGTTCGCATAGCTGACGATGAGGTAGCTGTGCAGCGAGGAATTGATGGCGAAAAGGATGCCGAAGATCACCAGTCCGCCCGTCACGACAAGCGTTGGAGAAGTCGTGGGGAGCAGCAGCGCCATGATGGCCGGGGTCGCTGTCAGCGCCATGGCCCAGCTACCGGCCGAGCGGCCGTCTGGTACCCGGCCTTGGCGCTTTCCGGTCAGGTACGGGGCGATCATCTGCACGACGCCGTAGACGATGACCCAGCCGGCGAGGAATGCGCCGATACCTGCCGTGTTCCAGTGCAAGGTGGTGGCGAGGTACACCGGCAGCGCAACGACGAACCAGACGTCGCGCGCACCGAACAGGAACAGGCGTGCCGCCGACAGCGTGTTGACAGCCGGGCTCTTGGAGAACAGGTCCCTGAACCGGGGTTTGTTGCTGGCCTTTCCAAGATCGCGCTGCAGACAGGCCAGGCTGAATATCCACACGCTCGCGAGCGATGCGGCGAGCAGGGCGATGGCATGGCCGAATCCCAGCGTGGCGAGCAGGGCTCCGCCGAGAAAGAAGCCCGTGCCCTTGAGCGCGTTCTTGGATCCGGTGAGCGCGGCCACCCAGCGAAACAGGGTGCCGTGCTGATCTGCCGGCACCAGTCGCTTGATGCTGCTCTTGGCGCTCATTTTGTTGAGGTCCTTGGCGATGCCCGAAAGCGCCTGGGCGCCCATGACCCACGGCACGGTGAGCCAGCTGGCAGGCAGCGTGAGCATGCCCAGTGCGACGACCTGCAGGCCAAGGCCCAGATTCATCGTGTGATTGAGGCCGATGCGTGCCCCCAGCCAGCCGCCGAAAAGGTTCGTGACGACGCCGAAGGCCTCGTAGAACAGGAACAGCAGCGCGACCTGCAGCGGCGTGTAGCCCAGCTGGTGAAAGTGCAGCACCACCAGCATGCGCAACGCGCCGTCGGTCAGGGTAAACGCCCAGTAGTTGCCGGTGACGAGCAGGTACTGTCGAATTTCCGCAGACAGGCGCGGCATCTGCTTACCCGGCGCGGCCGACCAGCTGCACCAGCTCGACGGTGCGATTCACATAGCCCCATTCGTTGTCGTACCAGGCATAGACCTTGACGTGGGTGCCGTTGACCACCCGCGTCGACAACGCATCGATGATTCCCGAACGCGGATCACCGCGATAGTCCATCGATACCAATGGGCGTTCCTCGTAACCCAGGATGCCCTCAAGCGCCTGTTCGGATGCGGTCTTGAACAGCGCATTGACTTCCCCGGCTGTCGTGGGCCGTTCGACTTCGAACACGCAGTCGGTGAGCGATGCATTGGTCAAGGGGACCCGGACGGCATGACCGTCCAGTCGCCCTTTCAATTCCGGAAAGATCGACGCGATTGCCGTGGCGGAGCCGGTGGATGTGGGAATGAGGCTCGAACCGCAGGCGCGTGCGCGGCGGAGGTCCTTGTGCGGGGCATCAACGATGACCTGCGTGTTGGTGAGGCTGTGGATCGTCGTCAGACTGCCGTGGCGAACGCCGAGGTTTTCATGAATGACCTTGACGACGGGTGCAAAGCAGTTCGTCGTGCACGAGGCAGCCGTGACGATGCGATGGAGGGCAGGATCAAAGCGCTGGTGATTGACGCCCATGACCACGTCGAGTACGCCGGGCTCCTTCACGGGTGCGGTAACCACGACCCGCTTGACGCCTTGTTCCAGATACGACGCGAGAACCGCGGATTTCCGGAATTTGCCGGATGCCTCGATGACCACATCAGTACCGGACCAATCCGTATCGCCGATGTGAGTGTGGCGCGTGAGGGGGATGCGCTGATCGCCGATGATGATCGTGTCGCCGTCCGCTGTCGCCGTGTGCATCCAGCGGCCGTGAATGGAGTCGAAGTTGAGCAGGTGCGCGAAGGTGGCGGCGTCGCCCGCCGGATCGTTGATGTGGGTGATACGCAGCCCGGGCGACTGCCAAGCGACGCGCAAGGCGAGGCGTCCCATGCGACCGAAACCGTTGATTCCGACAGATATAGTCATGACGAAGTGTGCGCGAGGAAGTGATGGGTTCAGCGGAGTCGGACGCCCTTGGGGACGCGCGGTTTGGTGGCCGGAAAACACCGGCCTGGATCGCCGTCACAGCAGTTTCGGGTGAGGTAGTCGATCAGTTCCTGCATGACGGGAAAATTGGCGCGGTAGCGGATGAATCGCCCGTTCTGCTCGCTGGTGACGAGGTTGGCGTGGCTCAGCGTCTTGAGGTGGAATGACAACGTGTTTGCAGGCATCTGAAGACCTGCGGCCATGTCGCCGGGAAATGCGCCGTCCTGTCCGCGTTCCACCAGATGGCGGAACACGGAAAGGCGCGAGGTGTGGGCGAGCGCGGCGAGCGCGACGACGGCGACGTTCATATCCATTATTCCAGGATCGTCGAAATATGGAACGATTGCAAGCCGGGGTATCCGGCCGCTACGTGCGCCGCAGGCAGCAGCCGAGTCGGAACGCGAGCAGGCAGTGGGAAGAGGCGGCGTGTTCGCGCTTAGCAAACGGGTGGCAGATCTGTCCGCTCAGGCCCGTGGGCGGCATCTCCGATGGCGCCACGCCCACGTCCGTTGCACCAACGCGTCCGGCGGGATGTCGTCGGGTGCCGAACAGCCAGTCCCACACGAGAAGGGTGGCGCCGTAGTTGCCGTTGGCGACGGTGATGTCCTTGGCGTGATGCCAGCGATGGACTTCGGCCATGCTAAATAGCCAGTTCAGTGGTCCGAGCCGGAAGTCGACGTTGGCATGACTGAGTACGCCGTGCACATTGTGCAGCGCGCCGGCAATGAAGAGCACGGGAGCCGATACGCCAAGCAGAGCCAGCGGCAGCAGCGTCAGCGCAGCAGTCAGAAAAGCGTTGATGGGATGAAAGCGTGCGAAATTGAGCGTGTAGAGCCGATCGGGGGCGTGGTGTATGGCGTGTACGCGCCACAGGAAACCGCCCGTTTCATGGCTGATGCGGTGATACAGGTAGGGAAGGAAATCGCCGACGGCGAGGGCCAGCAGCACTTGCACGACGATGGGCGCCTGATCTGGCCACACGCTGAACTGCCATGGAGATGCGTGCGACAGGGCGATCATCGCAAGCCCCCAGATGCCGGCTTCGGCAATGATGACAGTGAGCTGGCTCAGTGCCAGGTAGGCCAGGTCCTGGCGACTGCCGTCGGTGCTGTTCCAGGCCGCTTCGTAGGGGATGTACCGCTCCAGCGCGAACAGGATCAGCCCGGCACCGCCGATGAGTAGCGGCATCAGCCAGGATGCGGTGTGCGGTGCATAGAAGATGGCCGCAAGCCAGCCCACACCGACGAAGACAACCGGGAAGGCCAGGCGCCGCAACCAGCGAACAGAAAGGGTATTCATGGCAGTTCCAGAGGCATTAGTGCGCATACGTGCACATGTTGGGGAAAATAGTCAGCAGCATTGCTTGACCATGGCGCGTACCTGCGCCAGGAGCTTCTCCAGATAGGCGACGACGTAGTCGCCCTGGATCCGGTATATCCGGTGTCGTCCTTCCTTGACGGAGTGGAGGATGCCGGCGTCTTCCAGCACCTTCAGGTGGCGCGAAACGACGGAGCGGTCCTGGGGAACGGCATCGGCCAGCGCATTGATGTCGGTGGGCCCCTTCGCAATCAACGCGGCGAGCAACTCGACCCGTGCCGGTTCACACAGCGCGCGGAAAAACGCCGTATCCAGCGTCTGGGTGAATTGCCGGGCAATGGTGGGGGCGGCGCGCGAAGTGGTCATGCGTGCATGTTAATGCACATATTGGGTGTGTGCAACCCGCAGCGGGTCACCGGTGCTCACGTGGATGCATTGCCTGCCGTGCGATGAGGATGGCGACGACCAGCGCGACGGCCAGCGCCAGGAATACGGGTGCCGGCGCCACCCACGCTGCGGCGCCGGCCGCGGCGACGGGGCCTGTTGCACGTGCGGCACCCTGCCAGCGTGCGACGCGTCCATTCACCTGTCCTGCGCTGGCGACGCCGTAGCGGAGCGGTACCAGCCAGGGCCGCAGCACCGTCAGCATCCCTGCGCCTACGCCAAAGCAGACGACACCGGCAAACGCGCCGAACAGCCCTGGGGCGAGAACGAGTATGGCCAGGCCAGCTGCCTGCATCGCCAGAGCGCCCGTGAGCAAGCGCACTGGCGACACGGATGCGGCGCCGTGCACGAACCAGATCCGTCCGGGGAGTTGCGAGATTCCCAATCCAGCCAGGACGATCGCCGCCTGGTCAATGCGGTGCCCCTTGCCTACCAGGAAGGGAATGGTCATCGTCGTGACTGCCATCGCTGCCAGCAGGCCGATGACGAATGGCGCGGCGAAGGCAAAGATCGGCGCCGGTCCTGCGGAAGTGGGATGCGTGGATCGTGTGATGTCGGAGACGGTGTCCGGCAGATTGCCGAGTGGCCGCAATGCCCACCGTTCCATTGCCCAGGCAGCGACAAGCCAGATCACGACCAGCACGCGCAGAGTCAGTCGCCAGTCCAGCCAGTGTGCTCCCCAGCCCGCCAGTGGCACGAAAACAGTGCTCGCCAGGCCGCCAAACACGGTGATGCTGGCCAACGCCCGCAATCGCGCAGTGGTGTCTTCGATATGACGGGTCACGAGCGCAAATACCGTTTCGTAGAGTACGAGCGCCATGCCTGCGCCAAGACCGCACCAGATGAGGTAGAGCCCCGCAATTCCGGGCGTCAGGGACCATGCGTAGAGCAGGGCGGCACATAGCAGGACGCCTGCGCGCAGCAGTGGGATGCCGAACCCCTGATCCAGCCATCGCCCGATGGGCGCCGCGAGCAATGCGCTGACGGCCAGGCCGGCTGACAAGGCACCTGCGACAAACGTATCTGTCACGCCGAATTCCTGGCGCATTGGCACCAGGAACACGGCGAAGGCGTAGTACCCAATGCCCCAGAACACGCATTGTGCGGCGCCCAGTGTCCAGATCGTGAGTCGCGTCATTGACTCAGGTGCGCGAGCAGCACGAAGTGGTGGCGGGAGGCAGCACGGGAGCTGCCGGGACGCTATTGCATCCGCAACCGGCTTTTCCCTCGGCTTTCGCAGTGGCGTCACGGGAGCAGCACGCATTCACGCCGTCGGGCGCCGGGCCGCCGCAGCATGTCGAAGCGTCCTGCGTTGAAGGGGACGATGTGTCGGGTGCCGCAGCACCACAACAGCTGGCAGCGGCGCGTTCTTCGGCGTCGAACTGGGTGCTGCAGACGCCGGTCTCCGGCAGTTGCAGCGCAACGCGTCGTGCGGCCTCCCAGTCTCCTGCGATCGCCGCCGCAACGGAACGCACCTGCTCGTAGCCGGTGAGCAGCAGAAAGGTCGGGGCGCGTCCGTAGCTCTTCATGCCCACAATGTAGAGGCCGGCGTCCGGTTGTGCGAGTTCGAGTGCGCCGTGCGGCCGCACCGTACCGCAGCTGTGCTGGTTCGGATCGATCAAGGGTGCGAGCCGGCGGGGGCTTTGCGTTGCCGGATCCAGGTCCAGGCGCACTTCGTCCAGCAACGCAAGGTCCGGACGAAAGCCGGTTGCGGCGATGATCTCATCCACTGCTGGCAGGGGCGAACCGTCGCTCCAGGCAATGATGCCGCGCCCGGTGGGCTCGAGCCGGTCGATGTGCGCGGCTGCCAGCAGCTCAATCTCTTCGGCCGCGATTCGGTCGGCAATGCGCAGGCCGAGTCGACCACGTTCCTTGAGCTGGTCGTTTTCGCCGCCGCCGAGGACGCGTCGCAGTGACGGCCGGCGGACCGCCCAGGTGATGGTGGTGCCCGGCGCTGATCGACGGAGTGTCGCGAGGTCTTCCAGCGCATTGAGAGCGGAGTGCCCACTGCCGACGACGAGCACGCGCTTTCCCGCGTACCGTTCCCGTTCCGTGTTCAGCACATCGGGTATTCCGTAGCGCACGTGACCGGCGACAGCGCGCTCGCCCATCGCGGGGATGCCGGAGGCACCGACGGGATTGGGTGCCTGCCAGGTACCCGACGCGTCAATCACGGCCCGCGCAAGGATTTCATGCTCGCCGGTCGCGTCGGTGTAGCGGACGACGAACGGCGACTCGTCGCGTCCGGCATCTTTCATCCGGTCGCGCTGCCGTTTGCTGACGGCAGTGACCCGAGCACCCAGCCGGATGGCGTCGGCCAGTGACGGTGTCGCGGCGAGGGGCTCCAGGTACTGCGAGACCAGGTCTGCGCCAGTCGGGTACGACGCCGGGTCGGGCGAACGCCAGCCCTGTTCTTCCAGCAGCTCGGCGGCCAGCGGGTCGATGTTGTAGGCCCAGGGAGAGAACAGCCGGACGTGTCCCCATTCCCGGATGGAGGCGCCAACCCGGGTGCCTGCTTCCAGCACGACGGGCGACAGATGGCGCGATTGCAGGTGCAGCGCCGCTGCGAGACCGACGGGCCCGGCGCCAATGACGACAGTGGGAAGTGCTGTGAGTGACATCGTGATACTCCTAGCAGGCCGTTGAGAAAACCCAATTTCCGCCCAGATCAAGCTGGCCAAGTGTTCGTTCGTGGTGCAGTAGCTGATCGATAGTGTGGGACTTGCGAGCTACGTCGGCGAAGGATTCCACCATCCTTGGATGCCACCGATGCGGATCAAGTTGTAGGCGGCGAATGTCCAAGTAACCCATGCGCGCACAGCCGGAAGTCCCACGCGAGTCAGCTTTCGAAGTTCACCGATGGTCTTGACCCAACCAAATCCTTGCTCGATCTTCTTTCGAACCCGCTGGCTGATCGCGTATCCCTTGCTTGATGCGGTGCGTCCGTCAACTGCACTTCGACGGTGGCTATTGTTCTGGGCAACGTGAGGCTTGATACCACGCTCCTTCAACGCGGCTACGAAAGCATGAGTGTCATAGGCTTTGTCTGCACCCAATGTGCATCCGGCGCCCAGGAGCATTTCGTCGACCAGCAACAGGCCGCTTTCTCGCTCGGATGTCCCAGTCGCATGGCGTACATCAACTCCCACCAGCAGACCGTTCCGGTTCTCCATCAATGTGCTGGCTTGGTAGCACAGCTTGGCTTCCTTGCCAGCACCTTTGCGCATCAAGCGTGCGTCGGGATCCGTCGTAGATTCGTGTGTTTCGTTACTGCGCTTTTGACCGTGAAAGTTTCCGCTGTCATCGCTACCGTCGCCGTCCTTCGGGCGAAAGCTTTTGTGAGAGGCCCAAGCCTCCAACAGTGTTCCGTCCACCGAAAAGTGCTCGTTACTCACCAGCTGTTTGAGCTGCGCCACCAACACGGTGTGATCGAAAAATCGTTGGGCGATCTCTTCATCGAACAACCGATCTCGATTGAACGAGAAGGTGGAATGGTCCCATACTCGATCGTCGATATTCAGGCCAACAAACCAGCGAAACAGAAGGTTGTAGTCCAGCTGTTCCATCAGCAGTCGCTCGCTGCGTACGCTGTACACGACCTGCAACAGCGATGCACGAAGCAACCGTTCCGGCGGAATGGACGGCCGCCCGATCCTGGCATAACGCGACTCGAATAGTTCGTCCATATTTGCCAAGATTCCGTCAACCAATTCCCGCAACTGACGAATGGGATGATCCGGCGGAACGCGTGCCTCGACCGATACGTAGGAGAACAATCCGAGTTGCTGAACGTCCGGTGTTCGCATGCTGAGTGGCTTCAGTCAATGGCGGAATGCTGCATTTTGCACTGAATGGGGCTTTCTCAACAGCCTGCTAGGAGAGGGGAGTGGCGGCGGTGTGGCCGCTGAGGTTTTCCGTGATCAGGCGTTCGACAATGATCACGTCGAGCCATCGGCCATCGAGCTGGCCGTGTTTCTCGTAGTAGCCGACTTCGCGAAAACCGCAGGCACGGCATAGGCCGCGGCTGGCCGAATTGAAGGGGAAGATTCGCGACAGCAGTTTCCAGAAGCCGCGTTGGCGCGCGGCATCGACCAGCGCGTCCAGGAGGCGGTGGCCGATCCCTTTGCCGCGCGCTGCGGGAGCCAGGTAGATGGAGAATTCGGCAATACCGGCGTAGCAGTCGCGCGGGCGATAGGCGCTCAGTGCCGCCCAGCCCAGGACGGTGCCATCCGCTTCAGCGACGAGCACGGGATGGCGGTCCTGGGCGTCGATTCGCGCTGCCATTTCCTGTGGCGCGCGCAGTTGTGTTTCAAAGGTCGCCGTTCTCTCCGTGATGCCCTGGTTGTAGATCACGGTGATGGCGTCCGCATCCTTTGCCTGGGCCTGTCGAATCAAGGTCATCTGGTTCACCTGATTGGTACTAACAACTAAATGGGCAAAAAAGGGGTCAGCCGCATTCCTTGCCAGGCCCGCAGACGGGACCGCAGTCACCGACGCTGACGCCGCTGACGAAGCGCGCGTGTGCAGCGCGCGCCAAGCGGCGGATGACAGCGGCGGCGGCGGCTCGGGTCGGTGCATCCAGATCGCGCAGCATCTGCGCCTGTTGCGCGATGAGTTCGCGGTTGATCGCGTCGTACAAGGATTTTCCCGAACGCGTAGCGCGCAGCGACAGCGCGCGCGCGTCCGTCTCGTCGGGAAGGCGCTCGACGTAGCCCTTGCGTTCCAGAGCATCAATCACACGCGTCGTGGTGCTTTTGTCGAGCATCAGCTGGTCGGCCAGTGCCAGGCTGCGCATCGGTCCTTTTTCGACCAGGGCCTCGAGGGCATAGCACTGGGTGACGGAGATGTCGTGGCAGCAGATCTTGTCGCGATCCCGGAACTGGTACACGCGCACCAGCTCCGCCAGCGCCGCGTGCAGCTCTGCCGCATCGGCAGCCAGGGCGGCGTCGTCTTCGAGGAGGTGTTTGCGTGGCCGGGAATTTAATTGCATGTGACAACTATATGCGCCGCCCCGGGCAGTTGTCAACCGGTCAGAAGGGCCCGGCCACACCGGGCCCTTTGCGGCGAAACGCGCTATCGAATCGTGGTGCTGCTGCCCCGTGCCGGCGCATCGTCCGCGCCGCCGTTCTGGTCGATTCCGTCCGGGCCCAGGGAATACAAGCGGAAGCTGCTCAGGTCGGGCGACTTCCGGTACACGAAGGGGCGACCATATCCATCGATGAGTACCTCCGGAGTGGCGCCCTGGTCGGGATACCGCTCGCGAACCGCTGCGACAAATGCGGCCTCGTCCGGGACGAACAGCTGCGGGTTCTTGTCGCGCAGGCCGCGAACGATCTCGACCAGGACTTCCAGTCGCCGCTCGGACACTTCAACGGCCTCGGCACTCCATTCGGTTCGCCGGGGCTGAGGGGCCGCGGCCGCCGGAGACGAAGCTGCCGATGTCGGCGATGGTGGCGACCCCGGGGAGCACGCAGCGAGAGAAAGAATCAGTGGAATGACGGCACTGCGCAACGTGAAAGGCGGCATGGAACGTTCCTGCAACGAAACGCGCACAGTACCCGGATCACGCCAGGCCCGGAAGGTGTCCGGAAGCGGCCGGCTGTCAGGGTTCGAATCCGTCGTCGAACAGCGCATCGGTGACAGGCGCTGCCGGCTGACGGTAGATGTCGAAGTCGGCACTTCCGACGGGATGTTCCCGACCCCAGTACAGCTGGACGGAATTCGGCGATGTTCCAACCAGCGGATGCGGCTCTACATCATTGGCATCGTCGGTCTCGCCGTGCGCGATGGGCTCTTCGAACGTGCTGGCATCCGTGGAGCGTCGCGAGTAGATGTCGTACTGGTCGCCGTTGGCGCGAATGTGGAAGACGACGAAAGCCTGGTCTGGCATGACGACGGGCACCGAGTCGTGGTTGTCGCCGTCCACCGCCAGGGGAATCGCGCTGGCGCTCCAATCCCGGATATTGGTCGTGGTTCTCGCATAGAGAGACAACGGAGACGATCCGACCTGGTAAGTGACCAGATAGCGACCATCGCTGGCGCGGTAGGCGATGCGTGGCAGCTGGCTGTTGCCCGGCGCGATCGCCGTCTTGAGCGAGTCCCAGCTGGCGCCATTGTCCGTGGACTGGGAGACGTAGGAACTGCCCCCGAGCCGGTGATAGCTCAGGGTCAACGTGCCGTCCGGATGGCGAATCACGTGGGGATTGACCTCGCCGCCGGTCGTCCATCCCAGCGACAGCGTGCCCTGTTCGGTGAAACTCAGCCCGTCAGCCGATGTTGCGCGAAACAGGCGAAAACTGGAGGCGCCGCCGCTACCTTTGAGATAGAACAGGACAAAGCTGCCGTCGCCCAGTTGCACCAGCGCCGGATGGCGTTCGTTGGCGGACGATGCAATGACGGCCGATGGCGTACTCCACGTGCTGCCGTCGTCCACGGACCGTGAAACCCACAAATCGCCGGAGAAACTGGCGTTGAGTCGCTCGAACACCATCACCAGCGTGCCGTCGGTCGCGCGAACGATGGCGGGTTGGTAATCGGTACCAGGGCCAGAGGTCACCGCCACCTGTGCCATTGCCATCGCTGGCAGCACCGTTGCGATCACGCCTGCTGCTCGTCGAATCACGCTGCACTCCTGCTATGACGCGCCCGCGTCGTCAATACGGCTACAGTGCATGATCGCGGCAAGGTTGGCCACAGTGCCAGATCAGCCAGCCGCCAGCTTGATCGCAGCGCGAATTCGCGGATACGTGCCACATCGGCAGACGTTCTCGATGGCGTCGATCTGTGCATCGGTCGGATGGGGTGTCGTTCGCAGCAGCGCGACGGCGGCCATGATCTGCCCGGGCTGGCAGTAGCCGCATTGGGCGACATCCAGATCGATCCACGCTTGCTGAACGGGATGCAGCGCGTCACCCTGGGCAAGACCTTCGATCGTGGTGACGCTCGATCCGGCGGGCAACTGGGCCATCGTCATGGTGCACGGCGTGAACGCGGCTCCATCGAGGTGGCAGGTACAGGCGCGGCAAACACCGACACCGCAACCGTACTTGGGCCCGGTGATGCCCAGCTTGTCGCGCAGCACCCACAGCAGCGACATATCCGACGGGGCTTCCACGCTGACAGACGCGCCGTTGACGACGAAATGGTAGACCGGCATGACGGACTCCGTGGCTCAGCCGATGAGGGGAAAGCGTCGCGCGGGTATTCCCGTGGCGCGGGCATAGGCGTTCGCCACGGCGGCGGCCGCCGCCGGCACGCCCAGTTCGCCGGCGCCGCCGGGTTCATCGGCGCCAGCCAGGATGTGGGCTTCGAATCGCGGCGGGCTCTGGCGCATTCGCGCATAGTGGAAATCAGCAAAACTGCCCTCGCGCACGGCGCCGTTGTCGATGTGCAGGCCGGCGTACAGCGTGACCGAAATGCCGTCGATCAGCGCACCCATCAATTGCGCTTCCAGTCCCCGCGGATTGATGACCGTTCCGACATCCGCCGCGACGACGGCACGGGTCACGCGTGGCGCCGCGGGCGCCGTGCAATCGATTTCCACGAGGTAGGCGACGCAGGAGCCGTACTCCTCCCAGATGGCGACGCCCTGCGCGTGGCGCGCGGGCATCGCCCGTCCCCACTGGCCCGCGGCGGCGACGCGATCGAGCGCAGCGACGGCGCGCGTGGAGCGCAGGCGGCTGCGCCGGAAGGAGACCGGGTCGCGCCCCAGTCTTGCGGCGATCGCGTCTACCATGACTTCGTGCACCACGCCGGTCATGCCCGAAAAGACGCCGCGCCAGCTTCCGGTCGGCAGGTCGAGCGGCACTTCGTGGAGAAGATCGGTCACCACGCCAAATTCGTAGGGAATCTTCTGGGTGAGGTGGTAGAAGCCCTGGCCGGCGAGCGCCGGAGCGGCGGCGAATCCGACCGCAGAAATCGCCTCGCCGATGCCATGGCCCAGATCAGTGCGGACGGCGGCCATGCGGTGTTCATAGCTCAGCACCGCGCCGAGCAGGTGCGTGGCGCGTACGCGATGGAAACTGGCCGGGCGCATCCGGCCGTGCCGCGTATCGTCGTTGCGCGTCCAGAGCAGCTTGACCGGACGGCCAATCCGCTGGGAGATCACTGCCGCCTCCAGCGCTGCATCGAAGAACAGGCGCCGACCGAACGACCCTCCGCCGCGCACGACGTTGACTGTTACGTCCCACAACGGAATTCCCAGGCACGCTGCGATCGTTTCCTGCGCGATGATCGGTGACTTCCCGGCATACCAGATCTGTGCGCGACCGTTGCGGACATCGGCGACGGCACCGAGTGTTTCCAGCGGCGCGTGGCTGACAAAGCTGAAATCGAATGTGGCTTCCACGTACTGGGACAGCAGTGGTGGTACGACCAGCGGCGGCACAGCATTGCGCAGTTGCGCCCGGATCTGCGCGTCCGACACGCCGACCAGGCTCCCGGGACGCCAGGTTACCTGCAGTGCGTCGCGCGCCTTCAGGGCCTGGTCGAAGGTCTCGGCGACGACGGCAATGCCGCTGTCGATGGGAACGATGGCGACCACGCCCGGCAATAGGCGTGCCGCGGCATCGCTATAGCTCTGCACGCTGCCGTTGAGCGTCGGTGCGCGGGCGACCACGGTCGGCAATGCGCCAGCAACAGGCAAGTCCATGGCATAGCGTGCCTGGCCGGTGACAATAGCGCGGGCATCGACGCGCGTCGTCGGGGTACCGATGACACGGTACTGGGCGGCGGCCTTGGGTGTGGCGGGAACGACCGGCACGTGCACAGCTGCCGCGTCCGCCGACAGCGATCCATACGTGGCGCGACGCCCGTCGGGCGCCAAGACGGTGCTGTCGCGCGTCGCCAGGATGGAGGCCGGCAGCTGCCAGCGATGTGCTGCAGCCGTAACCAGGCGCGCCCGTGCGGCGGCCGCGACGATGCGCAATGGTCGCCAGAGGGAACGCATCGTATTGGACGAGCCGGTCAGCTGATTGAACAGCAGCTCGGGGCGCGCGCGGCTGAGTACGACGTCGACATCGCCCAGGGCTGCGTCGAGTTCCTCCGCCACGATCATGGCGGCCGCGGTCGTGATGCCCTGGCCGACTTCTGCCCGCGGCAGCTCAAGGCGTACGCCGCCATCTGGTGCGATCGTCAGTACCAGGTCGAAGGCGGTGAGCGATCCTGCCAGGATCAGCACGTTGCCCAGGTCCGGTCCGTCGATCCGAGCCTCCGGTGATGCCGCGTGCGCCTGCGCCCCCAGCCCCCATTGAACGGCGACGGTCAGTGCCGGCGCAGACACCAGGAACGCAAGAAATCCGCGCCGCTGCGGCTGCGACGGCGCATCGACGCGTTCCGGCGCGGATGATTGCGTGGTGGCGTCCATGGCGCGTTTTCCCGGGCAGTTGATCGCCCAGGTATAGAAAGCGGCCTGCGAATGTGTCTTGTCCAACGGCGCCACCGTCCCGGTGGAAACCACTCATCCAGAAATGGACAAGTGGCTCAGGCGTCACTCCGGTCGGACCAGATACACCGGGTGGGCGCCGCCCACCACCCAGGCCAGGCAATCGAGCGAAGGCACATAGGCGAGCGAGGCGATATGGTTGTGACTGGACAGCGTCGCCGGCAGAGTGGGGCCGCTCACGGTGACGCTGTCGATGATCCAGGTACCTGTGACCGGATCGCCCGCCGGCGGGGTCAGCCGCGTCAGTGTGTTGCCGCCGCCGTTGGGCGCCCAGTAGTACTTGCCGCGCCAGGGGGCAAACACGTTGTAGCTGCCGGGCAGGATGCCGCTAGTGTTCAGCAGCTGCCAGCCCACGGTGGGATTGCCCGGATCGAATGCGTAGAGCTGCCCTTGCGCCCCCTGGCGGATCAGAAGACCCGCATGGAGGAAGCTACGCCCGCCGGTGACGCCAGCCACTGGCCAGTTGAAGGTGCCTACTGTCTTGAAGGTGCGGTCGGACAGGTCGAGGTACTCGACATCGCGATACCGTTCCAGGTTGGTCGGAAGGTTCCAGACGCGCGAACGCGCCGCGTCGAATACCGCACATCCTTCGTAATTCGTGCGCGCTGAGATTGCGTCCGTGTACCGCGAATGGGTAACTCTTGCTTCGCCCAGTTCGGTCCGATGCACGGCGCCACCCGTCACTGATTCATGCGCAATGGCGCCGCCCGTGACATGCAGCAGGCTGCCGCGCGGGCCGCCGCCGAGAGCTGGCGGCAACCAGACCTGATTCTGGTAGGTATGACGCGCGGCCGGTGTGCCATTGCTGCCGATGATTTCGTAGTACGGAGCCCCTGTCGTATCGCTCAGCCGGTGATTGTCGCGGCTGGGCGTCGCGTTGGGATTGACCGGGTCCAGCCGTTTCCAGCGTGCGTCCGTGAAGTCGAACAGCGCCGCCGAATAGTTGCGCCCGTCCGCGTGCCCGCCGGATGCAACGCCTGCCACGTAGGCGCCGCCCGCGGACCATTCCGGTGCCATCACGCCAGTGCACCAGGCCATCCACACCACCAGGTTCCACTGGCTGGGCGCGAGCTCGGGCGGCTTGATGTCCCCAAAGGTGTTCGCGCCGATGGCAACGACGCTGCCGCCGGCCGGTAGCGCATACGGTGGAGCGAACGTCGCGCTGGCGCCATAGCCGGGAAGCGCGCGACCGGCGATGACTGCGCCCATGTCCGGTGCGGCGCCGCTGTAGCCGTCCGTGATATTGGGGATGGCGATGCCGGCATTTTTCGGAGAGCTGCCAGCCGCCAGCGCAGGCACGTGCAATGTCGTCACTTCAACCAGATGGTTGGCTCCGACAGTGACTGCGGTCGAAAAGGGATTGGTGGTCGTCACCACATCGAATTGATGGCGACGCGTGGAGGTTCCGAACACCGGCGTCGTTGCCGCCTGTCCCGTACCGGCGATGGCCGCGGTGATGGTGCCGTAGGAAGCGCCGCTGTTGGACCACCAGGTGGAGCCATCGGGGAACCAGGCATTGTGAGTGAAATCGATGGGATTGCAGCCGGTCGATTCGACGGCCAGCGTTGCCCCCGAACTGCCGCGGTAGATCAGGATATTGTTGCGGTAACCCCAGTTGCGCAGCCCGCCGTTGTTGAACTGCACCCAGCCCCAGCCGGTGGTTCCCTCGGTCCGGACAATCGTGTTGTTGTAGATAAAGAAGCCGCTGCTGGTGGAGTTCAGCTTGAACGGTCCACGCATCGTGTTGATCGCAACGTTGCGGAAGCAATAGAGCGGCCCGCCGTACACGGGATCGACCGACAGCAAGGTGGCGCAATTGGTGATGTGATTGTCGTAGAAGCCGAGATTGCGCGTGCCGTAATCCGCTTCGAAGGCATCGTCGCCGGTCATCGTCACCTTGTTGCGGTAGAAATGAACAGCCGCAGACATCGTTCCGGCGATCACCGCAAAGGCGTCGCCAAACCCGTGCAGCGTATTGTTGAAGGCACAGTTTCCTTCGCCCGGAAGGCAAATGCCGTCGTCGTTCCAGGTGGCATTGGATTCGATCTCGGCCTGGGACCAGGGATTGTTGCCGGTCAACGTGCAGTGATGCACCAGGACGCCGCGTACCGTGGCATGGGCCTTGATGCCGACATCGACGCCGGTGATCACCAGGTTGCGCAGCGTGATGTTGGTCTGGCCCGGCGCGCCGTTCCAGAACTCGATGCCGCGCGAGGAAGCATTGGTTCCCGAGTTGGTGCCTGAACCCTGCAAGGTCAGGTTCTCGATCGTGACGTGGGATGCGCCAAGAATCTGCAACACGCGGCTGGGGCTGCTCAGGACAGTTCCCGCCTGCGAGGCGCCACGGATCACGATGGGTTGTTCCTGCGTACCGGAGCGGGAGATCTGCAGGCCCAGGTTGGTGTAGTTGCCGGCGGCCAGTTCCAGCACGTCGCCAGGGTTCAAGCCGGCCAGCATGCTGACCAGGTTGCCAGGATTGGCGGTCTTGTTGGGCGTGCCGGCCGCCGCAGGCAGCGGGCGTGTGGCGGCCTGCGTGGTATACACCTGCACTGCCTGGCCAATTTCGTTGACGATGAGCTGGATGTCGTAGGTGCGGCCCGGTTGCAGATCGAAGATCGTGCCGCCAAAGGCATCGACGGGCCCGACTGGTCCGGGTTCGCTGAAATCCGGCCGGATCCGCGCCAGCGGATGCGCAACCTTCCAGCTCGTTTCGCCCGCAAGGCGGTAGCGCATTTCGATCGACGTCGTGTAGGCAAACGCACGGGTAGTTGGCAGGTAGACGCCGATCTGTTCAGGCGTTGCCTGTTCCAGCGTGAATGTCAGGCCGCTGAGACCGTTCTGGAATCCATCGACGAAAATACGATCGTCGCTCTGTGCGAAGGCCGGCAAGGACCAGCCGCCCCATGCCAGGACGCCTGTGCCCAGGGCCCACTGCAGCATCGATCGGCGCTGCGTGTCCACGGTGGACGAATCGTGGTCATCCGGTGGAGGGGTGTCGGTCGGCGTGGGGCTCATGGCGGTCCAGGGAGGAGGGAGTGTTTCCCCAGCCTAGTGGCGCCAGTGTGCCTGGATCCCGTGAGCCGGTCACGAAATAGGCGTCAAATGCGGAAGATGGTGGCTGCCAGGTTGGCAACACGGGCAAAGGTGGCGCCGCGCCAGTACTGAAACACGTTTGCTACGCAATCGATATCGGCGCGGCACACCACAATGCCGTTCAACCGTAACGAGGGATTGGACTTTGCGCAGACGTATCGGCGACAGATGGGATGGAGCAGGGGATCGGCGTATCGCGAGCCGTTGCGGCAGCGGATACAGAAACGCCGGCCCCTGCTTCCAGGGGCCGGCGTTCGGAACAACCGTTCAGCGCTTGCCGCGGCTGACCAGGGCGCTGCGCAGGCGGTTTTTGCGACGACGGAGGCGGGCGAGTTTCATGGGAATCTCCTTGGTAAGGATCGTGGGGGCCGGATTGTCGCACAGACGGCCGGTTCAGCGGAAAACCGGCTCGGACCGGACGCGGCTCAGCCCAGTGCGGGCGGGACGTGGCATTCCAGGCCGCAGTGGCAGCACCGTCCGACACGCGGAAGCGTCCGCAGCACGATCCGCAGCACGCCCTGGAAACGCTCACCGCACCGGGGACAGGGCGCGTTGACAGCGCGCGACCAGAAGTACCACGTCGTCAGGCCGGCTACGACGTCAACCGGGATGCCGACGGCAGGCATGTAACGGGCGGCCAGGCCCCCGACTATTCCGGCGGGCACGGTGATGAACAGGATCGTGATGGCGCTGTCGCGCATCGCGACGAGGCGCGCCAGCTCGGGCTGATAGTCGCGTGGATCGTCAGGGGGCGTGGCGGACATTGGCGGTCGGAGCGATGGAATGGGGTCACCGGAGTACGTGGAAGGAAGGCTGTTTCCCCGGGCCATGGGGCGGCCTGAACGTGCGTCAACGGCAGCAGCGGTCGAGTATCCGCTGGGCCTGGGTGCGCGCCTGGGCAACCTGCGCCGGCGTCAGCGCGCTCGCAAGCCGTGTCAGGTCCGCGCGGTGGCTTTCGCCGGCGTCGACCTGGACCAGCGCTTCGGTATAGGCATAGGCCAGCAGCGGGTCCGTCTTCTGCGCGATGCCGCTTTCGTAGCCACTGGCCAACATGCCAAGTGCGTCGATGCTGCCGCGATCGACCGCCGCCTGCAGCAGGCGGGTACGGTCGTCACGATAACGAACAACGGCTTCGGGGTCGGTCAGCATCTGGGTCGCATTTCCGAGTGCCTTTCGTCCGACGTGGGCGTAGCTCAGCTGGGCTTCCAGGTGCCCGGCGTTGGCGGCCTGCAGCAGCCACGCGTAGGCAGTCTGGAGCTGCTGGGCGGTAACGCCCGTGCAGTCACGCAGGTCGCGCTCCAGGTCGTCGCGTTCACCGGCGGTGAGGTTGGCGACGGGCTGCCCGGTTCGCTCATCCAGCCGAAGGCAGCGGTCGAGCGCGCCGAACAGCGCGTACGCGGCAACGGCATCGCCCTGCCGGGCTGCAGGCTCCAGGCGATTCCAGCTGTCGGTCACGGCGCCGGCTGGTGCGGGTGTGTGGTCCTGCCACTGCACAGCGCGCGGGAAGGCCGGATTGATGGACCGGAACGCGGCTGCTGCAGCTGCCCGGTCCGCCGCGGCAGGCGCGGGCGTGGACGTCGCGTGGGGGCCGCCGCTGGCGGAACCGGACGCTTTCGCGGACGTAGCAGAAACCGGCGGGGAGCCGGTTCGCTGCTGTGGCGCGGCGCTGAAATGCCACGTTACCAGTGCGCCAAGCATGGTGATACCCGCCAGGGCACTGAGCAGAAGGCGTCGATTCATCGGGTCCACGGATCTCGCAGGATTCCAGGCGTCGATGGAGTCTGCCACTCCCGGCAGCCGCCTAGAAGCGGCCGCTGCCCTCGTCGCCGAAGAGGGCGCTGTTGGCGCATTTGGGAAAGACGGCCTGCGCAGGCGCGTGCTAAGCCTGTTCCCTGTGCCGTCCCACCATCCCCGAACCGGGGCCGTTGGTCGGCCCTGGCCCCATAGTGTGATAGCCGCCCGCGCCGGGCGGGTGCACCGTGGGGATACTCCGGCCGCCTTCCACCAGGGACCCGTCATGCGTCATCCAATCGCCCTCCTGTTGATTCTGCTGGCTGCCGGGGCTCCGGCGACGGCCGCGACCTACCGCGTTGGTCCGTCACAGTCGTATACGAACCTTAACCAGCTGTTCGCGGCGGTGGACCTGGGGCCGGGTGATGTCGTGGAAGTCGACGGCGGCGTGATCTATGACGTCGGTACGCCCGGCGTGATCGTTCCGCAGGAGGATGGCGGGGCGGCAGGCAATCCGGTCATTCTTCGCGGTATCCGGATCAACAACCAGCGGCCGCACCTGCGCGGTGGCACCAACACCATCGAATTCCGTCTGTCGAACCACGTGGTGTTCGAGGGGTTCGAGGTCAGCGGTACCGGCAACACCTCGACCGGCACCTTCCGCTGCGTGTATCACCATGCGCACGACATCGTGATTCGCGACGCGTATATCCATGATTGTCCACGCCACGGCATCCTCGGTGCGGACAACGACTCCGGTTCGCTCACCGTCGAGTATTCCGAGGTGTTCAACGCCGGCTCCAACGGCGGCAATCACGCGATCTACATGGCGACGGACGAGATCGAATACCCCGGCGCCGTGTTTCGCCTGCAGTACAGCTACATCCACGACAGCCAGTTCGGCACCGGCGAGGGCGGCAACCTGATCAAGAGCCGCGCGGAACGCAACGAGATCTACTACAACTGGCTGGAAGGAGGGTATTACCACGAGCTCGAACTGATCGGGCCCGACCCCGACGGCGGCGTGCCGGAAGACCAGGCGCGCGAGGATTCGGACGTCGTGGGCAATGTCATCGTCCACACCAGCGACTTCGGTGCGATCCTGCGCTTTGGCGGCGATGCGACGGGGCAGAGCTTCGGGCGCTATCGCTTCGTCAACAACACGGTGGTGCGACTGGGCGCGATCAACGACGTGCCCACGGTTTTCCGCCTGTTTGACGGTATTGAATCGCTGGCGGCGTACAATAACGTGCTGTGGCGTGACGGTGCCAACGCGCTGCGCGTGGTGCGCGAAGTCGAGGCTGACTGGGCCACAGGCAGCTCGCAGATCATCGGCAGCAACAACTGGATCGACAACGGGTCGACCTTCATCCCGGCCGGATTCAGCGCGACGACCCTGGGGGCGACCCCGGGATTTGTCGACAGCCTGAACTTCGATTACCGGCCGGCGGCGGGTAGCCCGCTGCTCAACGCGGGCAACGGTGCGGTCACGCTTCCCTCGGCATACGCCATCAGCAACCCGCTGTTCC
This sequence comes from Tahibacter amnicola, assembly GCF_025398735.1. NCBI lineage: Bacteria > Pseudomonadati > Pseudomonadota > Gammaproteobacteria > Lysobacterales > Rhodanobacteraceae > Tahibacter > Tahibacter amnicola. The sequence continues at coordinate 3,177,454 of NZ_CP104694.1, forward strand.
CGCCGGCGTTCCACCCGCCGGCGCGCACGCTGATTCCGGTCGGTACCGCAGCGGCGCGCGTGGCGAGCGGTGCAATCGACGTCGGTGCCTTCGAGCTTGCATCGGATGTGATCTTCGCAAACGGCTTCCAATGAGGGCAGCGGTGCGGCGGTCGCGTCCATGAGGCAGGGCGTGAATGGGGTGCGTACAAACGTACGCCCTCGCTCTGGCGCGAATTTCGTGCGTACTGGCTTACAGGGCGGGGCACTGTGCAGTAAAACGGAACGTTCACCGGTCTCGTGGCAAAACCCGGATGAACTGCCATGGACTCAGCCCACGGCTATCGCGAAGCAATGTGCCGGATGATCGCCGTCATGCGGCAGCCTGGCGCATTGCGGCGGATACTGGTGAATGCAGGCATGACGGTCGCGGTCTTGGGCGCCGGCCCTGCGCCCGGCGCCGTGGGGCTGCGCTATGACGTATATCTGGACACCCTGGATGCCGCCCGCGTCGAAGTGCGTTGCGAGGACTGTTCCCAGCTGCCGACGCTTCACGCGCTGTCCAACGCGGCCGTCCGACGGCTGCAGTCGACCACGCTGGAAGGATGGGCGCTGCATGAAAAGCGGCTGAGCCCGGCAGCCGGACAGAAGCGTGCCAGCTATGTCGAAGCGTTCCATGGCGACGGTGCAGCAGATCGTGTGATCACCGGCCGCAGCAAGGCTGTCCTGGTGACCGATCCGCGCGAGTGGTTGTGGGTACCGGATTCCTGGAGCCATGAACGTCCACTCGAGGTGGCCTTTCATCTGCCGGAAGGCATTGAAGTGGCCACACCCTGGCCACTCGTCAGGGGGACGGACGAGCACTACACCGTCGTGCCCTGGCTGCGTCATATGGACGGCGCGGTGGTATTCGCGCCGATGACCCGGCGAGCTGTCCCCCTCGGCGAGGCCGTCGTGCGGATCAGTGTCGTCGGTGCGGCGATGCCGCGCGCTGACGAATACGCTACGTGGGTGGTAGCGTGCGCGCGTGCGCTGGCTGACACGTTTGGCCGTTTTCCGGTGCCGCTGACCCAGGTGGTCGTGATGCCGGTGGCGCGTGCGCGCGAGCCGGTGCCGTTCGGCCATGTGGTCCGTGGACTGGGCAACACGGTCATCCTCTACATCGACCCGGTCGCGACCCTCGCCGAGTTGCAGGCCGACTGGACCTTGACGCACGAGCTTTCGCACCTGGCGCACCCATTTCTCGGTGAACAGGGACGCTGGCTGGCCGAGGGGCTTGCCGGCTACTACCAGAACGTTGCACGGGCCCGTTCCGGTGTGCTGACGGCGGCGACCGCCACTGCGAACCTCCAGCGCAGCTTCACGGCAACGGCAAAGGAAGACGATCGCGGCCCGATCGACGAGGCGGGCCGCATGCGCACCTACTGGACGGGCGCCGTCATGGCGCTGGACATGGATATCCAGCTGGCCGCAGCGAAGGGGCGCTTTCCGTCGCTCGCCGCCGCGATGGGTGAATTTGCCAGGCACAACCTGCCATCATCGCGCGCCTGGCGGCCGGACGACTACATGGCCGAGCTGGATCGGCTGGGTGGAACGCGCATTTTCAGCACTACCTACCAGCGCTACTTTGCATCGACCGAGTTCCCCCCGTTTGCAGAGGCGATTTCCCGGGCGGCGGATACATTTACGCGCCAGAATCACTCTTCGAATGCTCTGGATTAAGTAGCGTCATCTTGTGGCGCCAGCGTAAGTGGCGATTGCCTGTCCGTGCTGCAACGCACGGATGGGTGCGCTGCATTATCTCGGCGGGCTCGACCAATTGTGTCGGAATGTGAAACGAGCACTGGGTCACATGTCGGTGGTGCGTAGGCTATTTGCTTGCCGCTTCTTGTCGATTTCGTCCGTGTCTGCGCCGCAAGCGCCCACGCAACACGCCTGTCGCGCGACCTAGTATCTCGCGCCCGCCGGTGGCGCCGCTCTGCAGATGTCGCGCGCGGCGCCATCCTGATTTTCTTCATTGATATCCGCGCGGGTTTTCCTCCTCCATTTTCTGCTCGCACAGACCCATTCCGGGGAGACCTATGTCCTTACTCCGTTTATTGCCGTTGCACCTGAGCACGGCAATCCTGGCCGCCGCCATTTCCGGGTCGGCCTCTGCTACACCACGCGTAACATGGATTCCACCCGTCGGCGCCGAAATCACCGTATCCCACCTGGGAACACACCGGCCGGGTGCCGAGCGTCCGCCGATGAACGACCCACGCAAGACGGATATCGACTACGACCTGGCCGATCCGGTCATCGTCCTGTCGCGCAGTCCCGAGGCCGATGCGCGGGCCGGGCGCGCGCCGCAGGCCTGCAATGCGGCGGACTTCGCAAACGCCAGTGATGCCGCGCTCCTGACGCTGGTGAAGGCGGCCGATGTCGAGGACTGCCTCAACGGCCTGTTCAAGGTGACCGGCGCGCAGGCAGGCCAGATCTTCGGCGAGGCCAAGATGCGTACCGTGGCCAACGAGCTGATCAACAGTGCCTGGTTCTATCCGGGCGACAACAGCCAGAAGACGCTGCAGCTGATCCTGTTCCTGCGCGCCGGCTACTACGTGCAGGACAATCAGACCGCCTATGTCGGAACCTATGGGTCGTCGCTGGCGTCCAGCGTGCGCCATGCGCTGGACCTGTTCGTCAACAACACGCACTTCCTCGATGTCACCGAAGTGCACGGTGATGTGCTCAGCGAATTCGTGACGCTGATCGACAGCGCGCAGGAGAGCGCGCGCCACATCGGCAGTTTCCGGCGCCTGCTGAACAACTATGGTGCGGCGCACCGTGAGATCGAAAGCATGCAGACGGCGACCAACAACGTGTTCCGTGCGTTGTTCCGGGCCCATCAGTTCAGCGATTTCCGAGCCGCTATGGCGGCCGATACCTCGCTCTTGACGGCACTGTCGAGCTTCGTGTCGAACAACGCCATCGACATCGATACGGGGCTGGAGTATCTCGTCGTGAACGCCTCGCGTGAGCTGACGCGTTTCGTGAACGGCCAGAATTACTCGGGCACGACGCAGTCGACGGCGCGCCAGTTCGTCAAGGCCATCCTGGCGCGGTATCCAATGACGGGCTACGGCGGTCGCCTCTGGGCCGCCACGGCAGGCAATGCGGAGTTCTACGACGCCAGCAACTGCGCCTACTACAACATCTGCAACTTTCGCACGACGCTCGAACCGTTGGTGCTGCCGACGCGGCATCCCTGCAGTGCGACGCTGGTACTTCGTGCGCAGAATCTGACGCCGCAGCAGATCCAGCAGACCTGCAGCTCCGTCGGTACTGAGGAAGGCTTCTTCCACCAGAAGATGGCAACCGGCAATGTACCGATTGCCGGCGACCAGAACTCCAAGCTCGAAATGCTGGTGTTCGACAGCAAGGCGGACTACGCCGCCTATGCAGAAGTGCTGTTCGATATCGCCGTGGACAACGGCGGCATCTACATCGAAGGTGATCCGACCCGGCCTGGCAACCAGGCTCGCTTCTACGCCTACGAGCGCGGCACGCCGGGCACGTCGTCATGGCAGATCTGGAACCTGGCCCACGAATACATCCACTACCTGGATGGCCGCTTCAACATGAAGGGCGGTTTCTGCGACGCCCCGACGGGTGGTGCGTGCGACTACGGCAACACCCAGGTCGGTCCGCGGACGTCGGCGGTGTGGTACATCGAAGGGATTGCGGAATACCTGTCGTACTCGTTCCGCAACCTCACCAACACCGATGCGATGGACCAGGCGATCTCGCGCCAGTTCTCGCTGTCCGAGCTTTTCACCACCCAGTACAGCACCGATTTCGCCCGCACCTACCAGTGGGGGTATCTGGCGTCGCGCTTCATGTACGAGCATCGCCGCCAGCAGTTCGACCAGATGATCCAGCACTTCCGTGCGGGCCGCTACGAGCCGGAATACCGCAACTGGCTCACGGCGATCGGGACCAGCTACAACGCGGATTTCCGCGGCTGGGTCAGCTGTTTCGTATCGTCCATGGGCAATCCGGTCAACTGCGTGCCCGACCGGATCTTCAAGGGCGGCTTCGAACCGCCGCCGCCGCTGCCTGAGTGCGATGATGACGACGAACGCGTCCTGGCGAACGGCTGTCGCCGCAGCAACCTGTCCGCGACGACCAACTCGCGCAGCTTCTTCATCTGGGTACCCAGCGGCGTGCCGAAGCTGACCATTCGCATGGCTGGCGGTACGGGCAACGCGGACATGTACATCAAGGCCGGCGGTTGGCCAGACCAGACCACGTACGACTACCGCCCCTTCCTGCCGGGCAACGATGAAACCGTCACGGTGAACAATCCGGCCAGCGGTGTGTACTGGTATATCTGGGTACTTCCGCGCGCGCCCTACACGGGCATGGAAATCAGCGCCCGGTTCAACTGACGGCATCGCTTTGCGCCTGGGACATTGCCCGTCCGCGATGGACGGGCAATGTACACCGCCCCGGTCATGCGGAATCGTCCGTGTCGGCGCCGGGCCGGTGTCCGGTGTAGTGCGCACGGGGCCGGATCAGTCGCCCTTGCTCCTGCTGCTCCAGTACATGAGCCAGCCAGCCGGCCAGGCGTCCGGTCGCGAACAGCACCAGCGCGGCGTTGGCGGGCAGGGCGTAGAGCTGGCAGAGCGCCGCCAGGGTGAAATCAAGGTTTGGTCGCAGTCCGCTGACGTCCTCGGCACGCTGGATGACGGCATCCATTGCCAGTCGCTCAGGCCGGTCGGGATGTTCGCGGCGCAACTGCGCCAGCAGCTCGGCGGCGCGTGGATCGCCGTCGGGATAGAGCGGATGACCAAAACCCGGCAGATCATCGCCGCGTTGCCAGCGTGCCGTGATTTCGTCCGCGCCGGCGCGGATGAGGGCATCGGCCCTGGCAGTCGCGCCGCCATGGCGCGGACCCGTCAAAGCAGCCAGTCCGCTGCACACTGTGGCATGCAGGTGCGCCCCGGTGGACGCCACCACGCGCGCCGCAAAAGCGGAGACATTGAGTTCGTGCTCCGCGCAGAGCACCAGCGCCGCGCGCACCAGGTGCGCAAACCCCGCATTGCCGGGACGCCAGTGCCTGGCAACCTGCAGGTGTACGGGATCACCGGAGGGCGTGGCGCCCACCAGCAGGGCGGCGTTCTGGCGCAGCAGCAAAGCGGCCATCTCGCGGCGGACCGTGGGTGACAGGCTGAACGAGTGCCGCACCGCGACACCCAGCAACGGAATCGCCGCGAGCGCGCGCTCCAATGGCGGCAGCTGGGCGTCTGCCACCAGCGATTCCACGCTGGCTGGCCATCGGGCGTCGGGACAGGCGCCGAACGGGTCGTCCTGGCCGCAATCCCACAGCACCCGCGCGACGTCCTCGAGTGTTGCGCCCGACCGAACCGCGGCAATGGCCGATTGCCCGCGGTAATAAGGACCATCGGGGCAGATCAGGGAAATCTGCGTATCCAGCACCGGCAGTCCGCGGTCCAGGCTTTGCGCGGCACCGCGCGCGGCGCCGCGTCCGGCACGGCGGTTGCGCGCCAGCCGCTCGACGTCCTGGCGCCGGTAGTGCCGGCTGCGGTGATCGGGGCCTGGGCGCGATTGAATCAGCCCGCGGCTGACGTAGGCGTACAGCGTTGCCGGGCTGATTCCCAGGATGCGGCAGGCTTCAGCCGCTGTAATGAGGTCGGGATCCATGCGAACAGGTTGATTGAATGGATCAAGATTGATCAACAGGTTCGAGAATGCCAGATTGCCGCCGACGATGCCTTCCGGCGGCGGCCGGGCCCGCATCGCCGGTGCCGTGTCCCTGGCGCGCTGCCGGAGGCGATCTATGATCGGCTCTCTGGTGCGGTCAGCGTCGTGTCCCGGCGACGGATCCGCACCGCACCCGGTATTCCTTTCCCGCTTGCCGAAACTGCCAGCCATGAATACTGCCTACCGCAAACCGCTCCCGGGCACTGCCCTGGACTACTTCGACGCCCGCGCTGCGGTCGATGCCATCAAGCCCGGCGCGTATGCGGGCCTTCCATACACCTCGCGTGTCCACGCGGAGAACCTGGTGCGCCGCTGCGATCCGGCCCTGCTGACCGACGCGCTCACCCAGCTGATCGAGCGCCGGCGCGACCTCGACTTTCCCTGGTTTCCGGCGCGCGTGGTCTGCCACGACATTCTCGGCCAGACGGCCCTGGTGGACCTGGCCGGCCTGCGTGACGCAATTGCCGAGAAGGGCGGCGACCCGGCGAAGATCAATCCGGTGGTGCCGACGCAGTTGATCGTCGACCACTCGCTGGCGGTGGAATATGGCGGCTACGACAAGAATGCGTTCGCGAAGAATCGCGCGGTGGAAGACCGGCGCAACGAGGACCGCTTTCATTTCATCGACTGGACCAAGAAGGCCTTCAAGAATGTCGATGTGATTCCGCCGGGCAACGGCATCATGCACCAGATCAACCTGGAGCGGATGTCGCCGGTGGTCCACGCGGAAAACGGCGTCGCCTACCCGGATACCCTGGTGGGCACCGACAGCCACACCCCTCACGTGGATGCGCTGGGCGTGATTGCGATCGGCGTGGGTGGGCTGGAAGCCGAGAACGTCATGCTCGGTCGCGCATCGTGGATGCGGCTGCCGGATATCGTCGGCGTCGAACTGACCGGACGCCCGCAACCGGGAATCACGGCGACGGACGTGGTCCTGGCACTGACGGAATTCCTGCGCAAGGAAAAGGTGGTTGGCGCCTATGTCGAGTTCTATGGCGAAGGCGCATCGGCACTGACGTTGGGTGATCGCGCGACGATCTCGAACATGACGCCCGAATTTGGCGCGACGGCTGCCATGTTCTCGATCGATGCACAGACGATTGACTACCTGCGCCTGACCGGCCGTGACGATGCGCAGGTGAAACTGGTCGAAACCTATGCGCGCACCGCGGGTCTGTGGTCGGATGACCTCAGGACGGCCGAGTACGAGCGCACGCTGGCGTTCGACCTGTCGAGCGTCGTGCGCAACATGGCGGGCCCGTCGAACCCGCACAAGCGCCTGCCTACTTCCGCGCTGGCCGAACGCGGCATCGCCGGTCCCTGGGAAGACGTGCCGGGCCAGATGCCCGATGGTGCGGTGATCATCGCGGCGATCACCAGCTGCACGAATACCTCCAATCCGCGCAACGTGATTGCCGCTGGCCTTCTCGCCCGGAACGCGAATGCGCGCGGACTGGTGCGCAAGCCGTGGGTCAAGTCGTCGCTGGCGCCGGGATCCAAGGCCGTGCAGCTGTACCTGGAAGAAGCCGGGCTGTTGCCAGAGCTGGAGAAACTGGGCTTCGGCATCGTCGCTTTCGCCTGCACGACCTGCAATGGCATGAGCGGCGCGCTCGATCCGGCGATCCAGCAGGAAATCATCGATCGCGACCTCTACGCCACGGCCGTGCTGTCAGGCAACCGCAATTTCGACGGCCGCATCCATCCGTATGCCAAGCAGGCCTTCCTGGCATCGCCCCCGCTGGTGATCGCCTACGCCATCGCCGGCACGGTGCGGTTCGACATCGAGAAGGATGTGCTGGGTGTGGATGCCTCCGGCAACCCCGTCACGCTCAAGGACATCTGGCCCAGCGATGCGGAGATCGACGCCATCGTCGCCAGCAGTGTGAAACCGGAACATTTCCGCAAGGTATACGAGCCGATGTTCCGCTTCGCGGCGTCGCACGGCGAGAAGATCAGTCCGCTGTATGACTGGCGGCCGCAGAGCACGTACATCCGCCGCCCGCCGTACTGGGAAGGTGCTCTGGCCGGCGAGCGCACGCTCAAGGGCATGCGACCGCTCGCGGTTCTGGGCGACAACATCACGACGGATCACCTCTCGCCGTCGAACGCGATCCTGCCCGACAGCGCAGCCGGTGAATACCTCGCGCGCATGGGCCTGCCGGAAGAGGATTTCAATTCCTATGCGACCCATCGGGGCGACCACCTCACGGCGCAACGGGCCACGTTCGCCAATCCGAAACTGCTCAACGAAATGGTCGTCGTCGACGGCAAGGTGAAGCAGGGATCGCTGGCACGCCTGGAACCCGACGGCACCATCCTGCGCATGTGGGAGACGATCGAAACCTACATGGACCGCAAGCAGCCGCTCATCATCATCGCCGGTGCGGACTACGGCCAGGGATCGTCGCGTGACTGGGCGGCCAAGGGCGTTCGGCTGGCTGGCGTCGAGGCTATCGTGGCGGAAGGGTTTGAGCGCATCCATCGCACCAACCTCATCGGAATGGGCGTGTTGCCGCTGGAGTTCAAGCCGGGCACCGACCGCAAGACACTCGCCATCGATGGTACCGAGACCTTTGACGTGATCGGCACGCGCCAGCCCCGCACCGACCTGACGCTCGTCATTCACCGCCGCAATGGCGAGACGGTACAGGTACCGGTGACCTGCCGCCTCGATACGGCCGAAGAAGTGTCGATCTACGAGGCGGGCGGCGTGTTGCAGCGTTTCGCGCAGGATTTCCTCGAATCCTCCGCCTCGCAGGCCGCCTGATCATCGATCCCTTCAGGACGCCCCCGCACGGGGCGTCGGTTCCTGTCGCTTTGTGGAAGAAGTAACCATGGTCTATCTGCCGCAACTCCGGATCCCGGCCACCTATATGCGTGGCGGTACCAGCAAGGGCGTGTTTTTCCGACTCGATGACCTGCCGCCGGCGGCCCAGGTGCCGGGCGAGGCGCGTGACAAACTGCTGCTGCGCGTCATCGGCAGCCCCGATCCGTACGGCAAGCAGATCGACGGCATGGGTGGCGCCACCTCAAGCACCAGCAAGGTGGTGATCCTGTCCCGCAGCACGCGCCCTGACCACGATGTGGACTACCTGTTCGGACAGGTGTCGATCGATCGCGCCTTCGTCGACTGGAGCGGCAACTGCGGCAATCTCACGGCGGCTGTGGGATCGTTTGCGATCACCAACGGGCTGGTCGACGCAGGCCGTATTCCCCGGCAGGGACACTGCACCGTGCGGATCTGGCAGGCGCAGATCGGAAAGACCATCGTGGCGCATGTCCCGATCACCGACGGTGCCGTGCAGGAAACCGGCGATTTCGAGCTGGATGGCGTGACATTCCCCGCGGCCGAGGTGCAGATCGAGTTTCTGGATCCGGCCGACGAGGGCGATGACGGCGGTGCCATGTTTCCGACCGGCAATCTCGTCGATGACCTCGACGTACCGGGCGTCGGTACGCTCAAGGCGACGATGATCAACGCCGGTATTCCGACCATCTTCGTCAACGCCCAGGACATCGGCTACACGGGCACTGAACTGCAGGGCGCCATCAACGAAGACGCCAAGGCCCTGGCGATGTTCGAAACCATCCGCGCCCATGGTGCCGTGCGCATGGGGCTCATCGCGAACGTCGCGGATGCGGCCAACCGGCAGCACACGCCGAAAGTGGCGTTCGTGGCGAAGCCGGCGAGCTATGTTTCCTCCGCGGGCAAGACCGTGGCTGCCGACGACATCGACCTGCTCGTCCGCGCGCTGTCGATGGGCAAGTTGCACCACGCCATGATGGGAACGGCGGCGGTAGCCATCGGTACCGCCGCGGCGGTACCGGGCACCCTGGTCAACCAGGCGGCCGGCGGCGGCGAGCGGCACGCGGTGCGCTTCGGGCATCCCTCGGGTACGCTGCGCGTCGGTGCGGAAGCCACGAACGTCGGCGGCCAGTGGACGGTCAAGCGCGCCATCATGAGCCGCAGCGCCCGCGTGCTGATGGAAGGCTGGATCCGCGTGCCGGGCGATTGATCAAGCAGGGATTGAATATGCCGGAGTTGACTGCGCGGAAGTTGCTGGTGCTGGACCTGGACGAAACCCTGGTTTACGCCACCGAGATTCCGCTCGGCCATCCCGAGGACTTCCGCGTCGGGCCGTACTACGTCTATCCGCGACCCCACCTGACCGCGTTCCTGGCAGACATGCAGTCGCTGTTCGACATCGGGGTGTGGACGGCGTCCGGCGAGCGCTACGCCATCCAGATCGTCCAGCGGTATTTCGCGCCGGAATCGCTGGCGTTCGTGTGGTCGAGCGAACGCTGCACCCTGGCGCGGGACCTGGAATCCGGAAACTACCTGACCCTCAAGAACCTCAAGAAACTCCGGCGGCGCGGCTACCTGCTTGAGCAGATCATTGCCGTCGACGATACCCCGTCCAAGTACCGGCGCAGCTACGGTAATCTCGTCACGGTCAGCGAATTCACGGGCGACCCGGGGGATGCGGAATTGCCGCTGCTGGGGCGCTACCTGCGCAGCCTGGCCGGGGTGCCGAACGTCCGCCAGATCGAGAAACGCCGCTGGCGCCAGCAGGTCGCGCACCTGCCGTGATCCCTCGGCCACCCCTCCGCCGTATGTGCCACCAACGGCATTCGGAGCCGGGTATCACGAGGCGGAAGTATGAAGCGCATTTCCTTGGCGGTGGCATTGATGGTCTTTGGCGCGGGCGGCGCGACGCAGGCGCAGCCCGGTACGATGGCGATGGACGACCCGTCGACACCTCCGCTGGTGTCGGCGGAAGTGACGTCCCTGCTGGACGTCGGTGCCGACCCCGAGGTCGCACCCGCTGCCGATGCGTTCTGCCCGCTGGAGAACGCCCAGGCCATGACAACCCGGTTCTGCAACGCCACGCCGCTGCTGTTCCCGGCGGGCGGGCCGGCGTCCACCTATCCGAGCGACGTGGTCGTCAGCGGGCTCGAAGGCGTGGTGACGGACGTCCAGCTGGTGCTGCGCAACGTCAGCCACAACAACACCTCGCAGCTGGCCATGCGCCTGGAGCCGCCCAATGGCCAGGTGATCGGCATCCTCGGTAGTGGGTTCGATACGGAAACCCCGCCGGTGCCGGCCGTCACCAATGCGACGCTGACGTTCGCCGATTCCGCCCAGATCTATGCCGTGGCGGACTACGACGGCGGCAATCTCGCGTGGACCGCACCCACGGGCACCAACGTGTACCTGCCGCGCGCGTTCGCGCCGCCGGCGTTGCCCGCGCCAGCGCCGACGACGACCGTGCGCCAGATGCTCAGCAGCCTGGAGGGAACCAACGGAAATGGCACCTGGCGCCTGTGGGCGTCGCAGAATGTCGCCAGTGAGCCGCAGCCCTCCGGCAGTGTCGCCGGGGGCTGGTGCCTGGACGTGACGACCGCGCCGGCCAGCAACAGCTGCTACTACACCGCCACCCGCGTGGGCTCGATCAATGCGGGCGACATCACGCAGCAGGGGCGGATCACGCGCAGCGGCCGTCCTTCCCTTTGCACGCACGCCAAGCCGTCAGCGGCGCTGGAGAACGCCAACGCGGTGCGCTACGACCGGCACGATTTCCCGGCGATCTCCTCGCAGCCGGTATGCCTCACGGTCACTGCCGACTTCACCGGCTGCACTGGCAATCAGATGCAGCTGACGCTCTACAAGACCTATTCCTCGGCAACACCCAACACGGGCTATCTCGCCGACAGCGGGTTCAGCACGATCGGCACCATGGCATTCTCGACCCGGCTGAATGCGAACCAGGGGTTCACGGCCGTGGTGAGCGAAGTCGATTTCAATACCGGCTGCCCGATGTACTCACTGCGTTTTGAAACCAATACCTGCCAGTTGCCGCCCGCCGGCGACGTGATTTTCCGGAATGGATTCCAGGGGCTGGGGATCGGCACCACCGCTGACTGAGCCTCCGATCGGTGTCATTCGAAAGATTGTCTCGAACCATTCTTTCGAGTATGGATAAAGCGACTTTCGTTTGTTGACCAAACGAAAGTTCGTTTCTATCGTCGCGGGGCACTTGGAGCCCCGAAATGACCCAGCTCTTGCTTCGTCACCGCGATGCCTGGAAACGGTGCGGTGGACTGGATACCGCCGAGGAAATCGCGCAGCAGCCGGCCGTGTGGCGGGCCCTGGTCCATGTGCTGGAAACGCAGCGCGGCGCGATCGACCGGTTTCTCGGCGATGCCCTGCGTAAACCGGACCAACGCGTGATTCTCACGGGCGCGGGAACATCCGCCTACATCGGCGAAGTCGTCGCCGACGAGCTCAACGCCGCCTGGCCGGCGCAGGTGAGGGCAGTGGCCAGCACCAGCCTCCTGACCCATCCGGATCACTATCTGGAACGCGACAAGCCGACGCTGCTCGTATCGTTCGCACGCAGCGGGTGCAGCCCTGAAAGCCTGGCAGCGGTGGATCTGGTCGCCCGCTCGGTGGAGGCGCCGCGATTTCTGAACATCACCTGCAATCCCGACGGTGACCTGGCCAAGCGGGGCGCCGGGCGCGCGGACACGTTCAACCTGCTGATGCCCGAGGGCTGCTGCGATCGCGGTTTCGCCATGACCAGCAGCTTCAGCACCATGTTGCTGGCGGCACTGGCTGCGCTGGGCAAGGAGTCCTGGGCGACGCGGCTGATGCGCATCCATCGCCTGGCGATGGCCGCGGAGAACGCGCTGCACGACTGGGCGCCGCGCATCGCGGAACTGGCTGCCAACGCCTTGAGTCGCGTGGTCTATCTCGGCAGTGGCCCACTGGAAGCGCTGGCGAAGGAATCGGCGCTGAAGGTGCTGGAATTGACCTGCGGCGCTGCACTGGCGATGGCCAATACGCCCCTGGGGTTCCGTCACGGTCCGAAGTCGGCCGTGAACGCCGATACGCTGGTGGTGATGTTCCGCAGCCAGTCGGCCGTGGCGCGCGCCTACGAGCGGGACCTGCTGGCTGAGTTGCGCCGGGACGGCGTGGCCGGCGACGTACTCACCGTCGGGCCGGCCGGCAGCACCGGCGAGGGCATCGATTTTCCGCTGGCCCTGCAGGAACTGGCGGATACGAGCGACAGCTGGCTGGCGGCGGTGTGGGTCGTAATGGCGCAGCAGTACGCGCTGCAGCGCTCCCACGCGCTGGGCCTGCGGCCGGACTCGCCCTTCAGCGACGGCACGCTCAATCGCGTCGTGCAGGGCGTGACGATCTACTGATCATGGAGAGCCTGCTTTCGCATTGCTACGGCATCGATATCGGCGGCAGCAAGATCGAGCTGGTCGCCTGCGAAGCGTCGACGCTGGATGTCACTCACCGCCGCCGGATCGACACCCCGGGGCAGGATTTCGATGCCTTTGTGACCGCCATCGCCGCCCTGGTGGACGAAGCCGATGCGGTGCTCGGCATGGCCGGTGATCCACGCCGGTGCGCGCCGGTAGGACTTGGCATGCCGGGCGTGGTCGACCGCGCCACAGGGCGCCAGCTCAGTTCGAATGTGCCGGCGCTCAACGGACGCCGCGTGGGCGATGTGTTGCGCCGGCGTCTGGCCCGGTCCGTGTACTTTGGTAATGATTGCCAATGTTTCGCATTGTCCGAGGCGCAGGGTGGGGCGGCGCACGGCTTGCCGAGCATGTTTGGCGCCATCCTGGGTACGGGGGCCGGCGGTGGATTCTGCGTCGAGGGAAAGCTGGTCGCCGGGCACAACGGCTTCGCCGGTGAGTGGGGGCATTGCGGCGTGCCGGCCGCGCTGCTCACCCAATACGGACTGCCGATATTCGATTGCCCCTGCGGCCTGCGCGGATGCCTTGAACGTTACGTCGCCGGGCCGGCTTTGACGACGCTCTATCGCCTGCGTGGCGGGCTGGATGAGGCATCGCCGGCGACGATAGTGGCGCGCGCCGATAGCGGCGAAACCGCCGCGCGGGTCGCCCTGGACCTGCATCTGGACCTGCTTGGCCACGGTCTCGCCGCGCTGGTGCTGACGCTTGATCCGCACGCCATCGTGCTCGGCGGCGGTCTGTCGAAGCTGGACCACCTCTACGCACGCCTGCCGGAGGCCATCGGACGCCACCTGTTCGAAGGCGCTGAAGTTCCGCCGATCCTGCGCCCGGCCTTCGGCGATGCCGGCGGCGCACGCGGCGCCGCCTTGTTGGCGCGCCAACGACACGATCGATCCTCCGACGTCGCATCCCGCGACGCCTGTACCCCAGAAACCCGGCCAGCCCATGTCATCTCTGATTCAAGCCCGGATCGCCGCGCACCGGCACGGCCATGCCGTCGGTCTCCCTAGCATCTGCTGCAGCCATGCGCAGGTACTGCTTGCCGCCATGCAGGTGGCACTCGCGCACGACAGCCCGTTGCTGATCGAGGCGACGTCGAACCAGGTGGACCAATTCGGCGGGTACACCGGAATGACGCCGCGGCAGTTTCGCGACTATGTGGAACAGCTGGCGGCGCAACAGGCGTTCCCATCCGATCGGCTGGTTCTGGGAGGCGATCACCTCGGACCCAACACCTGGCAGGCATTGCCCGCCGTCGACGCGATGGCGCACGCCAGGAACCTCGTCGCGGCCTACGTGCAGGCGGGTTTCCAGAAGATCCACCTCGACTGCAGCATGGCCTGCGGAGGCGATCCGCCGCGCCTGCCGGATGAAACCGTCGCGACCCGTTCGGCCGAGCTGGCGCGGGTGGCCGAGGCCACGGCGCAGGCGAGCGGCTTGCCGCCGCCCGTCTATGTGATTGGCACCGAAGTGCCGGTGCCGGGGGGCGAATCGTCGCTGGACGGCGGCGTTTCCGTCACCCGGCCGGATGCTGCCGCCCGCACACTGGCGGTTCATCGCCACGCCTTCGCCGAAGCTGGCCTGGTGTCGGCCTGGCAGCGCGTCGTCGCCATGGTGGTGCAGCCGGGCGTGGATTTTGATCACAGCCAGGTGCAGCCCTACGACGCGGCGGCTGCGGCCGACCTGTCAGCCTTCATCGACACCCAGCCGGGGCTGGTGTTCGAGGCACACTCGACCGACTACCAGTCCGAGGCCGCGTTGCACGCCCTGGTGCGCGATCACTTCGCCATCCTGAAGGTGGGGCCGGCGGCGACCTTTGCCTTGCGTGAGGCCCTGTTCGGGCTGGCTGCCATCGAGAACGAGTTGCTACCCATCGAGCAGCGATCACACCTGATGGACGTACTCGAACGCGTCATGCTGGAAGATCCGCGCCATTGGCGGCGGCACTATGCCGGCACCGCCACCGAGCAACGCCTGTTGCGGCGCTACGCCCTGAGCGACCGCTGCCGCTACTACTGGACGACGCCCGCCGTGCAACAGGCGGTGGATACGCTGTTGGCGAATCTGGTTCGCGTGCCGATACCGATGACACTGCTGAGCCAGTTCTTGCCGGAGCAAGCCGCCGATGTGGCCGCCGGCCGCCTCGCCATGCAGCCGGAGGCCCTGATCCAGCACAAGATCGCCGGCGTGCTGGCGCGGTATGCGCGCGCCTGTACGCGGAACACCGCGGTGACGTCGGGCCGCGTGCACCATCGGGTGAAGTCGGCGGCAACGCCATAAAGGCAGGGGATCATGCGCAATACGAGTCGACGACGCGAACAGATCCTGTGTCAGCTGGTCGAGACTGGCAGCGTCCACGTGGCAGAGCTGGTAGTGCGGTTCGGCGTCTCGGCCGTGACCATTCGCGGCGATCTCGAACAACTGGAATCGCAAGGCCTGGCAGTGCGTAATCACGGCGGCGCCACCTTGATGCGCATGCCGCCGCAGGAGCACAGCATGCGGCAGAAGGACACGCTCCATGCCGCGCAGAAGGACGCCATCGGCGCTGCCGCCGCACAGTTCGTGCAGCCGGGTGACAACATCATTATCGATTCGGGCACGACGACGATGCCCCTGGCGCGCCGCCTGCGCGACGCGACCGATGTGACGGTCATGACCAACGGGCTGAATATCGCGTGGGAACTGGCCGATGCGCCCGGCGTCCGTCTCATCCTGACCGGTGGCACGCTGCGCAAGCAGTCGCTTTCGCTGCAGGGCGCGCAGGCCGAAGCGTGCCTGAACGAATACAACTTCGACACCTTGTTCCTGGGCGTTGACGGCCTTGATCTGAAATTCGGGCTGACGACTCACCACGAGGCCGAAGCGCGGTTGAACCATCGCATGGTGGAACGCGCGCGGCGCGTCATCGTGGTCAGTGATGCATCCAAGTTCGGTCGCGTCAGCCTCCACCGCATCGCGCTGCTCGATCGCGTGGATATCGTGGTGACCGACCCTGCCATCACAGCAGAGTACCGCGAAGGGCTCGAACGGCAGGGTGTAACGGTGGTCGTCGCCACGGTCGAGGTGCCACTGCCGGTGGATCCCGGTTGATGCGGATGCGCGGTCGCCGGTGACGTGCGCCGGTCATCGCTGCTGATGGCGCTGTTGTCACGCTGCTGGACTGGTTCAAGGAGCCATACGGATGAACGCCACTGTGATTGCCGCTGCACCGGCAGTATCCACCACGCGCTACATGCGCTACCTGTTGTTCATCGCCGGCATGGGCGGGCTGCTCTATGGCATCGACATCGGCATCATCGCCGGGGCCCTGCCGTACCTGGAAGCCACGGCGTCCCAGGCGTGGAAGCTGAGCACGCAGCAACTGGGCTTCATCGTTGCGGCGGTCCTGCTGGGGAGCGTGGTGTCCTCGCTGTTTGCCGGTGCATTGGCTGACCTTGTCGGACGCCGCGGAGCAATGGTGTTGAGCGGCGCCTTGTTCACCGTGAGCATTCCGCTGATTGCGCTGGCCGATGGCTACGGCCCGCTGCTTGGCGGGCGGCTGCTCCAGGGCATCAGTGGCGGACTGATCGGCGTGGTCGTGCCCTTGTACCTGGCCGAATGCCTGGGCGCGGATCATCGCGGTCGCGGAACGGGGCTGTTCCAGCTGATGCTGACGATCGGCCTGGTGGTGGCGGCACTGATCGGGCTGTACCAGGCGCAGGCGGTGGATGCGTTGGCCGCCACTGCTTCGCCGGAAACGCTCGCCGTGGCCAAGGATCAGGCCTGGCGCCGCATTTTCTGGATGTGCCTTACGCCGGGCGTGGTATTCACCCTGGGCAGCCTGCTGCTCAGTGAATCACCGCGCTGGTTGCTGAGCAGGGGACGCGTGGACGCGGCCCGCGCTGCGCTTCGTCGTGGCACCGACGAAAGCCGGGCCGAAGCCGAGTGGCAGGCGATGCGCCAGAGTCGCGAGGAGCAGGTATCGCGCGATGGCTCGTCGCTATGGCGCCGGCGTTATGTCCTGCCGTTCCTCCTGGCCTGCCTGATCCTGGCCTGCACGCAGGCCACCGGCATCAATTCCATCCTCGCGTATGCGGTGAACATCCTGCAGTCCGCCGGACTACCGGGTGCGACCGCGAACAGCGCGGATGTCGCCATCAAGGTCATCAACGCCGTGATGACGGTGCTCGCCGTCGGGCTGGTGGACCGGAAAGGGCGGCGCTTCCTGCTCATGCTCGGCAGTGGCGGCATCGTCGCGGCCTTGCTGATGGCGGCGTTGTTGTTCACCCGCGCCGAGTCGGGCCGTGTCGACCAGCGCGCGTGGGTGCAGGCGCAGGTGCAGGCTGACGCGCTGGAATTGCCGCTCGATGCGTCGCGCTGGCATTCGCTGGCGGCGCATGCGGGCAACGCCGTGCAGCAGCTGACGGTGTCCTATTCCTACGGCAGTTTCACCAACGTGCAGACGTTCCGCAGCGATGTCCCCGCGCAGGTGATCCAGATTTCGCGCACCGATGTCGTGCAGCCCGACGGGCCTGTCGGTGCCTTTTTCCGCCGGCTGCATCTCAATCCGTTCGCCAACCCGGCCTCCGCGGCGGCGGCGCCACTGGTGATCGAGCAGGCCCTCGTCGGACCTGTTCCGACCGTGACCCACGGCTGGTGGGTCGCGGCCAGCATCTTCGCCTTCGTCGCGTTCTTCGCGGTAGGCCCCGGCGTCTGCGTGTGGCTGGCTCTGTCGGAACTGATGCCCACGCGCATTCGTTCCAACGGCATGAGCATTGCGCTCCTGATCAACCAGTTCGTCTCCACGACGATCGCTGCTGTCTTTCTGCCCACCGTGGGCCGCCACGGCTATGCCGCGATGTTCCTTTTCTGGGCTGCCTGTACCGGCGTCTACTTCGTAGCGGTATGGCTGCTGTTGCCGGAGACAAAGGGACGCACGCTGGAGCAGATCGAGGCCGTGTTCGCGCGCCGGTGAGGCGGCAGTCTTCCCGAGCCGGGGATGGCGGGCTCAGCAGGCCTGGATCAGGCGTTACATGCATTACGGTGTTGCGCAAATGCATCATTGTGGGATGGTAGAAAAGCAGGCATTGAAAACGATGCGGCTTTGTCTAAGATGCATGGTCGGGCCGGAAACGCACGTCCCCCCTGTCCGCCGGCCCGTCCAAGAGGGTGCCATCATGCAGATCAAGAACGTCACGAACCGCAAGCTGGAGATCCAGGTCGCGTCGAAGAGTTCGCAGACCTTGTGGCAGACCACCGTCGATTCGGAAACGACCGTCTCGAAAGAACTTTCGTCCGCCGACGCACCGTTCACCGTGGTGGGGCGCTGGCTGTCCGACCCGCCGCTGCAATACAACTTCGTGCCGCCGACGGGCGTGGGCAACGTCAAGCGCAATGACGAGACGGTGACGATTACTGACGCATTCCCCAGCTTTTTCGGTCAGGCAAGCTAAGGACGGCCTCCAGCAGCGCCTGCCATTGGCGGGCGATGCTGTCCCAGGAATACGACAGCTGCGTGGCGCGTTCGCGGGCAGCTGTCGACAGGTAGTCACGGTAGGCCGCGTCGGTGTACAGGCGTTCAAAGGCGTCGGCCACATCGGCGGGGCTGACGTAGTGTTCGTTGAACAGGCCGTCGGGTGTGTCGAGCGTCAGCCGTTCCGGCACCAGGTGCGCGGCACCCGTCCATAACTCCTTGAACACCGAATGGCCGGGCAGGATCTGCGCAGCCCCGGTTGCGGCGTGCTCGAAAGCCACCAATCCCCAGCCTTCCGTCGTCGCCGTATTCACCCCGACGTCGGCCGCGCTGTAGATCAGTCGCAGGGATTCGTCACTGACGAACGGCATGGTGGTGTCATCCGTGGTGTAGATGACACGATCTTCCAGTCCATTGCGACGCACCAGGGCGCGAAGGTCCCATCCTCGATCATGAAGCCCCATGTGCAGATGCAGTCGCACGGATTCGGGTTTTCCCTGGGCGAAGCGCGCGAATGCGCGCACGGTGGTGTCGATGCGCTTGCGTGGCTGGTTCCGGTTGGCGTTGAGTACGATGAAGTCCTCCTCATGGCCTTCACCGAGCAGCGTCTGGCGCGCCGCTGCGCGCGGAACCGGAAAAACGTCGCGGTATCGACGCCGTGCGGAATCGCCATCGGCTCCAACATCCCCGTGGCAGCGCCGTGGAGCGCTTCGACCAGCGCCTGGCGGCCGTACTCGGTATAGCTGACCAGGGCATCCAGGCCCCCCAAGGGGGCGGCAAGCTCGGGAGGAAGAGGGGTGAGGTCCACGGGGCAATAGCCCACGACGCGCACGCCCTGCAGCTGGAGATCCCGCAGCAGGCGCGCGAACTCCCGGATGATCTGCACATCGGCCAGCACCCATACGACATGAGGCTCCAGGCGCGCAATGACTTCGACGATCGCCTCTTCGCTGCCGGGCAGCTGCGCGATGGGCCAGGGCGGATCTTCTGCCGCGCGGTCGTGCGGCAGCGGGTGCGGCGTCAGCTGATGGATCTCGAAGCAGGGTAGCAGACGTGTGAACACGCTGGCGGAGACCCGCGCGAAACCGGTCGGGATGGCGCCCTCCGCCACGACGACGACACGAGGACGCGAATGGAGCGACGGGATGGAAGCCATGGGCGATCAATAGCGCAGAGTGG
Organism: Tahibacter amnicola; assembly: GCF_025398735.1. NCBI lineage: Bacteria > Pseudomonadati > Pseudomonadota > Gammaproteobacteria > Lysobacterales > Rhodanobacteraceae > Tahibacter > Tahibacter amnicola. The sequence continues at coordinate 3,197,104 of NZ_CP104694.1, forward strand.
AAGGGTGGACAAGTCCTCGGGGGGCGCCAACGGTGAACGCGAATTCGCCTGCCGGGAAAACGAAAAGGCCCTCATCGGGCCTTTTCGCTGTACGTGTTTCACTGACGCTGGCTAGCGGCGCAGATCCTGGCGCCGCCGCGTGACGCCGGCCACTACCGCGAGCACGACGCCCATCAGCAGCAGCATCGGCCAGGACAGCGCCGGCAGGGCAATCGGTTCGGCCGACCCGGCGCCTACGAAGATCACCGTGTTGTCGGTGCTGGTCGAACCGGTATTGGTATTGCCCGATCCGTCCGTGACACCGCCGGCGGCAATCGTGACAGTGATCGTGCCGTTCGCTGTCATGCCGCTGACGGCAACGTTGTAGACCGTCGGACCACCGGTGATCACGGCTGTCGTGGCGCCGGCTGTGCCGCCCAGGATGATGTCGCCGCTGTCAAAGCCGGTGACAGGCTCGCTGAAGGTGACCGTGAAGTTGACCGGTGACGTCGGTGCCGGATCCGTCTGGCCGGGGGCCTGGCTGACGACCACCGTGGGCGCGGTCGTGTCGGGCACGGTGTAGGTCACCGTGTTGTCCGTGCTCGTGGACGCGAGGTTTGCATTGGCGGTGGCATCCGTCGCCACCCCCGCGGCAATCGTCGCGATCACGGTGCCGCTGGCGGTCATGCCGCTGACCGACACGGTGTAGGTGGTGCCGCTGCCGGAGACGGCCGCGGTCGTGGCCCCGGCCGTGCCGCCCAGTGTGACGTCGCCGGTGGCGAAGTCCGCCACGGGTTCGCTGAACACGACGGTGAAGAGAATCGGCGAGGCATTGGTCGGATCGACCTGGCCGACCGCCTGGTCGATCGTGACGCCCGGCCCGGCTGCGTCAAAGGTGACCGTATTATCCGCGCTCGTGGACGCCAGGTTGCCGTTGCCGGCGTCGTCCGCTGCAACGCCCGGTGCGATGGACGCGGTGACCGTGCCCGCGCCGCTCATGCCGCTGACGGCCACGTTGTAGGTCGTGCCGCTGCCGGTGACGGTCGCCGTCGTGGCGCCGGCGGTGCCTCCCAGTGTCACGTCACCCGTCGCGAATGTTGTGACTGGTTCGTTGAAGACCACCGTGAAGTTAATCGGCGAGGCAGCTGTCGGATCAGCCTGGCCCGCTGCCTGCTCGATCGTCACGGTCGGCGGCGTGGCGTCGTAGGTAACGGAATTGTCAGTGCTTGTCGAAGCGGCGCTGGCGTTGCCGCCAGCATCCGTCGCCACGCCAGCCAGGAGCGTGGCCGTGACCGTGCCGTTGCCCGTCATGCCGCTGACGGCGACGTTGTAGGTCGTGCCGCTGCCAGTGACCGTGGCGGTCGTCGCGCCGGCGGTGCCGCCGAGTGTGACGTCGCCGGTGGCGAAGTCTGCGACCGGTTCGCTGAAGATCACCGTGAAGTTGATCGGCGACGTACCCGTCGGATCGACCTGGCCGGCGGCCTGGTTGATCGTCACGCTCGGGACAGAGGCATCGTAGGTGACGGTGTTGTCGCTGCTGGTCGAGGCGGTGCTGGCGTTGCCCCCGGCGTCCGTCGCCACGCCGGCCGCGAGTGTCGCGGTGACCGTGCCGTCGCTCGTCATGCCACTGACGGCGACATTGTAGGTCGTGCCGCTGCCGGTGACCGTCGCGGTCGTTGCGCCGGCGGTGCCTCCCAGTGTCACGTCGCCAGTGGCGAAGTCCGCGACCGGTTCGCTGAAGACCACGGTGAAATTGATCGGTGACGTGCCCGTAGGATCGACCTGGCCCGCTGCCTGGTTGATTGTCACGCTCGGGGCGGAGGCATCGTAGGTGACGCTGTTGTCACTGCTGGTCGAGGCGGCGCTGGCATTGCCGCCGGCGTCCGTCGCCACGCCGGCCGCGAGCGTCGCGGTGACCGTGCCGTTGCCCGTCATGCCGCTGACGGCGACGTTGTAGGTCGTGCCGCTGCCGGTGACCGTGGCCGTCGTTGCGCCGGCGGTACCGCCGAGTGTCACGTCGCCGGTGGCAAAGTCCGCAACCGATTCGCTGAAGATCACGGTGAAGTTGATCGGCGAAGTGCTGGTCGGATCCACCTGTCCGGCCGCCTGGTCGATCGTCACGGTGGGGACGGACGCGTCATAGGTGACCGTGTTGTCGCTGCTGGTCGAGGCAGTGCTGGCGTTGCCGCTGCTGTCCGTTGCCACGCCCGCTCCCAGCGAGGCAATCACAGTGCCGTCGCCCGTCATGCCGCTCACCGCCACGTTGTACGTCGTGCCGCTGCCGGTCACGGTGGCGGTCGTCGCCCCGGCCGTGCCGCCGAGGGTGACATCGCCGCTTGTGAAATCGGCTACCGCTTCGCTGAAGATCACCGTGAAGTTGATCGGCGAACTGTTGGTCGGATCGACCTGGCCAGCGGCCTGGTTGATCGTCACCGTCGGTGCCGTCGCATCATAGGTGACGCTGTTGTCCGAGCTGGTGGAGGCGCCACTCGTGTTGCCAGCGGCATCCGTTGCCACGCCGGCCGCGAGCGTCGCGGTGACGGTGCCATTGCCCGTCATGCCGCTGACGGCGACGTTGTAGGTGGTGCCGCTGCCGCTGACCGTGGCGGTCGTGGCGCCGGCCGTGCCACCGAGGGTGACATCGCCGGTGGCGAAGTCGGCGACTGGCTCGCTGAAGATCACGGTGAAGTTGATCGGCGAGGCACCGGTCGGGTCGACCTGTCCGCCTGCCTGGTTGATCGTGACCGTCGGCGCGGTGGTGTCGTAGGTGACGCTGTTGTCGGTACTGGTGGAGGCTGCGCTGGCGTTGCCGGCCACGTCGGTCGCTGCGCTGGCGTTGACGGTGGCAGTGACCGTGCCGTCGGTTGTCATGCCGCTGACGGCCACGTTGTAGGTCGGGCCGGCGCCGCTGACGACGGCCGTCGTTGCGCCGGCGCTGCCGCCCAGCGTGATATCCGAGCTGTCGAAGCCGCTCACGGCTTCATCGAAGACGACCGTGAAGTTGATAGTCCCGGCATTGGTCGGGTCAGCCTGGCCGGCGGCCTGGTTGATCGTGACCGTCGGCGGTGTCGCATCGTACAGAACAGAGTTATCTGTACTTGTGGAGGCCGCGTTGTCGTTGCCCGCCGAATCGTTGGCCACGCCGCTCGCCAGCGAGGCAGTCACCGTGCCGGGGCCGGTCATGCCGCTGACGGCGACGTTGTAGGTCGTCCCACTGCCGCTCACGGTGGCGGTGGTTGCCCCCGCCGTGCCGCCGAGGGTGACATCGCCGGTCGCGAAGTCAGCGACCGGTTCGCTGAAGATGACGGTGAAATTGATGGGGGAGGTGTTGATCGGATCCAGCTGGCCGCCCGCCTGATTGATCGTCACCGTCGGTGCGGTGCCGTCCCAGGTCACGGAGTTGTCGGTGCTGGTCGACGCCAGGTTCGGGTTGCTCGAGCCGTCCGTCGCCACGCCTTCTGCGATCGTGGCGGTGACGGTACCGTCAGCAGTCATGCCGCTGACGGCGACGTTGTACGTTGTGCCGCTGCCCGTGACCAGGGCAGTCGTGGCACCGGCGGTGCCGCCCAGCGTGACGTCACCGGTGGCGAAGTCTGCCACCGCTGCGGAAAACACCACGGTGAAGTTGATCGGCGAAGAACCGGTCGGGTCTGCCTGACCTCCCGCCTGGTTGATCGTGACCGTCGGGCCGTTGCGATTGACGTTGTAGACCTCGCCGGTAGTGAAATCACCGCTGCCGGCGGACCCGGCTATACCCGTTCCACCAAGGGGCACCGCGCCGGCGACGATGGTGTCGTTGTCGATCACGTTCAGACGCAGGGTGCCCAGGCCAGTTCCGGTATTGACCGTCACGTTGTAGGTCGTGCCGCTGCCGGTCACGGTGCCGACCGAGGCGCCCGTGAGGCCGGTCGTGGTCAGGGTGAAATCCGCTGCATCGACGCCTGTCACCGCTTCGCTGAATGTGACGGTGTAGTTGGCGGTTGCAGACGTGGTGGGTGACGGATTCGCGCGCACCGACGAGATGACCAGCGGGCAGCCGTTGGTGCACCCGTACACCATCAGCGACCCGCCGCTGATGCCAGCTTCGGGCAGTGCTTCGGGTACGACGGCAAAGCGGAACGTGCCTTGCTGCTGCACGCCCAGCAGAATCCGCACATCGATCGAAGCGCCATCCGCCAGCGGTGTTCCCGCGGAAACGGCGCCCACGGACATCGAGGCGTTGAACGCGCTGCCGTTGGGCTGCGAGGGCGGTTGTTCCAGTGTCGTGCCTTGCACGGTGACGTTGCTGGTGCCCGATCCGCAGGGGGCGGTCCACGGTCACGACCACCGCGGTGGATGTGCGCGAACGCAGGTCCGCGTAGCCGGAGGGGGCAGGGAAAGTGGTCTCGTCGATGATGCGGAAACGCAGCCGGGTCAGCGGCGCGCCGGTATTGTTGGTGAAGGTGTAGCGAAGGTCGACGGTGCCGAAGGTGGAATTGTTGGCAGGGTCGCTGGTGTAGTCGCGTGCCATGTTGGGCGCAAGGACGTGGTACGTACAGCTGTCCAGGGCCGCCAGTGACGCACCCGTGCCGCTATTGCGCGGCGACGCGGCGTTCTGAGGGCCCGGCGCGCCCAGCCGCTGCCCCGCGCCGGCGCTCGTGCCGTTGGTGTCGACGAAGATGAAGTTGGTGGCATTGTTGTCCGTGTCGGTGGCAACGCCCAACGCCGTGCAGGGTCCGAACGCCGTGATCGAGCCCTGCTTGCCGCAATCATCGCGATAGAACGAATAGTCGATGGAGAAGGGAGTGAGCGCCGGATAGCCGGTTCCCTCCTTGTAGAGCGTATTGGCTTCGCTGGTGGAACCCACGGCATCCATTCGCGTGCCCAGCGCGAAATCTCCGGGAACATTCGTCGTGAACAACGCTATGCCCGCGTTGTCGGGAATATCCGTGGTGTAGGTCACGTCGCCGGTGGCGTAGCCCGACAGCGAGTAGCCCACCGAGTTGGTCACCAGATAATGCGCATAGGCGGGAATGACGGTGCCATTGGGTATGGTCGCGCGGAGCACGCTGTCGGAGGCCGCGATGCCGTATCCCGTACCGCTGGACGCGGCTACCGTATGTGGCGTTGACGTGTTGTTCCGTATTTCGATGAATTCGTCGTTGGCTCCGTTCGGGCCACGCACGCGGAATTCACTGATCACCAGCGGTGCAGCCACTGCCTGCGACATCCCCAGCAGTGCAGCGGCAATCGCACACCAATACGCGACTTGCTCCCGTCTCATCGTCATCTCCCCAGATGGAACACGCTGATCCGACCATCGGCGCCGACGCGTAGCGCACCCCCGCCACCCGACCGCAGCCGACCAAACCAATCGATGACCAAATACAGAAGTATACGAAGCGGAGAGGGCGCATCCCTCGCCCTGCGTTCGTCCGTCAGCCGACGGACTTTCATGTTCGCGCGGTGAAGATACCGTAGAGACGGGCGGCGGTCATCAGTGCAGCGCCAAGTACGCGCGGCAGACGGCCGCGCACGAGGAGAAGCGTCATTTTGTTGACGCCGCGTTCGCAGCCTGCGGGGAAATGCGATGGATCGCAGCGTGTGGCCGTCGGCCACACGCTGCGCGGGAAGTGCGCTACGGAATCGGACGCTGCACGGTTTGCGCCGCTGCCAGCGTGGCCTTGCCGCTGATCAGCACATTGCCGAGTCCGACGGACATCGCATCGACATAGCTGGTCATCTGCGCCTGGGGGTCAGATGGGTTCTGGGTGATCATGTCGTCCAATGTCCACATGAAGCCACCGCCGACACTGGCTTCGCCCTTGAACGAGCCGAACAAGGCCTGTACTTGCGCCGGCGAGTCATTGGTCCAGTCGCTGGCCAGGATGTAGTCATCCGTATCGAAGCCGGGAATTGCCTGCCGGATCGCTGCCGCCCACTGGCTGGGGTCGTTTCCGGTGCCACCCGCATAGCACTGCAGGTTCCACCATTTTACCGCGCCCGGGTTGGAGGCATTGAGCGCCGACAGTGCGCCCGTCCAGAAGCTTTCAAATGTGTACGGGCAGAACGTGACGCCGAATCCCAGCTGCACGAGCATCTGCGCGAACGCGATGAACGATGGCGAGTCGTAGTTGTCCTCGCAGTCAAGATCGATCGCCGCGACCATCGGGAATGTGGCGCGCAATGTGGCGAAGTTCTGCTGCAGGTTGGTGTTGGCGAAGGAATTGCCGTTGGCCGCGTAGATCGCGGCGATATTGGTGTAGTCCGAAACGCCGCCACCACCGAGCGACATCAGCACGTTCTTCAGGGTGCCGCCCGCCATGGTGTTGACCAGCGCCGGCCATTGTGGATCGCCGACGTACTTGCCGGACACGATGATGGGCGTGTCGTTGAAATGAATGTCGCCGGCGGATTCCTGCGAGTTCTGGTTGCCGACCACATGAAGCAGGCTGATCAGCACGGAGTTGAACCCCGATTGCTGCAGCTGCGCGATCGTGGTTGGCACGGGCTGATTGACCGGCGCGGTAGGCGGATAGATACACCCTTCGGCATACACGGCGAAGTTGAACGATGACATCGCGCTTTCTCCTCTGGTTGAGTCGAACGGCCGATAGTTCGTCACGCCGACAGCGACACACCCGGACAGGATGAGTCCGGGTGTCGCGGCGGGGTGGCCTTAAAAGTGTACGCCTGTATTTTTGCAATCGTAAGTGCGCCGGCTGCGTGGCAATGGCCGAGGTCGCTCGGGCGTGCAGGAGGGTCCGGGACACGGAGGCCGGACAAGCCGGGCCTTCAGTGCCTTCGGCGCCGGGCCGCTCAGTCCTTGCGATCCTGCCGGTCGTGCTTCTGGTGCCCGATCGCGGCGCTGTTTCGATCCTGCTTGCGCTCAAGCCGCGCGCGCTCGCGGCGAGTAACGACGCCGTCCGCCTTGGCGCGTTCCTCGACGTTTTCGATGTGCTCCTGGCGGGCCTCCAGCCGTGCCGCTTCGCGCCGGGTTAGCTCACCGCTGGCGACACCCTGTTCGATGCGGGCCTCCTGGTTTTCCTGCCGTTGGTCGATGACCGGGGTGTCGGCATAGCTCGCCGAACTCGTAACCAGGGCGGTGATGATGGCCAGCGTGCGCACTACGTTCATGATGCCCTCCGTCGGGCCTGGGGTGTTGCTGTCACCACAACGGCATCGGACCAGGCCGGTTGACACGACGGCTAGCAGGGGCAGCAACCTACGGCGCACGTTGCACCAGCGCGACGGCGATCTGCGCACCGAGACGGGCATTGTTCTGGGCCAGCACGCGATTGGTGGCCAGGCTGCGCCCGTCCGTCAGGGCTACCAGGCGACTGAGCAGGAACGGCGTGACGGCCTTGCCGGTGATACCGGCTCGGTCGGCCTCGGCCAGCGCACGCTGGATGGCTGTGTCGATGTCGTCCCAGTCCATTGCGGCGTGCGCGGGAACGGGATTGGCAATCAGCGTGCCGGCGGTGAGTCCCAGCTGGTCGTGAAGGCGCAGCAGGGCGGCGACTTCCGCAGGTGAGTCACAGCGCAGCTCCAGTTGCAGGTGGCTGGAACGCGAGTAGAACGCGGGAAACGTGTCGGTCTGGTAGCCGATTACCGGAACGCTGCGCGTTTCGAGGTATTCCAGTGTTTTCGGCAAATCAAGGATCGCCTTCGCGCCGGCAGAGACAACCGCCACCGGCGTTCGGGCCAGCTCGTCCAGGTCGGCGGAGACATCGAAACTCTCCGCTGCGCCCCGGTGCACGCCGCCGATGCCGCCGGTCGCAAACACGCGGATGCCGGCCAGATGCGCGCAAAGCATGGTCGAAGCCACCGTGGTCGCGCCGGCCTTTCCGCTGGCCAGAACGGCGGGCAGGTCGCGCCGGGAGACCTTCGCCACATCGCTCGATTGCGCCAGCTGCTCCAGCTCCGTATCCGACAGGCCGACGCGGATGCGCCCGCCGGACAGTGCGATGATGGCCGGCACCGCGCCCTCCTCACGCACCACCTCACAGAGCCGCTGCGCCGTCTCGCGGTTGGCGGGATACGGCATGCCGTGCGCGATGATGGTGCTCTCCAGCGCCACGACAGGACGGCCGTCGACCAGGGCGGCATCGACTTCGGGGGTAAGGGTGACGAGAGGATGCATGCCCGCTCCGCAGATTGGCGACCGGGGGAGTGTAGTAGTCGCGCGGTCGTTTGCATCGATCGGCGCTGGTGTGTGGAAAGGCGTGCCGCAGTGGCGGCCGCCTCACCCCGGAATGCGGGCGCTTTGTCGCGCCGACCCTCATGGTCAGCTTTCGGTCAGGTCCGGTCAGCCCGGGCACCGCGTCACGTGGCGGCGCCGCTCCTAGCCTGTCAGCGCCGGATCACCCTTGGCCCGGCCAGTTGCGCAGCCCGACGCGCACTGATGGCTTCGCACAGGAGAAAGTAACGATGCTTCAAACGCCAGATCGACGGTCCCCTCTATCGTTGTCCCTGCTGGCTACCGCCATCCTGCTCGGCCTGGCCGGCACGGCCCGGGCCGAAGCGCCCGCTGTCGGCGGCACGCTGCGTTTCGTGACGACGTCCGTCGCGCCGGGCGACCCGGTCAAGGGTCGCATCTATGATGCCGGCTACTGGGGCGTGCCGGGTTCGCGAACAGCGTACGTGCTGTTCTCGACGACGCCACTGGACGAATCTGGCGTCGCGCCGCTGAAGCCGCGTTGCGTGCGCTGGCAGGACCAGAGTGGCGCGGACGTCATCATCCAGGGGCATGGGAGCTACGGTGGCAACAGCGACCCCAGCCTCTATGCTTCCTTCGAGTACACGGCGCCCCAGATGCCCCCCGGCTACGTTCGCGCGCAGATCGCCAGCGATGAGCAGTGCCGCTTCAATCTGACCCAGTACGACACACTGCAGGTGACGACCGCCGACGCACGTCCCGTACGGGAACCGGGTCCCGCCGGCTGGGCGCCGGGCAAGTCGATCAGTCGACCGAAGCCGGGTTCCTATGTCATTTTCAAGAATTTCCAGCGCGTGGAAAGCCAGACGCCGCCGGGTTACGAGATCGTCGAAGCCGGCTTGAGCCGCATGGAAGTGGAAGCGCCGGAAGACGAGGCGGCCGGCAGGAAACTGTGTCCGGACCTGCAGCCCGACCTGGCCGGTCGCGTCGCCTGGCGCATGACCAAGATGACGGCCTACGGTTACTGGGGGCCGGCGGACATGGAAAAGGTCGCGCCCAAGGACGCGACTGTCCGCCAGTTCCGCTTCTGCGCCTCGCCCAAGTCGATCTCGCCGCTGGCGAACGTTGGCCACCGCACCTTCCTGTCGGCCACCGGCGGGACCATGTACGTGGGCTCGCCGGAGTACGACCTGGAGCTCGCCAAAGTAGCCGTTTCCTACAACGGCGCGAAGTTGCCGGCCGCGCTGGGCAGCTTTCCGCAGGTGGGCGACGAGTTCATTGACAACCAGGGCAACCGCAAGCAGGTGGTGACCTGTGTGGGCAATGGGCCGGTACCGTGCGTGGTCGAATTCGATTTTGATCGGGGTACGAACTACAACCGTGGTCCAGGCCATCATCAGGTGATGACGAACGTGGCCTTCAACGCCCCGTTTTACAGCCTGCTGCCGTCCGCCGAGGGGAGTCACGCGTCGCCGGACTCCTACCGTGTTCCGCTCGCACTGAAAACGGATATCGGCCGTGCCGGCGAGGTGATGGTGGAACAGGATTCCAGCGCCCGCCCGACCGCGGACTGGGTGCCGCTGCAATGGACCGGCGTGTGGCACACGGAAGCCTTTGCGCCGCATGAGGCCGCAGTGACGCCGGCCTGGCCGGGTTCGGCTGAGCTGCGCATGCGCTACGTGGAGTATGGCCAGTACAACGTGACCGAAGACTGGGTCTGGCGCAACAACGGCCTGGTCACCCGGATTTCCCAGTGGTGGCCCCGGCAAAAGCGCTGCTGGAAACAGGCCACCTACACCTGCGCGGACGGTGGATTGCCGCCGGACAACGACGCCCAGGCCATCGAGACCTTTGTGCCCAACACGAATCCCGACCAGGCCGACCTGCATGTGAGGACATTCGCAGTCGACAACGAGGGCTGGACCATTGATCTGCGCCAGGCGATCGATACCCGCCAACGATACAGCGGATTCCTCGAATTCAAGATTGGCGACCGGGAGTTCCTGCTCCGTGACCGGGCGGGCAGGCCGATCTACGTCCACCATGGCCGGGTTCACATCCCCTGGAACGCCACCGCGCCGGTCGACCTTCCACCTGGCACGCATCATGTGAGCGTGCGGCCGTTCTTCACCGAAGCGCCGCTCGACGCTACCTCGCCGCGCCCGCAGGTATTGAAGAACGAGAACCGCGCAGGCCTGTGGTCGAATGTGATGCCGCTGATCGTGCGGTAAGTGGCAAAGACGACGAAACCCGCCTTGAGCGGGTTTCGTTTCACCGGTTGCGGTCGGTCATGGCGATGCCGGCAGCGCCACTACGCATTCCGTGCCGTGATCATCCAGCACGCTGCCACAAAGCGCACCGTGTCACCGTGTACGAACGGTTCAAACGCCGCACGCAGCGTGTCACTGACCTGCCGCCGTGTTTGCTCGTCCACTGCCTGCAGCGCGATACCCACTGGCCCGAGTCGGCCGGCATAGCGCTCCAGGTCGCTGGCAGGAATGGAACATTCCACATCCAGCGGTGTGAGCGAAATGGCAGACCAGCCGGCCGCGTGGAGGAGTCGTTCCACCCGTTGCGGATCAGCGAATGCAAATTGGCCGGGCGCATCGGCCACGCGGGGCGGCAGTGCGGGCAACAGGGGGGCGGCGGCGCGTTCGGCGGTGGTCATGAACGGATTGTCGGCAACGCTGCGCCACGCGATGCCGTGCAGTTGCGCATCACGCGTAGCCGCCCTCCGAAGGTTGGCGAAGGCGGCTACGGGATCGTCGAAGAACATGATGCCGAAGCGCGAGACGATCCGCTGGAATCGCGCAGGTTCAAATTCATGCGTCTGCCCATCCGCGGCGATGAAGTGGGCTGGGAGGTTTTCGCGCGCGCTTCGCTCGCGGGCCAGGGCGATCATCGGCTCGGAAATATCGAGGCCCACGACCGGTATGCCCAGCCGTCGCGCAATAGCCAGAGTGGTCGCTCCGGTACCGCAACCGATATCGAGCACCGGGCCGCCGGCCGCAGGGCCGATTGCGTCAACCAGAACGGTCTCGAAGGGCAGGAACATCCGGTCCAGGAGGTCCTGGGATTCGACCCAGGCCTGGCCGGCGGGGCCGTTCCACAATTGGCGTTGATCGGTGGGGATGGCGGTGGCGGCATTCATGAGCGGTGTCCTTGGGGCTTGCCAACAACGGGTGGGAAGGGCACTGTGCCACTTCAAGTCGACTTGAGGTCAAGCGGGTGAGCGAACTGGATATCGCCCAGGTGGCGCGGCAGGCCGGCGTACCCGCCTCGACCCTTCGCTTCTACGAAGAAAAAGGGCTGATCACCTCGATCGGACGGCACGGACTACGTCGGGTGTACCGCGCGGACGTGCTGGAACGGTTGGCCCTGATTGCGCTGGGTCGTGCTGCGGGCTTCTCGCTGGAGGAGATTGCCGGCATGTTCGCGGTGGATGGCTCGCTGCGCGTCGACCGTGACGCGCTGCGTACCAAGGCCGACGCGCTCGACCACACGATCCGCCAACTGCGTGCGATGCGCGACGGCTTGCGCCACGCTGCCGCGTGCAAGGCCCCCAGTCACCTCGAGTGCCCCACCTTCCGTCGCATTCTCCGGGCGGCCGGGGCAGGGGTGATCAACCCGGCCGAAAGGCCGCTGTCACGCCGCTCGCCGGCACGCGGCCGCTAAGGCTGTCCCATTGGCAGCCACCCTGGTCCCGTTGGCTGCACCGGCGTCGCCGGACGCCGGGCGCTTCGGGCAAACTCCGTGGGTGAACACCCGCCACTTCCTTCCCATCGCTGCTGCCTTCTGGACGGTCTTTGGCCTGGTCACCGGCATCCAGGTCTGGATCAGCATGCTCGATCACGGCCACTCCGTGCCGTGGCTGCTGGTTTACTACCTTTTCGTATGGCTGGCCTGGCTGGGGCCGACGTACGTCATCGCCTGGCTGGTCCGCCAGTTTCCGCCCGGTGCGCGCCGACGCGGCATGGTCGCAGCGCATATCGCCGCCGCCATCGCGATTGCCGTGGTGCACGTGTTGTACGAGGTGGGCCTGATGCTCTGGATGCGCCCATACGACCGGCGCACGGCGACATTCTCCGAAGTGGACTTCCTGGAAATCCTGTTCACGCGTGTTCCGCTGGAGTGGATTCTCTACTGCCTGACGCTCGGCTGCGTGCTCGCCTTCGAATACTACGAGCGCTACCACGAACGGGCGCTGCGTGCGGCGCAGCTGGAACGCTCGGTGGTTGACGCAAAGCTGCATGCATTGGAACTGCAACTGCAGCCCCATTTCTTGTTCAACACGCTCAACGCGGTTGCGGGGCTGGTGCGCAGCCAGCGCAACGAGCAGGCCGTGACCATGATTGCCGGCCTCGCCGACCTGCTGCGCTACTCCCTCGACCAGGCAGGCCGGCAACGCGTGCCACTGGCCGAAGAGATCGAGATGCTCAAGCGCTACCTCGAAATCGAGATGGCGCGGTTTTCCGATCGCGTGACATACCGCGTTTCGGTAATCGGTGCGGCCGGAAAAGGCATGGTCCCCAACCTCATCCTGCAACCCCTGGTCGAGAATGCCGTGCGTCACGGCATCGCCAACGTGGCGGCCGGGGGCTCCATCGAACTGGAGGCCGAGCACGTCGACGAGCGGTTGCAGATTCGCCTGCGCAACACCGGTACGCTGGCGGTTGATCCGGTCGAGGGCATTGGCCTGCGCAATACGCGCGAACGGCTGCGCAACCTGTACGGCGAGGCGGCAACCTTCACCTTGTCGGCGGGCGAGGGCACCGTGCTGGCGACGCTCGACCTGCCCTGGGAAACCGCCGCATGAGTGCAGGTACGCTGCCGCTCAAAGTCCTTGTCGTCGACGACGAGCCGCTGGCGCGCGAGAACGTCACCGCGCTGCTGGAGAGAGATGCCGAAGTCGAAGTCGTCGGCCAGGGGAACGGCGTCGATGCGGTCGCGCTGGTTGCCCGTCTGCGGCCCGATATCCTTTTCCTGGATATCCAGATGCCGGAAGTCGACGGTTTCGCGCTGCTGGAACTGATTGGTGCGGATGCCGTCCCGGCCATCGTCTTCGTTACCGCCTACGATCGCTACGCGCTGCGGGCCTTCGACGTCCATGCACTGGATTACCTTCTGAAGCCCTTCACGGACGCGCGATTCGCCAGCGCGCTCGATCGTGCCAAGGAGCAGGTGCGCACGCGTCGTCGCGGCGAACTGGATGGTCGCATCGCCGAGCTGCTGCGCGCGCAGCAGTCACCCCGCACGCGCTTTCTGGTTCCAGGCCGGGACAAGACGATTGTCGTGGAGGCCAGTCAGGTCGACTGGATCGAAGCGGCCGACTACTACATCTGCCTGCATTGCGGTGATGCCAGCCATCTGCTGCGCGATACGATGGACGAGGTGGAGCGCCAGCTCGATCCGCAGCAATTCTTCCGCGTGCACCGGTCCGCCATCGTGAACCTGGCCCGCGTTCGCGAGATCCACCCGCTGTTTCGCGGTGACTGTGAGCTCAAGCTCACGGACGGCGTGACCGTGCGCCTGAGCCGGCACCGGCGTCGTGAATTCGAGGCGCGCTTCGCGCAACTGGGCACGCGACGATAGCGAACCTGCACGGTGATGCGTGCACCGCCGCGCCCCTGCTACCCGTTGGCTGCATGACGCATCCCGTCCGCTGCAATGCGATATCGGCGGCTCGAAAATGGGTGCACTGTGCTTCCGGTCCACCTACCGGAGAAGCCCGTGAAGCACAAAGCCCTGATCGCACTCGCCCTGTCCCTCTGCCTCTCCACCGGCGTCGTGCGGGCCACAGACGACATCCGCAGCCGCCTCGTCGTCGACTCGACGTGGCTGGCCAGCCAGCTGGATGACCCAAAGCTCGTCATCCTGCACGTCGGCGACCCCGACGACTATGCGAAAGGCCACATCCCGGGCGCGCGACTGGTCACCCTGGATGATCTGTCTGTCTCGGAACACACGAAGAACGGCCTGATGCTGGAAATGCCGGCTGACGACGAGCTGCGGACGCGCTTGCAGAAACTGGGCATCTCCGATGACTCCCGCATCATCGTGTACTACGCGAAGGACTGGGTGAGTCCAGCTACGCGTATCGTCTTCACGATGCAGTACGCGGGGCTGGGCGAGCGCACCTCCTTGCTCGACGGCGGGATGAAGGCGTGGGTCCGGCAGGGGCATTCGCTCAGCAAGGCTGCTGCCAGTGCAGCGCCGGGAACCCTGGCGCCGTTGAAAACCGAGCCGCTGATCGTTGACGCGGCATATGTGCGCGAACACGTCGGAACGCCGGGCGTTTCCGTCGTCGACGGACGCGCTGCGGTCTACTACGACGGCGTCGACACGGGCGGCGCACATGGCCAGGTACACAAGACCGGCCATATCAAGGGCGCCCACAGCATTCCCTTTACCGAACTGGCGAACGACACGCTGCTGATCCGCTCGCAGGACGAGCTGAAAGCCATCTTCGACAAGGCTGGCGTCAAGCCGGGCGACACGGTCGTTGGCTACTGCCATGTCGGGCAGCAGGCCACCGCAACGTTGTTTGCGGCACGCCTGCTCGGGCATCCGGTGAAGCTCTACGACAAGTCGTTCCAGGATTGGTCGCGGGGCGCTGACAACGCGGTTGAAACGGCCGCAGCGCGAGGCCGGCCATGAACACGGCAGGCGCGTCACGTCCGTATGCTGATCCGTACCTGGCAGGCATCGGCCTGGGACTGGTGCTGCTGACTGCGTTCGTGGTCGTCGGACGTGGATTGGGCGCGTCCGGCGCTTATGCCAGCACGGCGGCCGGTACGGTCGCCCTGGTGGCGCCCGGCAAGGCGACGGCGAGCCCGTTGTTCTCGCACTATCTGAGCGGGCAGGGGCCCTGGCTGGAGTGGCAGAGCGTCGAGCTGGTCGGCGTGCTGGTGGGTGGCTGGCTTTCCGCGGCGCTGGCCGGGCGCTTGTCGGTCAGCATCGAGCGTTCGTCATCAGTGGGTTCGCAACAACGCCTCATCCTGGCCTTTGGCGGCGGACTGTTGATGGCCGTGGGTGCCGCGCTGGCGCGCGGCTGCACCAGTGGCCAGGCGCTGACCGCCGGCGCGCTGCTCAGCGTTGGCGGCTGGTTGTTTCTCGGTACGGCGTTTGCGGCGGCCTACGCTGTCGCGCCACTGCTACGCAAGGTGTGGCAATGAACGCGCCACTGCTTCCTGAAACCGCATCATTGTCGGCCACGCTATCGGCAGCACTGGTCATTGGCATCGGATTCGGGTTCGCCCTTGAGCGTGCTGGTCTTGCCAGTGCGCGCAAGCTGGTCGCGCAGTTCTATGGCAAGGACATGAGCGTGCTGAAAGTGCTGTTCAGCGCGCTGCTCGTCGCCATGCTGGGTGTGTTCTGGCTGGCGCGCCTGGGTTGGCTGGACCTCAGCGCAGTGTATGTGCCCCCGACCTTCGTGCTGCCGCAGCTGCTTGGTGGCCTCGTTTTCGGCATCGGATTGGTGACCGCGGGGCTGTGTCCCGGTACGGCGTGTGTTTCTGCGGCTACGGGACGCATCGACGGCTGGGTCGTGTTGCTGGGCCTGTTCGTGGGAATGGTGGTTACCGGGCTGTTCCTGCCGCAGGGCGCGTCCTTTTACCAGAGCACGTTTCATGGCGCCTGGACCTTGCCGGAATGGTTGGACCTTCCCTACGGCGTGGTGGTGGCAGGTGTCGTCGTCCTGGCATTGGTGGTGTTTGTCGTTGCGGAACGGGTCGAACGGTGGTCTCGATGAGCCGTATCGGGCATCACGTACTAGCGGTCATGGCTCTTGCAGCCGGATCGCTCGCCGCGGTCGCCGGAAGCTCGCGGCCCCCACTTGGCGATTCGGCCGTCAGCGCAACACAACTGGCGGACCTGATCCGCCAGCGACGCGAGGGCCTGCTGGTACTGGACGTGCGACCGCCGGGTGCGGCGGCGGTGGACCGCATTCCCGGGGCGAAGGCGCTGGCCGACGTGGATCTGTCCGCGTTGCCGTCGGGCACCTTGGTGATCGTGTTGGGCGATCCCGATGTGGATGCGGCATTCGTCGACGGGCTGCGCCGGCAGGCCGGCACAATGCGCTTCGTCCAGGTGCAGGGCGGCGCGGCGGCCTGGCGCGACGAGGTGCTGTATCCGGTCATCCGCAGCGACGCCAGCGAAGCGCAGCGACGCCGGTTCGATGAGCGCGCGCAGCGCAGCCGGTACTTCGGCGGTGTGCCGCAGGAGTGGGATCCGGGAACGGTGCTGACTCGCCCGCGGAGCCGACGCGGATGCTGAACACGATTGGCCAGCAGAAGCCCGAGCGGAGCCGGAACGAGGGGGCCTTTGACTTTGCGGCGCTGCGGCGCCGGGAGTTCGCGCGACTGGACGCCCAGGGGCATTGCTATCTCGACTACACCGGCAGCGCGCTTTACGGCGTGTCGCAATTGCGCGAGCACCAGCGGCTGCTGTCGACGGGACTGTTCGGCAACCCGCATTCCGATTCGTCCGTGGCGCGCGCCAGCACGCGAGTGATTGAGGAAGCGCGGCAGGCCGTGCTGAATTTCCTGGGTGTGGATGATCGTACGCACGTGGTGTGCTTCACGGCCAATTGCAGCGCCGCCATCAAGCTCGTCGCTGAAAGCTATCCGTTCGGACCGGAGCGCCAGCTGGTGCTCTCCGCCGACAACCACAACTCCGTCAACGGGATCCGGGAATACGCCGCTCGCGCGGGCTCCTCGCTAGGCGTGCTGCCACTGACAGAATCGCTGGAACTGGACGATCCCGCGGCGGTGCTTGGCGAGGTCGCCACACGCGGTGGGGGGCTGCTGGCCTATCCGGCGCAATCCAACTTTTCCGGTGTACTGCATCCGCTCTCTCTGGTACAGCAGGCGCGCGAACGCGGCTTTGACGTGTTGCTGGATATCGCCGCCTACGCGCCCAGTCATCGGATCAGCCTTGCGGAGTGCCCGGCGGATTTCGCTGTGCTGTCGTTCTACAAGCTGTTCGGTTATCCCACCGGGATCGGTGCGCTCGTCCTGCGACGCGAGGCGATGCGGAAGCTGAGCCGTCCCTGGTTCGCCGGTGGTACCGTTCGGTATGCCTCCGTGCACGCAAACCGCTACCGGCTTCACGATGGCGCGGAGGGCTTTGAGGACGGCACCCCGGACTTCCTCGGCATCGCCGCGCTGCCAGCGGGATTTTCCCTGCTGGGGGAGGTGTCGATGGACCGCTTGACCGTGCGGGTGAAAGATCTCGCCGCTGATCTGTCATGGCGGCTGACGAGCCTGTCCCATGCAAACGGCCGCCGCGTGATACGCGTGTACGGCCCTGAGGACCCCGCCCGCCGCGGTGGCGCCGTGACATTCAATGTGCTCGACGCGACGGGTCATGTTGTTCCGTACGAGCAGGTGGAATCGTCGGCACGCGAGGCGGGAATTTCCGTACGTGGCGGCTGCTTCTGCAATCCGGGCGCGGCTGAAAAGGCGTTCGCCGTCGACCTCGCGCATTGGGGGGCGTGCCTGGATACATTGGACGCCCATTTCACGTCACGGCAATTCGCCGCGTGCACCGGAACTCATATCGGCGCACTCCGCGCATCGGTGGGCCTGGCCACGGACTTTGCGGATGTCGCCCGGCTCGCGGACTTTCTCCGGCAGTACGCTGAGCGGTAGGTGGCACAGCGACAGGGAAGGGAGAACCCGGCGATCCCAGCCAGTCGCGCGCGACGGAGTCCGAGTCGACGCATGCTGCACGAGCGTCACTGGCGTATCCATTCCTCCATGACCGAAGGCGTCGTGATCGACAGCGTGCCGTCAGCGCGCTTTGTCACCGTCCCGCTCCAGATCAGGTGCGCCGCGGGCATCGCTCCGCCCTCTGTCCAGCGTTCGAATTGGTAGGCCCCGGTTGTGAGGTCCACGCCGATCGAACCGATGTGGGCCTGCTCACCGTCCTCGGAGAGCACCAATTTTTCCGCGGACTTTCGCAGGCCGGCGGTATAGCCCTCGAAACTGCGGGGGTGTTCGTCCAGGAACTTCAGAAAGGCCTGCTGGACAGCCGTGGCGTCCAGTGTGGATTCCGTCTCCGCCCCAAGACGGGTTGGCAGGATCAGGATGGCGAGAGTGAGTGTGAGATGGCGCAGGACGTGTGTCATGACCTCGGGTGATCCAGTGAGTGGCCGTGGACTCTACAGCGTACGTCACGCCGGGCGCGCTTCCGCCTGCGGGTGGCCTGGAATCGCTGCGGCGTTGGCAGACAGCGCCGAGCGGTGTACCCGGGCGGCCTGCCGGCCCGCGGTTCATCCGGTGGCGTTGCGGCCGGTTACTCGACAGTGACGGCAGGCCCGTACTGCGCCCCGGTCATATCCGGCAGGCGATGAGCGATGCCCTTGTGACAGTCGATGCATGTCTGGCCGCCGCCGCCCAGGGCCTGCTCGTGGATCTTGGCTGCACGGGGGCTTTGTCGGGTGAAGTCCATGGATGTGTAGTTGTGACAATTGCGGCATTCGAGCGAATCGTTAGCCTTCAGCCGGGCCCATTCGTGCTCGGCCAGGGTACGACGCATCGCCAGGAACTTTTCCTGTGTACTGATGGTGCCGAAAATCTTGCCCCAGACTTCCTTCGAGGCCTGCATCTTCCGCGCGATCTTGCGGGTCCATTCGTGGGGAACATGGCAGTCCGGACAGGTCGCACGCACGCCGGAGCGGTTGGACCAGTGAATGGTCGATTTCAATTCCTGGTAGACGTTGTCATGCATCTCGTGGCAGCTGACGCAGAACTTCTCGGTGTTTGTGGCCTCCAGCGCTGTGTTGAATCCGCCCCAGAACATCACTCCGGCGATGAATCCGCCCAAGGTCAGGAAGCCGAGGCTGAAGCGTGTACTCGGCGACCGGAGGACCTGCCAGCCTCGACGAAGCAGTCGGCGCATGCGTCACTCCTCAGTGGCCCGGCGCGGGCGCGCGTTGCAGCAGGGCTTCGATATCGACGAAGCCATTGATCACCAGGGGCTTGGCTTCCGTCTGCACCACGTGACACTGCGTGCAGAAATAGCGCCTCGGCGATATGGCGGCGAGAAAGTTGTCGTGCCGGTCCATATAGTGGGTGACACTGACAGGAGGCGCCTGGAACTGCGCGGCTGTACTGACGCTGTGGCACATCATGCAACGGTTTGCATTGCGGTCGAGCTGGTAGTTGTCGATCGCGTGCGGAATGGTCGGCGGCTGCATGGGGTAGGACCGTCGCCGCCGCACGTCCTTGTTCTCGACACCGTGGATCGGCGCCGGTTCGGACTCTTCGCCAACGGGCGTGCCGCCGCGAAGCGCGTCCAGCGCATCGGGATCAACGGCGCCAGCCTGTCCGGCGGCCAGCGCAAACGCCAAACCCAGGATCAGTGAGCGCATGACTATCTCCCTAGACCTTGACGATCTTTACCGCGCACTTCTTGAAATCTGTCTGCTTGGAGATGGGATCTGTCGCGTCCAGCGTGCATTTGTTGATGAGCTGGCTGGCATCAAACCACGGGACGAATACCAGTCCGCGTGGCGGCCGATTGCGGCCGCGTGTCTCGACCCGTGAGCGCATTTCGCCGCGTCGCGAAATCACGCGGACTTCGCTACCGCGCCGCAGGTCGCGGGCGGTGGCATCGTCGGGGTGCATGTATACCAGTGCATTGGGTACGGCCCGGTACAACTCGGGCACGCGCATGGTCATGGAGCCGGAATGCCAGTGTTCCAGCACGCGGCCGGTGCACAGCCACAGATCGTACTCGGCATCCGGAGACTCGGCCGCCGGTTCGTAGGGAAAAGCCCATACCACCGCTTTTCCGTCCGGGTTGCCGTAAAAATCGAAACCCTTGCCGGGTTTGACGTAGGGGTCAGCGCCTTCGCGGTAGCGCCACAGTGTTTCCTTGCCGTTGACCACGGGCCAGCGCAGCCCGCGGACCTCATGGTAGGTATCAAAAGGGGCCAGGTCGTGGCCGTGGCCGCGACCGAAGCTGGCGTACTCCTCGAAAAGACCTTTCTGTACGTAGAAACCGAAGGCCTTGGCCTCGGCGTTGGCGTATTTCGGGCTGATTTCCGACAGCGGGAATCGATCGACCTGACCATTGCGGAACAGAACGTCGAAGAGCGTCTTGCCGCGCAGCTCCGGCTTCCTGGCAAGCAGCTCCTCTGGCCAGACCTCCTCGACGGTGAACCGGCGCGAAAACTCCATCAGTTGCCACAGGTCGGAACGGGCTTCACCAGGAGCTTCGACCAACTGGTGCCAGAATTGCGTGCGACGCTCGGCGTTGCCGTAGGCGCCTTCCTTCTCGACCCACATGGCGGCCGGAAGAATGAGATCGGCACTTTGCGCCGTGACCGTCGGGTAGGCGTCCGAAACGACGATGAAGTTCTGCGGATTGCGATACCCCGGCAGCGTTTCCTGGAGCAGGTTGGGCGCGGCCTGCATATTGTTGTTGACCTGGATCCAGTAGGCGTTGAGCTTGCCGTCCTTGAGCATGCGGTTCATTTCCACCGCGTGATAGCCGGGTTTGTCGACGATGGTGCCCTCCGGCAGCTTCCAGATGCGCTCGGCGGTCTGGCGGTGTGCGGGGTTGGTGACGGCCATGTCCGCGGGCAGGCGATGCGAGAACGTTCCCACTTCGCGCGCGGTACCACAGGCGGATGGCTGCCCGGTGAGGGAGAACGGGCTGTTGCCGGGCGTGGCAATTTTTCCCGTGAGCAGGTGCAGGTTGTACACCATGTGGTTCGCCCAGACACCGCGCGTGTGCTGGTTGAAGCCCATGGTCCAGAAGCTCATCACCTTGATCTTCGGATCCGCATACAGCTCGGCCAGTGCACGCAGTTTGTCGACACTGACGTTCGACAGTTTCGCCGCGTATTCGAAGGTGTAGGGCTTGAGGAATTCGCGAAACGCATCGAAAGTCATCGGCTTGCCGCCACCGGACTCCCGCGCGTTCTTTGCCTTGATTTCCAAGGCATGGTCCGCGCGAAGTCCATAACCGATATCGTCGTTGCCGAGCGTGAAGCGGACATGCTTGTCGATGAAGGCCTTGTTGGCCTTGCCGCTCTCGATGATGTGGCGCGCGATCGCATTCATGATGGCAAGGTCTGTCTGTGGCGTGAAGACCACCGGCAGGTCGGCCAGATCGAAGGACCGGTGCTCGAACACCGACAGTACCGCCACCTTGACGTCGGGATTGGACAGTCGCCGATCCGTCACGCGCGTCCACAGGATCGGGTGCATCTCGGCCATGTTCGATCCCCACAGCACGAAAGCATCAGCGGCTTCGATATCGTCGTAGCACCCCATCGGCTCGTCCATGCCGAAGGTGCGCATGAAGCCGTAGGCCGCCGACGCCATGCAATGGCGCGCATTCGGATCGATATTGTTGGAGCGGAATCCGGCCTTGAACAGCTTGTTCGCGGCGTAGCCCTCCCAGATCGTCCACTGCCCCGAGCCGAACATGCCGACGGCCGTCGGTCCTTTTTCCTTGAGGGCCTTCTTGAACTGCTGGGCCATGACGTCGAATGCCTCCTGCCAGGAAACCTCGGCGAAGTCACCGTTCTTGTCGTAGACGCCGTCCTTCTTGCGCAGCAGTGGCTTGGTCAGGCGGTCGGTGCCGTAGAGAATCTTCGACAGAAAGTACCCTTTGACGCAGTTGAGTCCCCGGTTCACCTCCGCCAGCGAGTCGCCGTGCGTCGCAACGACACGGCCGTCCTTTACGGCGACATTCACGCCGCACCCTGTCCCGCAGAACCGGCAGGGTGCCTTCGACCATTCCAGTCGGGTCAGGTCGGCCTGCGTCACCAGCTGCGCATGTGCACCTGGTCCCATGCCCGCGGCAGCCAGTGCGCTTGCTGTCGCACTGCGGCGGATGAAGTCACGTCGGGTCAGGGACATGGCAGATCTCCTCCAGGCTGCTGGACGGTTCGACATGGTGATAGACAAGGTGGACGCCGAGGACGCCGCGGCAGTCCGACAGGCGTGTCATGAGTGCCGCGATATCGCGCTCGTGCCCGGTTTCGACGAGTAGCACGAGCTTGCAGTCGGACTGTGCCGCGATCTCGGTGTGGGCTTCTGTTGCCAGTGCCGCCAGCAATGCCGCGCGGGCTTCCGGCAGGAACTGCGCGACCAGGCTTGCGATGTGGACATCGGCGCTCATGCAACTTGCTCCACGGAAAGCGAAATCGCCTGTGCGGGGCAGGGCGCAACACAGCCGCCGCATCCGGTACAGGAGGCGAGGTCAACTTCCGGCACGCTCACCGGCGAACGCGGGCGGAAACGGATGGCGTCGCTGGGGCAGGCGTCGCGACAGGCCGCGCAGTGAATATCGCGGCGCGCCAGGCAGTGATCAGACACTTCCACGCGCAACTGCCACGGCCGCGTGCTGCGCTCGCCAAAGGCCGCGGACTGGCACACCGTGGCGCAGGTTCCGCAGAAGGTGCATTCGCCACGTTGGAAATCGATCTGCGGGTAACCGCCATCGCCCACCACGAGAATGGACTCGGGGCAGGCGGCAGAGCACGCTCCGCAGCGCGTGCATCGATCAGTAAAGTGGTTCTCCGGCAGCGCCCAGGGAGGGCGAATCCACTGTGCGGCGCCGGGTCGCCCCAGCAGGAATGCGCGACGGGCGGCACGTGATCCCGTCATGGCTTCACTGCGCAATCGGGCCCGGGGGGCCGGTGAAGATCTGGAAGATCCAGACTGCGAAACCGTAGCCGCCGACGATGGCGACGGCCAGGGCGGGGAACAGGACGACGGTCAGGAACAGGAAGACGCGAAGTTCCCACCGGCGTCGCAACTCTGGCGATAGCGTGTCCATGGTCCCTGCCGTGGTCGGAAAGGTTCAATGACAGATCGATCGAGCGGTATCAGTGTATACGCCGGACGCCAGGCAGGCGAGCGTGACGGGGGAAGTGCCGTGGCCGAGTTCGGCACGCGGAGGCCTTGCATTGCGTCGCCCGCGTCGCCGATACTGAAAGACTGACACGAACCGATTGACGGTCCGATGCTGTCAGCCGCACCGCCGTAGAAGGGTGGAACACCCCGCTACGACGCTTTGTGCGATCAGACGGGGATCCGTCGTTGCGCGGGCGCAGGCTGCGCAACGACATCATCGAAACGCAAGGTCGTGTCATGTCATCAGCGTCGTCAACAGACGCATCGTCTCTTTCCATGTTCCTTCCACAAGCCGAAGCGCTCGCCGGTTTTCGGTGGCGCGGTCGTCTGCGTGCGGCATTGGCCGTGGTGTTCCGGCAAAATCACCTGCCGGACGCCGGGCAACTGCAGCGCATTCCCCAACTGGATGCCGCGCAACTGCTCGCGCTGGCCGACGTGCTGCGCTCGCGGCAGTGTGAGCAAGGCGTTCGACACCTCCAGCCCGACGAGTCGCCCCTGCCGTTGACACGCGACGAGCAGGCGGCAATCTGCCTGTTTCTCGGTGCGAGTCACGCTGATGGGCGCGCGCGCGAAGTGGCGCTGCGCCTGCTTGCGCGCAGCGAGCAGCGCATAGCGCTCTTCGCCGCGCTGATCCGCTGCGACGACTGGGTCTGGTGCGTGCAGCAGCAGGCCATCCTGATGGTTCGGAACCGCGTGCCGGCATTGAGCGGGCCGGCGCTGTTTGCCTGCCTGGGGCTGGCACTGGCCTTGCGCGAACGGGCGCGATTCCGCGCGGACATCTGGCCGGAGCTGGAGGCTGCGTTCAGGGAGCCACGCCACGCGCCGGAGCGCTGGCAGGTGGCGATGAACGGAGCCCCCGCGGCGCGGCGGTTCGCCGCCGCGCTGGTGATGCGCTGTGATCCGCTACGAGCGCCGCAGTTGCTGGCGACCTACGTTAGCGGAGATGACGCGGCCGATGCCCGCTGGGCGTTGTGCCAGGCGCGCGACAGCCAGGATCCGATGCTGCTGCTCCAGGTGGCGCGGCGTGCGATGTACTGCAGCGACAGCGACGTTCGTGCCGAAGCACTCCGAGTGCGGGTGGATGCCGACGATGCCGACCTGCACGACAGCCTGCGCCGTCACGCGTTCGATCCGGCGCGTGCCGTGCGGCAGGTTGCCGCGTACTTCCTCAAGGCGCGCTGCGGCGAATCGGCGTTGGCCCTGTGGCGCCGCCGTGTCGATGAAGGACGTGGCCAGCGGTTCGCGGCTGCGCTATCGGCGCTGTGCGACAACGCCGAGAAGGAGGATCTGGCGCGTCTGCTGCACCACCGCGGGGCTGCAACGGCGTGGGCGCGATCTGCTGTTCTTCGCGCGCTGCATCGTATTTCGGCCGCACAGACGCCTGCTTGTTTGCGGGAGGCGCTGAATGACCCTCGCATCAGCGTGCGTCGCCAGGCCCTGGCGATCTACGAGGCTGGTGGATATCCCGTCACCGCCGCGGAAGTCAGCGCCGCCATCGCGGCGGCGCCGACGCCCGAGGCTTACGTCATGGTGCTGCGAGGCTGCCGTCTCCTCGGCAAATGGGACATGCTGGCGCTATTGCTCGGTCTGTTTCCCGACGCTGACGGCGTGCAGCGCGCAGCCATCGAACAGCATCTGGGGCGTTGGGTGGAGGCGGCCTGCCGCCGCTTTTCGCCACTGCCCGAGGAGCAGCGTCGCACCCTGCTGGAAAGGCTGGCGCGGGCACGCGCGCTGGGGCCGTCGCGCCACTGGCATCGCGTGGCGGATTTGCTCAGTTGACCGCAGAGCGGTGCCGGGCGGTCGATGTGTGTACACCGCCCGGCACTGGTCGTGCGCCGTGGGATCAGCGCGCGATATCGATTTCCAGCGAACGGCTGTCGTCCGATGCCGAGGAAACGCTTCTGAACTGGCTCAGCGACGCGACGTCGTCAATCGTCCGGTTGATGGACGAGAGCCGACCGCCGTCGCGCAATGACACGTACGCCTGGCGCCTTACTGTGTCTACCGCAAGCAGATCCGGCTGGCTGTCACCGTTGATGTCGAGTTCGGCGACCTCCATGCCCGTGGCGGCGAGATCCAGGCCCAGGCGGGCTGCGTCCTTCGCCGTCCGTGACGATACGGGCGCCATCTTGCCGCGCAGGTCTACCGTCACGAAAACGACGGCGAAACCGGTTCCGCCTGGCCCGAAGCATGTGATCCGTTCTGATGCGGAAATGGCAAAGTACCGCGAGTAGGTTCCCGAAGTCGGTCCGAGGCTGCAGCTGGTCGCATTCGTGGACCACCAATGGATCCAGCTGGTGCCCGGTGCCGTCATATATGTCGGATTGGCCGAGGCATGGACCATCGGCTGCGGCGGCAAGGGGGGTGTCACCGTCACGTTCGCGGTCACGGTCGTCGATGGCGCTCCGGCGCGCGTACACGTGATGGTGACCGATCCGCTGGCTGTCGGTGCCAAGGTGACGTTCCCCGACGGGCCGCTGATCGAGGCCAGTCCGGTGCTGGTGCACTGCGTGGCGTACTGCGTCGACCACGTCAGCGTCGTGCTTTGCCCCTTCGGTATTGAAGCAGGACTGAACCGCGCCGACACCTGCGGTGGCGTGGACGCCGGAATCACGGTCAGCGTGGCAGTGGCCGAGTTGCCGGCATCCGGCATGTCGATCGCACATTCCATCTCGGCGGTGAGACTGGCCGTCGGCCGCAGCACGCGCGATCCGCCGGGTGCTTCCTGCCCGAGGCCGGGCACGCCCCAGAACCGGCAGTATTCGGCGCCACGGCCCTGCCAGGTCACGGTCGTTGCTTCTCCGGCGAGAATGGTGCTGGGGTTGAAGCGCACCCAGACCTCGGGTGAACGAACAATGGGCGCGGGGTCGGGCAGGCGGGCTGTGTCAGCGGCGAGCGCTGCGGGCAGGAAGGCAGCAAGGCCAGGTGCCAGCCATGAAACCACGGCAAGGGGATTCATCGGGAGATCCTTCGGTGGGAACGGGGAGATCCAGCCGGTCAGTGGCCGGCTGCCCTAGAATTGATACGTGTGAATTTTTCCGATAGCGGAAAAAGTAGTCTGTCGCGACGATTTACGCGATATTCCGACAGCCCATGTGCGTTGCGATCCCGAACGGGTGCAGCCGACGAGGCCGGGTGACGTGCCAGGAACGCGATACGGACAGTCCCGATGACCACCGACCCCGTCGGCGACCTGGCATTCCGGCAGGAATGCAAGCCACCGTGGCGTTGCGGCACACGATGTTGTATCGGCGGCGCTTCGGGTCTGGGCAATATGCGTACCACCGCACCCCGAATTTCGGGCGTCCCGCCAGTCGCCCCGCGACCGGCACAAGTAGCGGAACTCCCACGTCGCGCATCCCGCCCGCGCGCGGCCGTTTGCTGCCTGTCCGTTTCGAAAGGGGCCTTTCCGATTCCGGCCGGAGTCCTTGTGCTATCGGTTCCGTACCGTATTGAACCGGGCTTCTGACGCACGGGCGCTGCGGCATCGGAATGCCCATGGAACTGCCGATGATCATCGACGACTCCCAAATCCGTTATCCGCTGTCACCGGGACGACGCGCCCTTGGATGACAGAGGACTGAAGTCGCAATAGTTGCTCCATCCAGGGGCCTGCAGCTGTTCCGGCCAGCCGGAAAAGCACTGTTCGTGGGTGTCCCGGCTGGCGCTGCGGTGATCCGCTTTCAGCGGACCGTGCTGGCGGGTAAGGTGTCGAGCTCGTATCCGCTTCGTCAGGGTTTCCATGAACGTTCGAAATGTGGGCATTGCCGTGGCGCTGCTGTTCGGGGGCTTGGTCCTGCTGCAGTACCTGAGCAAGCCCCGGGCGGCGTCGCCGCCCGAAAATCCGTCGCGCGGCGTTGCCATCGCCGACTGCGCCGGCCGACACCAGGACTTCCGGGCCTACGCAGCGGTGCGCCTCGGGCCGTTCCCGGTGGAGTATCCCTGCGCCAATCAGCGAGGTGGACTGAACCGGCTGCCGGATGGGGCCTTTGGCGGGTTGAGCCTGGACCTGGAATACAACCGGGAGTCCGGCGTGGCGCTGCTGTCGCAGGCGGCCGTCACGAAGAGTGAGGTTGTGCCGGGAACACTTCTGCAGGGCGCGGTGTTTCTCGCCTCGGCCAGTGACGGACTTCCGCTACGTCCGTCCCGGAATCCGTCGCGCGTGCACTACGCCGTGGAACGCATGGCTGTTGTCGAAACGCATGACGGTGCGCTGGAGATCCAGCTGACCGAACCGCACAAGCGCGAGCCGACGGCAGTGATCCGCTGCGCCAGTTACCTGTCGGGGCCGGGAGCGGATCTGCTGGTTTCCGCAGTGAAAGGAGAATCCGATGCACAGGGAGTGATTTGCGCGATCCGGATGGTGTTTCGGGATGAAGCACTGTTCATGAGTTTCGATCTGGCCGGTGCCGAGCACTTCCTGAAAGCGCTGCCGGGATCGTTCGACTCACTGTTGGCGTTTCTTGAGAGATATCACTTTTACAAAAAGGAATAGCGTAAGTGCCCTATGATTTTCCGCCGGTGGAGCAAGCAGCGATCACCGCGCACTATGAGAATGGTCCGACTCTCGTCAATCTGTGTCCCCCGCCCGAGCGGCCGTGCAACTTCGGGGACATGTACGCCTACATTGCACAGCGCCTTGAGCTTCCCGCGGCCACTGATGCAGGCGTCAGGAATTCGCTGGCCTGGTTTCGCACGGCGACCGACACGACACGCGGCGAAGGTCTCTACTCGACACTGATCCGCTCCTATACGCGGCGTCAGGGACAGCTCCACAACGTTGTCATGCATGACGGTACCGGGCCCTTCGGTGTTCAGGAGTCGTCGAATGCGGTGGCCCGGAACGTTTACAAAGGGCTCCGCGAAGGGACGCCGCTGACGGCCTACAGCCCGGCGACGCGCCCCTGGGAAGCGCCCGGCATTCCCGTTATCGCAGAGGCGGATGCTACCGCCATTGGCCGAACCCTCTTCGAAGTACCGCTGGGACCCAGCGATACGGCCGTATCACGCAACGCAGCCTGGACAGGCGCGCCCATGTTCACGCTGCTGGGATCGGACCAGACCTGGCGCCTGATCTCCTCCACGCCGAAAGACACCACCGCCAACACCCTCGACGACTACCGCAACCTGCTCTACGTCCAGAATGCCTATACCTATGCCGTGTCGGAAGCGGGCCAGGAGGTCGGTACGGCCCTGTGGCGGGGCGTGCTGAACCCCTGGTCGACCGAAAGCAAGGTCGCGTGCAAGGACGCCGCGTTCGGCGTCATGGCCGGGTGCCTGACGAACACCCTCAAGGGCACCGTGGTGGAACCCTACATGGCGCAGCTCGACCAGTACGGCGTCTGCCGTTCGGTCGCCTTGCTCAATAGCGGCTACTACGGCCGGTTCGTTGGCGGACAATCCGAATACGCGCTGTGCGTTCGCCGCGCAAGGTCGTTCGTGCTCGCGCCGTTCTTTCCGCTCGATTCCGATCCGGGCTATGTCTCCGCGTTGTTCCGGAGCGTCGGCGGAGTGCCGGGACAGAACGTTCAGGTCCGCTACGAGTCGCCGTCGAATCTTGGCGCCATCGCCACGCTGAATCTGGCCGAGCGGGATGAAGCACGGCAGGCGCTCGAGGGCCTGAGTCCGTTCTTCGTGCGCGGTGGCGTGTCACCCGCGCCATCGGATGGACTCGCCGAGCTGGGCGAGCAGTATCTCCAGGACCGCGCGGAAATGTTGAAAGCGCGCCTGGCATTCGACGCCGCGCGCAAGCACTACGGCGAAGTGGAACTGGAGAACGCGGACGTCTTCGGCCGCACCCACTACGTGGATCGTCGCGACAACATCGAGATGCGGATCCGAAATGGCTCCGCCAGCACGTTGACGCGCGAGGTCCTGTACGGAAGCCGGGGTGCTGACGCGTTCCAGGGCGGCAATCACGACGACGCGCTGTACGGCCGCGACGGCAACGATCAGCTCGACGGTGGCGCCGGCAGCGACTTGCTCGACGGCGGCAGCGGCAACGACACCTACATCGTCGGTGCCGGTCACGACATTATCGTCGACACCGACGGTACGGGCAGCGTCCGCTACAACGGCGTGACGCTGTCGAACACCAGCCGCATTGCCCACGGCGTCTGGGCAAGTAGCGATGGTCGCTTCCGGTTTTCCAAGGTGGATCGCGACGGTCGGACGAATCTGGTCATCACCGATTCGACCGCCGCCGGCAGCGTCGAAATCGAAAACTGGATTTCCGGATCGCTGGGTATCACGTTGGGGAACGAGAACGACGCCACGCCACCGGCGACACTCAGTGCGCCCGACAGCACTACCTTCGCTATGCGTCGCGACCTGTACGAGTTCGGTTCGCCCGGCGCTGACCTGATTCGCAGTGGTCCCGAATATGACTACGTCGGTGCATCCCTGGGTGCCGACATCGTCTACGGAGGGGCGGGCAATGATCGCCTCATGGGCGGCACCGATGCGAACGCGTACTACGGCGAGGAGGATCACGACTACATCCGGACCGGCCCGGCTGTCGCCACCGCCGCCGTGGCAGCCGCGGACACGGATCGCATCGAGGGCGGAGAGCAGTCTGACAACCTCTTCGGCGGTGTCGGCAATGACATCGTGTATGCCGGCAAGGCCACCGACGATATCAACCTCGGTGGTACCAATGCGCAGGGTGACTGGATACTGGGCGGAAAGGGCGATGACCAGGTTTTCGGCTCCCGCGAGCTGGACTTCGTCAACGGCGGCGGCGGACGGGATATCGCCTTCGGTGGTGCCGGCGATGATGTGTTGCTCGGTGATGGTGACAACGACTTTTTCCTGAACACCACGTCCATCCCCTTCACGAACGCGGACATCGGCAAGGCTGCACGACACACCTGGGTCAACAATAGCTGGCAGACGCGCACAGCATCGATGCTCGGGCCGGGCGAGGCCATTTCGGTTCCCCTGACACCGGACCGTCACTTCGAATGGTCCATCACGCGCACGGGCGATGCGTTCACCTTCACGCCGGCGGTTTCCCACGGCACGCTGGTGCGGGTTGACACGGAAGGCGCGTCGGATGAGCTCCACGGTGGTCCTGGCAGTGACTGGATGGCGGGACAGGCCGGCGATGACACGCTGTTCGGCGAGGACGGTGATGACCGGCTCTTCGGCGATGACCCGGTCGCACTGCCGGCAGGCAGCCTGCCGGGCAAGGACGTCCTGCGTGGCAGTAACGGCAATGACCGGCTGTTCGGCAACGAGAGCGACGATGCGCTCTACGGCGACGATGGCGACGACGTCCTGTACGGCGACGATGACGCGGACACGGTCGGCGGCCAGGATCGCCTGTTTGGCGGCCGTGGCAACGACAAATTGTTCGGAGGCCGAGGCGCCGACGTCCTGTTCGGCAATGACGGTGACGACAATCCCCTGGTGGGCGAAGCCGGTGACGATGAAATCTACGGTGACGCGGGCAATGACGTCCTCGTGGGCGATGGCGGCAGCGGAACGGCCGGCAACGATCGTCTCCATGGGGGCGACGGCAATGATCAGCTGATGGGTGAAAACGGCAACGATCACCTCTCCGGCGGTGCGGGTGCGGACCAGCTCAGCGGTGACGCGGGCGACGACACCCTGGTGGGCGGCATCGGCGCCGACACGCTCACGGGTGGGGCCGGCAATGATCGCTACCAGTTCGGGTACGGTGACGACAGCGGTCCCGGCGAGACCGTGATCACCGACAGCAGCGGCATGAACCGCATTGCCTTCGAGGCAGGCGTGTTTCCGCAACAGGTACGTCTGCAAGTGTCAGGGGGTGACCTGGTCGTGCTCTACGGCGATTCCGACCGCATTCGTGTGGCGGGAGGCGCTGCGGGTGGTGTCATCGGGACCTATGAATTTGGTGACGGACGCGTTCTGACGCATGCCGAGCTGATGAACCTCGTGGCTGGGACGAAAGATGGCTCGATGAAGGCAATGGCACCGACCGACTTCGGCGACTTGATCGAAGGCGGCGCCAACGCGGACATGCTGAGCCTGCTGGGCGGTCATGACGTGGGCTACGGCGCAGGCGGCAACGACACCATCGACGGGGGCCCGGGTGACGACGTGCTGGATGGCGGCGACGGCAACGACCAGGTCCGCGGCAACACCGGCAGCGATAGGCTCTATGGTGGTCGGGGCGTGGACACGCTGGAAGGTGCTGCCGGCGACGATGACCTGTTCGGTGGTGCAGGTGACGACAACCAGAACGGAGGACCTGGCAATGACGACCTGGTCGGCGGGCAGGGCAACGACCAGTTGTTTGGCGACGAAGGCGATGACCTCCTCCACGGTGGACCGGGTGCTGATCTGCTGCAGGGCGGCAACGGCTCGGACGTCTACACCTTCCGCTACGGCGACGATCCGGGCGCTTCCGCGTCACCGGGAACGCTGATCGATGACGCCGCATCGTCCATTTCCAACACGATCCGTTTCGAAGAAGGTATCCGTGTGGAAGATGTTCACCTGCAGATGGGCAGCGACACGAATGGCACGCTGACCGTCTCCTACGCGGCCCCGGGAGGTGCGCCGGGCGTGTTCCGCGTCAAGTGCGGCGTCGGCGGCGTGGTGATCAACCGGTTCGAGTTCGGCAGCCATTCCTCGTTCACGTTCAGCCAGATGCTGGCCCGCGAGAACCTGGGCAACCCTGTCCAGGTGGCGGGCTGCCCGGCACCGCATACGCCCGGCGCTGTCGCGTTGCTGCGAACGGCCACCCATGGCGAATGCGGATCCCATGCGGAGTGGCAGGCGCCGATGCAGGGATCGACAAGCTTCTATGCCGTGAATCTCAGCTGCACAGGCCCGGGCGGGCCGCTGGCCCGGCGTATCACCACGACCGACACCCAGTTCTATTCGGCATACCCGTGCATGCGTGCCGGCGATGTGGACATCAGCGTGAGCGCCTGTGTCACCGACCAGTCGTGTGGTCCGGCCAGCACGACGCGGATCTGGGACAACCCGCAATGTAACTGATGGAGCGGCGAGGACGGCCCTTGCACCGGGTCGTCCTCGCCGACGTTTGACGTGACGGGAGGACGCCGGCTCTCTGGCGTTCCTCCGGCGATCCGGACGTTCGCATCACCGAGCTATGACGCCGTTCGGAGTCCAGCCCGGCTTCCCATGGCACGATGCGTCGCGCCAAAGGAGCCCGCCCATGCGATTTGCCTGCGTCCTCGCTGCTACCGTCATCGCGGGATCCGCTATCGCGGCTCCGCAATTTCCCTTTCCGCACCACGCCGCGTATGCCCGCGGCACGCTCAAGCCCAACCATCGCACGCAGGTCCAGCTCGACCAGGACGTGCGCGACTTCTACGCGTGGTGGAAATCGCAATACCTCGTGCAGGATGGCACTGAACCGGACGGCCAGCCGCGCTATCGTATCCGCGCCAACACCGACGGCAACGGCAATACGGTGTCCGAGGCGCAGGGCTACGGCATCACCATCGTGTCGTTGATGGCCGGTGAAGATCCGGCGGCGCAGACCATCGTCGATGGACTGTGGGAGTACTTCAATGACCATCGCAGCGGCATTGACCCGCGGCTGATGACCTGGAACGTGACGGCCGGCGGCCAGGCGCAGTACGGTAACAACAGTGCCTACGACGGCGATGCGGACCTGGCCCTGGGCCTGTTGATCGCGTCGGCGCAGTGGGGCAACAACGGCCGTATCGACTATCGCGCGAAAGCGCTGGATATCGCAGCCGGACAGGCCGCCTCGGTGACCGGGCCGGTTTCGCGCCTGCCGATGCTGGGCGACTGGGTGGCGCCGGACGGCAGCCAGTACAACCAGTGGACGGTCCGTCCGTCCGACTTCATGCCGGCGCATTTTCTCAATTTCCAGAGTTTCGCCAGTAACGGCGTCGTCTGGGCCCAGGTCATCGCAGCGACCGGTGCGGCCATCGAGCACCTGCAGACATACGCCCCGACGTCGCACCTGGTGCCGGATTTCGCGATCCGCGAAAGCGCCGGCAGCAGTACGCTCAAGCCGGCCAATCCGGGATTTCTCGAGGGGCCCCACGACGGCGACTACAACTACAACGCCGGTCGCGTGCCCTGGCGGCTTGCCACGCATGCCCTGCTGCACGGCGATGGCCGCGCCGCTGTCCAGGCCTATCGGATGTCGAGCTGGATTCAAACCGCGACCGGCGGCAACGCCAGTCTGATCCGGCCGGGCTACACGCTCGCGGGAACGCCGATCACCACGAGCTATTTCACGAGCTTCTTCGCCGCACCGTTTGGCACGGCGGCCATGGTGGGCACCGGCCAGCAAGCCTGGCTCAACGCCGTCTACGACAGCGTACGCTCCCGCCATGAAGGGTATTACGAGGACAGCGTCAACCTGCTATGCCTGTTGCTGATGAGCGGCAGCTACTGGGATCCGGTCAGCGTCGACCGGATCTTCCAGGATGGCCTGCATCGCGTCGCACAGTAGCGGTCAGTCGTACTCGCGCGGCGCGAACGGCGTTTCGGGATCGGTCGCCCGCTTTCGCGCCACGGCGGCGTTGCGCCCGCGCAGCAGCCGTAGTTGCCACAGTTTTTCCAGCCGCAGCGCACGACGAGGCTGGTGTTGCATGGCGTCCAGCACGCGCTTGGCGGCGAGTACGGCATCGGGCGACCGCTGGGCGATTTCCTGTGCCAGCGCCATCGCTGCGGCGAGCGGGTCTGGCGTCACGTGCGTGACCAGGCCGAGCGGCTGCGCTTCGTCACCGCGCACGATGCGGGCCGTATACGTCAGTTCCCTGGCGACATCGGCATGCACTACTCCCCGCAGGCTGCGTGTAAGGCCCATGTCCGGAACCAGTCCCCAGCGCGATTCCATGATCGACAATTGGCAGTCGGGCGCGGCGAAGCGGATATCGGCGGCCAACGCCAGCTGCAGCCCCGCGCCGAAGCAATGCCCGTGCACGGCGGCGAGGACGGGAACCGGCATCTCCTGCCAGGTGAGAAAGGCCTGCTGGAAGAGGCTGCGTCCCGGCTTGATCAGCTGCCAGGCTGCCCAGAGCCGGTGGCGCGGTTCTGCCAGGTCGGAGAGGTCGATGCCGGACGAAAACGACTCGCCTGCACCGCACAGGATCACGGCGCGCAGCCGGTGATCGCGCCGGAGTTGACGGGCCGTCTCATCCAGCTCGCGCAGCAGCTGAAAACTGATGGCATTGCGCTTGTCTGGCCGGTTGAGCCGGACCAGTGCGATGGAATCGCGGTGTTCGACCAGGAGGATGCTCATCCGGAAGACCGTACCACAACTTTCCAACCCGGCAATGGCACTTCGCCACACGGCGCGTCCGCCGGCGACTGCACGGACGACGGTCCACGGCGGCTGCGAGTTCCAGGTGGAGAGCCGCAGGCCGGCTTCGTCGCGGATTGCCAAAATGGCGCAATTGGAAATTCCGTTCATTCGCGCTTTAATCGCGTCCGACTGCCGCCACCCGAAGGGGAGGGGATATGGCTCGCCTGTCGCTGCTGCCGCGCTGGATTTCCGCTGGTGTCCTTCTGTCGTGCCCGCTCCCGGTGGCGTCCGCGGGCCCCGCGCCGCTGCCGCCATTTCCGCCGGACCAGCCGGCGAGCTGGGTGTGCCCGCAATCACCGCCGGAGCCGTCGCCCGCGCAGGTGGCGGCCTGGTGCAAGAAGCACCGCGACCGCGGCAAGCCGGCTAAGTTGCCACTGGCGCCTGCCGAGGTCGTCAACCTGGAAGCCAAGAACGCCTATGACCTGCAACTGCGCACGTTCCTGCGCGAGCGGACCTATCGCAAGCTCGGCTGGATTGCCGATCGCGACTGGCGCCTGACCGGCCCGTATGCCGGCGACTTCGGTGATGGCAAGAGCTACGGTGTCCATCCCGCCGTCCGCGTGTGGTACTCGCCGGAAGTGGTCGACTGGATGTGTAGCGGCCGCACCGGTGCGATCGGCGAAGGAGCGATGATCGTCAAGGAAATGCGCTCGATCGATCCGAAAGCCCTTGGCATCGATCCGGACGCGCCCTGTATGGTGCCCAAGGCCAAGGCTTCCACCGTCGAGCCCAGTTCCTGGACGGTCATGGTGCGTTACCCGGGTGCGAGCCATGACGGCTGGTACTGGGCGAATCCCACCGGCAGCGGTGATGGCAATCCGCCGATCCTCACCGGAAGTGCCGTTACCTGGCCGTCCTTTTTCGGCCCCGATCCGGCGCATCCGGAGAACAACCCACGGTGGTATCCCACCGGTGATCTTTTCCAGGACCCGACCCAGCCCAACGCCAAGCTGGCCGATATTGTCACGCCCTACAGCCAGTTCGGCGCCTACTGCATCATCTGCCACGCGTCCGCAGAGAAGGAACTGACGTACGCATCGCTGGACAATGTCCTGACCTCGGGCATCCTGTACCGGCATTTCGCGCTCCCGGGGGCCAAGCCCGCGTTCGACGACCTCGCCGGCGCATCGCACAAGGATCCCGCCAACGACGACAGTGAACGCGCGGCACTGGCGACGGCGCAGGCCGGCAGCTGGAAATTCACGACGGCGCTTTCCCGGCCGGCACCGGGATTTGCGCAGGCCTTCGGTACGCTCGGGCCATCCACGTTCGCCGACGCGTTCGCGTTCCATCTTCCCGGCGAAACCTTTGATCATCGCATCGCTGCCGCAAAAGGCCCGGCCCTGTTCCTGACCTCGGACCAATGCATCGGCTGCCACGACGCAACGGTTTCCAACGACGCAACGCCGAACATGCTGGTGACCGATCCGGATACCGGCAATGCCATCAATGTCTCGATGTATGGTGAATGGCGCGCCTCGCCGATGGGGTTGGCCGGGCGTGATCCGATCTTCTTCGCTCAGCTGCAAAGCGAGACGAACAATCTCAGTGCGATGACCGAGTGCATCGAAAACACCTGCCTGCATTGCCACGGTGCGATGGGCCAACGCCAGCTCGCGCTGGACACAGCCTCTCCGAACGCGCGCTGCAGGAATCTCTTCGCGATTCCGCCGCCACCCGGCGTTCCGTTCGGAGAACCCTTCCGGCTTTCCATGGTGACCCAGTACCAGGATTCCCAGCCGCATGCGACCTACGGCAATCTCGCACGCGACGGCATTTCCTGCGCGGTCTGCCATCACATCGACAAGGAGGCGCTCGGCACACAGCCGAGCTTCACGGGCAATTGGGTCGCGGGACCGGCGGACCGGATTTTCGGTCCCTTCGACACTGTCATTCCCAAGCCGATGGAGCACGCGCTGGGACTGACACCGCAGAAAGGTGACCAGATCACGGGCTCCGATCTGTGCGGCAGCTGCCACAACATCCTGCTGCCGGTGTTCAACAATGACGGAACACCGCGTCGCGTTCGCGCACCCGGTGGTGCCTTCGTGACGGCGACCTACGAGCAGACGACCCACCTGGAATGGCGCAACAGTGATTTCGCGCGCGGCGAGACGTTCCGCTCCTGCCAGGATTGCCACATGCCGACGCACTACAAGTCGCTCAATCTCGACGGAACACGGATCGCGAACATCGAATCGGCTGATTTCGCGCCGACCACGCATCGCCTTCCCGACAAGGACATCACGCTGCAGCCGCGTGCATACCGCCGTCACGCGCTGCATGGGCTCAATCTCTTCCTCAACGAGATGTTCCAGCAGTTTCCGCTGCTACTGGGCGTGCGCCAGATCGACTACATGGGCGCGACGACCACGCAGCCGGGGCTGATCACGGCGTCCGAGTCGATGACGCGCATGGCGAACCATGAGACGGCCGAGGTGACGATCCGCGATGTGGCGTTCGACGCCCGCCGCGGCAAGCTGGATGCCAGAGTGCACGTCGTCAACAAGACGGGCCACTACCTGCCTTCCGGCGTGGGATTCCGCCGTGTGTTCCTGGAATTCCTGGTGCAGGATGCCGCTGGCAACGTTCTGTGGGCGTCCGGCCGTACCAATACGCTGGGCCAGATCCTGGACGGCACGACGGATACACCCCTGGCTACTGAACGCGGAACGGACCAGACACGGTTCCAGCCCCACTACGAGCGCATCACGCGCGGCGACCAGGTGCAGATCTACCAGGAGCTGATCAAGGATTCGGCCGGCGAACTGACGACCTCGTTCCTGCGCCGCGTGCACCCGGTGAAGGACAACCGGCTGCGTCCGAAGGGGTTTGATCCGAAGGTGTTCCTGCGCGATCCGTCGCCCTACATCCAGATCCTTGGCGAAGTGGAAGGGGAGGCAAAGAACGATCCCCACTACACCGATCCGCGCCTGACCGGATCTGACGTTGTGCGCTACAGCATCAGCCTGTCGCGCGACCAGGCCGCGCGCGCGGCGAAAGTGACAGCGGTGCTGTACAGCCAGAGCATTCCGCCATCGTATCTGCAGCAACGCTTTGCCGATGCGAACGCCGGTGCCGCACAGAAGGACCAGATCCAGCGGCTCTACTACCTGACCAGCCACCTCAACACGGATGGCACCACGCCCATTGCAGACTGGAAGGTGAAGCTTGTCGGTGCGCAGGCGCAGATACGGTGACTGATCGCCGCGTCAATATGATAGGTGTGGAATAGTGGTGCGTGCACGCCACAATCGTTCTCTCGCACCGCGAAGCCAATCAGCAGACTGTACATCGCCACCTACCACGGCGACGCGAACGGCGCCGTCTGGGGCGGTCGCCCGGTGTTGTACCGCGTGACCAGGCAGGCCGATGATTTCGCACCGCCGATCACGTACTACACCTGCTCCGGCGTCTACTGAGAATCTGCGTGCCTTTACGCTCAGTCACGAAGTCGTCGTGGCTGAGCGAGGATCCCCGCTGACCAGGTGCCGAAGGATCGGCGTCGTGTGGCGCCCGGTCGCCGCCCTGGCCTGGATTCCACTCATCCCGGCCCTGCACCAACTGGTCCCACAACGCTCGGCGCGCGGAGTGACTGGCGCTAGCGTCACCGTCCGCGGCATCCGGTCCGCATAACCCGAATGGTGGAACCATGAGCAAGCGAAGTCTCTTGCTGGGCGCACTGTGTAGTGCGATCGCTCTTGTCCAGGCGCACACGCTGGTTGATGCAGCGCCTGCTGGCGCCGCAAGCGAGGTGGAACACAACACGCGCACGGCGCGCCGGGTCTACGAGGAGGGCCTGAACCAGGGACGCTTCGAGGTGCGCTACACCGACGACTTCATCGGTCATGGTGGCGCGGCAACGTTCACCCACGAACAGGGCATGGCGGAAGTGCGCGGCTGGCGCGCGGCCTTTCCCGATCTTGCCGTCAGCGTCGACCGTACCGTGGCCCAGGACGACCTCGTCGCCGTGCACTGGACGGCCCGCGGCACGAATACCGGCGATGGGAACGGCATCACCGCGACCGGCAAGCGGGTGCAGATCAGCGGCATTGCGATCTTCCGCTTCAAGGACGGCGCCATTGCCGAAGAATGGACGTCCGCCGATGCGCTGGGCCTGCGCAAGCAGCTGGGATTGCTTCCGACGTCAGCGAAACCGTAGTCCAGCCAGGCGCATTTTGCGGGGCGGCAACCCGGGAAATACCATGACGCAATCGCGCCATCATGGGATGTCGCCATCGCAGCGAGGTGGAAATGGCACAGGCTGACGCGACGGTTGCTGACAGCATCCGCGATGTGTCCATGCGTCGCAGACCTTGGCGGTATCCCGTCGCCGTCACGATGGCCACATGGACGCTGGTCGGCCTGATGCTGGCGACGCAGGCCTATCTCGCCGGCGTCATCCGCGGCGAGCCCGTGCCCTGGACGCGCCCATTGCTGGTCTGGATGCCCTGGGCCTATGGCTGGGCCGTCCTGACGCCCCTGGTGTGGCGCATGGCGGAATGGGTGCCGATAGTGCATCCGCGCCTCGCCCGCGCCCTGGCCATCCACGCCGCTGCTGCGGTTGTGGTCGTTACCCTCGACCTGGCACTGTTTGCCACGATGGCCCCCTGGCTGGGTGCCGTGAACACCACACCCAGCTGGGCCGGAACGTTCTCGAAGCTGTTCGGGACGACATTCCTGCTGCATCTGCCGGTTTACGTCCTGATCGTCGGCACCGCGCACGTCGCACGCGCCATGCGCCTGACACGCGATCGGGAACAACGCTCGCTGCGCCTGGAGACGCAGCTGGCCGATGCGCGTCTCGCCGCGTTGCGCGCGCAGCTGGAGCCGCATTTTCTGTTCAACGCGCTCAATACCATCGCCGTGCTCATGCGCGAGGACGTGGATGCGGCCGAGCGTGTACTGGTGCGCCTGAGCAGCCTGCTGCGTCGAACACTGGAAGCGTCCGATACGCGCGAGATTCCGCTACGCGACGAACTGGCATTTGTCGAAGCCTACCTGGCCGTGGAAAGCGCGCGATTCGACGACCGACTGTCGTATGCCATTGAGGTGGCGCCGGAATGGCAGCACGCCGCCGTGCCTTGCCTCATTCTTCAGCCGCTGGTGGAGAACGCCGTGCGGCATGGCCTGGCCGAACGAGGAGCGCCGTTGCACATCACCATCCAGGCGCATCGGCGCGACGATTCACTCGTCCTTCGTGTGAAGGACGACGGGGCCGGGATGGTCAAAGACGCCGCAGACGGTATCGGCCTGTCCAATACGCGATCGCGCCTGGCGTTGCTGTATGGGCCATGCCAATCGGTCTCGATCGACAGTGCTTCCGCGCGTGGCGTGACGGTGACGTTGACAATCCCCTGGCGGACAGCGGGAACCACGCCATGATCCGTACCCTCATCGTCGACGATGAACCCGTTGCGCGGCGCGGTATCCGCCAGCGCCTCAGCAGTGAGCCGGATATCACGATCGTCGGGGAGTGTGGCGACGGTGCGGACGCGATTGCGGCGATCGGAGAACTGACGCCCGATCTGGTCTTCCTGGACATACAGATGCCCGGACTGGATGGCTTCGCCGTGATCGAGGCGGTGGGTCTGCAGCGGATGCCGGCGGTGATCTTCGTCACCGCCTTCGACCAGCACGCCGTTCGCGCCTTCGACGTCCACGCCGTCGACTATGTGCTCAAGCCCGTTGACGGCGACCGGTTCCGCGCAGCGCTGGACCGCGCCCGCGCCACGCTCCGGGATACCGACGATCGACTCGCCGAACGCATCGCCGCTGCGCTGGCGGAACTGGGGCACAGGGCTTCGCCGCGCTGGACACGCCGTCTGGCGATCAAGTCCGAAGGACGGGTGACGCTGGTGGATATCCGCGATGTCGATCGCATGGAAACAGCAGGAAACTATGTCGAAGTCCACGCCGGCGGAGCCGTCCACCTGCTGCGCGAGACGATGACCAGCCTGGAAGCCCGGCTGGATCCGCAGCGCTTCGCGCGCGTCTCCCGCACGGCACTGGTGAACCTGGACAAGGTGCGCGAGGTGCAGGCGATGTTCAATGGCGACTTCGTGCTGGTCCTGCGGGATGGGTCGGAAGTGAGCGGAAGCCGGCGCTTTCGCACCGCCCTGGATGCTCTGCTGCGCTAGCCGACGCTTGCGCTCGCCGAAGGCGCCTGGATGCCGCTCCGGTCCATGACCACCGTAGTGCGTGGCGCTTGCAGAACCTGACACAATACGCCGCTTCGCCGGACTCGGCGCCCCGGAATGCCGTTCGTGTCGCACTACGCTGGCCCGCTGCTCACCCTGGACGTTGCCAACGCCTTCCTTTCTGCCCGCGACGCGGGCGCAGCCGGCTGGTCCGGTTCCTTCGACCTGGGCCGCTCCCGCGGTGAAGCGCTGTTGTCTGCCGATGCCTGGGAATGGCAGGGCGAACGCTATCCCTATCCGGGCAAACTCAAGGATCGCACGATCTACTACTGGGACGGTGCTTCGTTCGAATCCGTCTCGCGCTTCTCCGGCTCGCTGATCAAGCTCGTGCCCACGGAGTGGGGCGCCCCCACGTTCGAGATCGACGGCATCAAGATGTTACCCACGTCGAAGGAATCGCCCTACGACGATGCACGTCGCAAGGTCGCCTTGATCGAGCCGCGGGGAAAAGCCGTGCTTGACACCTGCGGAGGCCTTGGCTATTTCGCGGCGTGTTGCCTGGAAGCGGGTGTTGCGCGAATCCAGTCCTTCGAGAAGAACGCCGACGTGCTCTGGCTGCGCACGATCAATCCCTGGTCGCCGGATCCCTCGGCACCGGCCAGCGGCGGTCGCTTGCAGTTGACGCATTCAGACGTATCACAGGCGATCACGACCATTGCCGATGCATCGGTCGATGCCTTGCTGCACGATCCGCCGCGCTTTGGTATCGCCGGGGAGCTGTATTCGCAGGTGTTCTATGACCAGCTGGCGCGCGTGCTTCGCCGCGGCGGTCGCCTGTTTCACTACACCGGCAGTCCCAACAAGCTCACCAGCGGACGCGATGTGCCACGCGAAGTGGAGAAGCGTCTCGCCAAGGCCGGATTCAAGGCGCAACTGGCGCTCGACGGCGTACTGGCGGTACGCCGTTGAGCGTGGCAAACGCCAGGTATTCCCGATACTGCTGGTTCAGCGCCCCGAGATACCAAAGGCCCTGCCGACAAAAAGGCCGGCGATGAAGTGGTCGGTCGACGTCCAGCCCAGCCGCAGTCCGCCCGTATAGTTCTGCGCTTCATTGGCCAGAAGGAAAATGGGCAGGTCGACGGCCGACTTGTCCGATGCCAGGTCGTGCGACACCTTCAGGCTGACTGGCCGTCCCAGCGTGACCGTACGGAACTCGGCAAACAGCACGCGGCTGAGCACGTCCTTGGGCGGGCCGAAGCTGCCCTGCGTGCAGTCGTAGATCGCAGCATCCGATTGGGCGCACACCACGCGCGGATCGCGATCCTTGTAGCTGTGGACGAAGTCGAAGCCGCCGCCGACATAGTGCTCGCGGTTGCCGCTGACGCGTCCGACGGATCCACCCACTGACCAACCGATCTTGCTGTCCTTGCTTGCCGGCACCAACGGCCCGGCGAAATACGTGTGGCGCCTGTGGCCGACTTCGCCGCGAAGATTGAATGTGATGGAACGTTTCGACGCACCAAGCAGCGCCTTCCAGGCCTCCGGCAGGTCGGAATCGTTCACCGACGCCATCCGTTCGTTGACCGCGTCGACGGTACAGTCACTGAGCGAGACATCCCGATCCAACGTCTGGCATATCGTCCACAGATCGACCTGGATGACAGGCGTGGTCGAATAGGTCCAGTCACTACCGAGTGTCACGCCGCTGGCAAGGCCATTGAGTGTGGCGAACGACGCGGAGTTCTCTTTTGCATTGTCCACCGGCGCTGATGCCTTGATCGACCAGGCCTTCTCCGTGATCGTCGTGCCGTCATTGGTCGTGGTGCTCACCAGGGGAATCGCGATCGTGGCTGTCGTCTTGTCCGCAGATGCCTGGATCTCGACGGTGGTTCTGGAACGACGCGTGTCGCGGTCACTGGTGGCGATGCCGGCCGCACCGGCAAGCGGTGCCAGTCCGGCACGATCGGTCGGGTTGCCGAACTTGTCGTTAGTTGGCGCGGACACCGCCGCGGGCACAGTGGGTTCGCTCGTCAGTATCGTTGTGGAAACAGCATCCACGTCGACCGTTGCGGCTGATGGGGGCGGTGTCTGTGCGGTAGTGGCGG
This sequence comes from Tahibacter amnicola, assembly GCF_025398735.1. Lineage (NCBI taxonomy): Bacteria > Pseudomonadati > Pseudomonadota > Gammaproteobacteria > Lysobacterales > Rhodanobacteraceae > Tahibacter > Tahibacter amnicola. Next base: position 3,239,646 of record NZ_CP104694.1, read on the forward strand.
TGCATACGCGTTTCTGTAGTTCCTCCGCCACGATCTTGCGGATCTGCGCCTCGAGCGCTGCCGTATCGGCCTGTGCAGCCACCGGCGATACGAACAGGGTTGCCAGTGCGATCGCGGTACACCAGCGCGCCATCACGGCATTTCTCCCTTGGTCGGAATCTGCCAGTAACCGAGGTTGAATCCCAGGTCGCTGCTTATCGCCGTTTTCGCGTGAGCGTGCTTTGCAATCGGGTCATCCGCGGATCTTTGTTTGTCCGTTTTCGCCGACAGCTCGATGCTTGCCTTCTTTTCGCCGTAAAACTGGTATTTCACGGCGTAGACCTTTCCCTTCTTTGCCGCGAATGTCGCCTTGTTCTGGGAGAGCGTGAGCGGCGTCGCCGGGGGAAGCAACGCCCGGGTGGCGATATCGAACTGCTGCACGGTCAGCGCGATGGACGTAGCGCCTTTGATGTCCACGCTGATCGTGACAAGGCGATCTTCTCCGCCGGTGTCGGCGGCTGCGAAAGCCTGCGGAACGGGGCGCACGGAGCGTTTCCTGGGCGCGCGTTTCTGCGCAGTCTTGCGAACGGCCATGATCGCCTCCCCTTGGTGGATGCACGTCGGTCGCTGCCGGCAAGCGCGCCTGCGGGTGGCCCTTCGCCAGCGCGTCACCGCGGTCGTGTACATGCTGTCGCGAGGAAGCGCATCCTCGCATCGCTGGCGCGATGCCTCGTCCACAGCGGACCTGTGACCACGGGCCGGCACATCCGTGCCGTGGTTCAAGGTTTATCCCGGCGTGGCGGCCATCATCTTGCGTCCGGCACGTTTTGCCGGGACGATGCCAGGATCAACGAAGAGAGATTCCCATGACCACATCACGTGCGTGCATGCACCGTCAGGGGGCGGCGAGGGGCAGCTGGTCTCGCCACGCAGCCATCGCGACAGTCTTTGCGCTGGGTGCAACGGCAAGCTCCGCGTCAAACGCCCAGGACGAGCCAGCCAGATCCACCACGACCGTGTCTTCGGCATCGTTGGCAGGCGCACTCCACGACCAGGACGCAACGCCGGCTGACCTGTCTGCCGACGCGACCTACGTGCTGCCGGGCGCGCTGAACAAGGACATCTCTGTCGACATGCTGCGCCGCCGTTTCGGTGCACAGAACGTCACGGTGACCGATATCGACGGGGCAGAGGGCGAAGTCCTGCGCGGCGTCGTGTTGTTCGAGAACGATCCTCTGCGTCGCGCCGAGATCTTCCCGCAGCACGACAGCCCCGTGCGTGGCATTTCGTCTATCCGTGTGTCCGGCACCCGGTCGCGCTGGCGCCTCGACAACGGCGTGCACCTCGGGATGACGCTGGACGATCTCGTCAAGAAGAACGGCAAGCCTGTCAGTTTCAGTGGGCTCGACTGGGACTACGGCGGTGGCATCAGCGACTGGCACGGCGGCCGCCTGGCTCCGCGCGACGGTGACAACGTCTTCCGCGCGATCCTGCTTACCCATGGTGATGAGTTCGAAGCCGACAGCTTTCCGATCGGCGACAGCACGTTCCGCAGCGACGACAAGCGCTATCCGAAGCAGGGATCCATCCTCTTCGTCGGGGAGTTGATGGTGTCATTTCCCGGTGACGAAGGCGGCTGAGCGTTGCGGTCGTTGCGCGATGGCGATGAATGGAATGCGCGATCGCGTACTCTGGTTCACGTATGCCGGCCCCACGGCGCGGCGGCACTGACACGACAACTCGCAGGGACCTTCGCATGATCGGATGGGTATTCGCGACAGCAGCAACCGCGCTCATTGGTGCGGCCCCGGAACCTTCGGCGCTTGAGCTGATGATGGCGAAGTGCCGCGTCGCTCAGGCCGAGGAGACCCGGCGCGGTACCGGGGGTGGTGTCTACAGGAGATCGGCATGCTCGGCGAAGCGGCCCAGAGTGTGGGGCCCCAGGTGCTTGAGCACTTGAAGTCCGAAGATCTCGATGACCGGGCCTATGCCGCTACCGTCCTCGGCATGATCGGCTACCGGCCGGCGACTCCCGAACTGATCGCGGCGACGAAGTCGGAGGATTGGCGACTGGTGCTGGTCAGTGTGAATAGCCTGGGGTGGTTGAACGCCGTCGAGGCACGGCCCGACGTCCAGCGTATTGCCCGGACGCATTCGCTGGAGACAGTCAGGCGCCAGGCCATTCAGACACTGGAAGTGCTGGATGGCCGGCGCACATCGGTGCCCAACCGGGTTCCCGATCCACAGTCGTCGACGGGTGCATTCTCCTTGGTGGAGCACCCCTTCGGCACCCGCCGCAATGCCTGTCCGAACGGGCCTTGGCGCTGGAATGGCCGCGTCGTCGAGGTACCGGTCGAAGGCAAGAACGGTAGCGGAACGTCGCCGCAGACGCCGTCGGTCACGACGATGAACCTGGGCGGCAGGGTCTCGTCACTGAAGGTTCCCGGCGGGCGTCTGGTCGGCAACAGTCAGGGAGAATGGGGCGGCGGTCTTTACTTCGAAACGGACGGCAAGGAGCCCCAGACGCTTTACGAGCGAAACGTCGACGCTATCGTGCGTGGGCCCGACGGCGTGGTCGCCATCGGCGGACTGGCGCATTTGACGTCCGACAGCGGATTTGTCGTGGCTGTTGAGCGCACCGCGAACGGCTACGCCGCGGCAGTCCGCCTGGCCCTGACCAGTGCCCCGGAGAGAGTAGTCCCCATCGACGCATCGGCACTGTTGATCTCGACGAACATCGTCAATCTCGTCCTTCGGCCCGGCTGGCAATTGGAAGAGGCAAGCTGCGCAGCCGATACCAAAGGTCGCTGACCGCACTACACCGTTCCGCGGCCAGCGCGCAACAGATTCACGAGGTGGACAGGGTTACCAGGATGTCCCGTGTACTGCTTCAATCGCGTGATTTCCGCGCGAGGTGTTCAATGGTCCTCAGCGCGACAATTGGTGGGTAGTCCGCGAGGCAGGGCCACCGCCGCCGGTAGTAGCAATTCCAATAGCTGACCGCACGTGCCTTCGTCACTTTCACGAAGGCGTCGTTGTCGCGCGCAAATGCGGCCATCGCACGCGAGTCCCAGTGCGCGACGATCGGAATCGCTGCATTGGCCACTTCCACGACATAGTCGCCAAGCAGCGCCAAAAGGAATGGAAGTACCCACGGCGCGTCTGTGCCCGCCAACTGTTGCGCGCACGCTTCGCGGAAGCGGCCGTCCCAGTGCCGTGTGCCCAGGCTCAGCCGGAAGCACCGTGCTTCCTCGCTGTCGCGGTCGACAAGGTGCCGAAGCGCACGATCCCGGTCGCGAACGCGGTACGGCATCGAGCCCACGCTGTGTGCGTGCCGTTCGTAGTCGATTCGATACGGAGCCGACAGGTACTCCCCCGCAATTGTGACGACAAAGCCGCCATTCCGCGCGTAGCCGGCAGTCGATATCAGGTCGGGAAGTTCGATAGCCGCCATGCGTGCGATGGCGGCGGGAAAACGGGGCTCGTAGTCCATGGCAGTCTCTACTGCAGCGCGTCGGTCGCGGACGTTCGCGCCTGCAGGAGCGTGGATTGAGCAGGGGGCGATAGTAGCGGGCTAGGGCGACATTGCAAGTCCCGGCACGCCGCATTCCGCGCATTCCCGCATCACCCTCTGCTACCCGGCGCGCCGGGCACTCCGATCGGCGCAATCGCGTCGCGGCGGGAAATCCGGCTCGCTAGATTCCGCACGCCGGCGTCTGTCGCCACTTCCGAGGAGCTTTACCCATGTTGCGTCTCTCTGCTCTGGCCCTGGCGCTGTTGCCGTTGATGGCCCAGGCCGACAATCCGGAAACCCTGACGGAGCGTTCCAACACGCGGGCACGCGAGGTGCTGGATGCCACGGTCGCCGCGATGGGCGGTGCGGAGGCGATCCGGGGCGTAAAAGGGGTACGCCTGACCCTGGAAGGCGAAACCTGGCCGCGCATGCAGATGCCGACGCCGGAAGCACCGTTCGAGGCGGGCCGGTCCAAGGAAGTCCTGTTGCTGGATCTGGCCGGTAATCGTCTGAATCTTGAAACCAGCAACAGCGGTGCGGGCTTCGAGGCACATAACCGCACGGTGCTCAAGAACGGCGAGGGCACGAACTACGACTACCGTGCCCGCGTGGCGACGCCAATTCCCGTGGCGCAATCCAGCCAGCAGCAATTGGTGCAGTACCAGCGCCGGCTGCCCAATCTGATTCTGCGCCAGGCGCTGGACCGCCAGAACTCGCTGCGCTATCTGGGCGAGGATACCTACGCGGGTGCGCCGCATGACGTCATCACCTTCGTGATGCCGGATACGCAGCAGGTGGCTGTCTATGTCGACAGCAAGACCAAGTTGATCTCGAAGTACGAGCTGGCTTTCACCGATCCGCTGGCGGGTGAAGAGGCGTCGGAAGTGCTGTTCGGTGATTACGTCGACAATGGCAACGTGAAAGTGCCGCGCCGGTGGGAATTCCGGCAGGCTGGCGAGGCCGTGTCCCGATTCGATGCCAAGGTTGAAATCAATCCGGCGATCACCGACGCCTCATTCGAGGTCGCCGCAGAGGGATTCACCAAGGCGCAACCGGTGCCCAACGAGCTGCCACAACGCGTGGAAAAGCTCGGTGAAGGCGTCTATGTCTTCCACAATGGTGCGGGCCAGAACCAGAACACGCTCGCCGTGGCGTTCAAGGACTACGTGCTTGCCGTCGAGGCGCCGGGTTCCAGTGGCGGTGCGGAAAACGTGATGCGCCAGATCAAGGAAACCATCCCGGGAAAGCCTATTCGTTACGTGGTCATGACGCATCATCACGGTGATCACATCGGTGGGCTGCGGGGTTTCATTGCGGAAGGCGCCACGGTGGTGACGACCAAGGGCAACCGCAACGTGGTCGAGACCATGGCCAAGGCACCGCAGAACGATCGCCTCGGCAAATCACCGCGTGCACCGGAATTCCTTTTCGTCGAGAAGGGCCGCCGCGTCATCACCGATGGCGAGCAGACCGTCGAACTGATCGACGTCGGTCCGCATCCGCACGCGCGTGAGATGCTGGTTGCTTACCTGCCCAAGCACCGCGTCCTGTTCCAGGGGGATCTCTTCTTCATCCCCAACAACGACGCGCCGGTCGGCCCGCCGCAGGAAGGCACGCTCGCCTTTGCCCGGTTCCTCAAGGACAAGAAGCTGAAAGTGGACAAGATCGCCGCCGTGCACGGTCGCACCGTCACGATCGAGGAGTTCACGCAGGCGACGGAAAACGCGACGAAGTCGGCGTCGCGCTAAGCATCGTCCATGGAGTTGCGGCCTGCGGCATTCGCTGCAGGCCGCGCGGTCCCATGACTCAACAGTGCGGATCGCTACCGATCACCACGCAATGGCGATGCGTTGTGCTCAGCGTGGCGCCTGACAGGGGCTTCGCCAAACGTCGCGTTGACGCCACGTGTGCAGGAGGCCACGCTTCGGCGCCGCCCTTGCCCGATGGTGTCTTCATGCAGAACTCCGCGGTCCCTACGCTCTATGAGTGGCTTGGCGGCATGGAACCGCTGCTACGCTTGACTGCGCGCTTCTACGAACGCGTCAAGGACGATGCGTTGCTGGCCCCCGTCTTTGCCCACATGGATGCGAGCCATCCGCAGCACGTAGCGGCCTTCCTGGCCGAGGTGCTGGGTGGTCCAAAATCCTACTCGGCGCACCACGGTGGTCATGCGCACATGGTCCGCCAGCACCTGGACCGCCACCTCACGCAGGCGCACCGCCGCCAATGGGTTTCGCTGCTGCTGTCGACCGCCGACGAACTCGGCCTGCCGGACGACCCGGAGTTCCGATCAGCCCTGGTCGGCTACCTTGAATGGGGCTCGCGCCTGGCGGTCATCAACTCGCAGGGCGATGCGGTCGTGGATCCGGATGCACCGATGCCGCAGTGGGGCTGGGGCGAAGTGAAAGGGCCCTATGCCGGCGGTTGAGCGGTGCGGTGACGCCACTGCGCTCGTATTGACGCGCGGCACTTCCCGCCGACCACTGGAATGCCGCCGCGGCGCGTGGCGTGCCGGGTCTTCGAGAGGGCCCCTGCTCCTGGCGCCTCGGGCGAGTAGCCCGGCCATCGCCGACGAGGGCGGAAAGCTGACGCTGGGCCCACGCGCAAAACGTGATTTCGCGGCCGCGTGTTCACCGCAGCTGGTTTCCGCGATCAAGCACACTCAGCAGATGGTGGCGAGCCGACGCGACGTCACATTCGTGTGGATTCTCCAGGAACGCGTGCCCAATGATCGGGGAGGGGCTTCAGCCTCGCGGTTCCCGGCCGCGATGAGGCTATCCCGGTCGGGCTTCGGCCAGATTCGTACGCTCCGGGCCGTGCCTGCCAACACCACGGTGGTGCTGGAACTGGCCGGGAACGGCAAGGCCACGGCGTCGGCCGAGCGCTGGCGATTGTTCCGTGACCGGAAAGCCTGTCGCGATGTTGCCGCGGACTAACGGCCACTTCACGCCTGGATCACACTCTTCCACAGTCCAGCGAACTATTCTTGTGGAATGCGTGGCGCCGTGAGCAGGTGAAGGGGGCATGGCGGTCGGGCTCGCCAGTGGCACGAATGTGCCGCAATTGACGATGACCCACTGGATGGATCACACGCTTTGCTTTATCCATGGGAGCCCTTCATGAAAATCGCATTCACCGCGTTGTTGCTGTTGCCCGCCCTCGCCAATGCCCAGAGCATCGAAATCAAGGGCGACCAGGTCGAGATAACCGCCCCCGGCACGCATATCAGCACCTCTGCCGCAGGCGCCAGCGTCAGCGCCGGCACGACCCGGATCGACAGTCGCGATGCGTCAGCCAACGTCACTACGGACGCCGCGAAGGTCCGCGCCGGAGCGAATGGAAGCACCACGGTACGTGCAACGTCGAAAGCTGCGCCCGGAACGTCCAGCGTGCAGACCACGACAAAGCGCGATGCCACGGGTAACCACAGTGTGACGACAGTGGTCACCGGCAATGCCGTCAACCATGCCTCCGGCGGCGCAACGTCCGTGCAATCGATCGGCGAGGAGACCGTTGTCGAAACCGATACCGGCGACAGTGTCACCACCACGCACGTATCAACGCGCAACGGCGTGCAGATCCGCTCGACGGCCAGCACCACGTCGGCGCAGGGTTCATCGGAAGTCAGCTACGTCAATGGCGAGCTGGATGGCACGAATTTCTCGGGTCGTAAACTGGCCAGCGTCGCGTTTACCAACGCCTCGCTGATCGCTGCCGATTTCCGCAATGCGGATCTGCAGGGCGCCGACCTGACCAACGCCGATTTCACCCGCGCCCAGCTCCAGGGCGCCAATCTGCGGCATGCGGACATCACCAATACCGAGTTCAGCGACGCTGTGCTTGACGGCGCGTTGTGGGTCGACGGACGCACCTGCGGTTCGAATTCGCGCGGGGTTTGCCGGTAAGCGGCTGCCTTTGCAATGGCGTGTGTGACACCAGAGAGCGGTGTTCTGCGCGCCCAAGCCCCATCGTGCGGTCGCATTGCGACCACGCACTACGAAGATCTCGCGTAGCGTGTGGTCACCGCCGGTGACCGCACGCTACGGGCATATCCGTCTGCCTAGCGGCTCGTCACACGCTTTGCTGCAAATCCCATATACGAGATCGCCAGGTTGCCGCTCTCGACAAGGGCCAACCGTTCGCCCATCTGCGCAAAGGTCAAGCGACCGCGCTTGTGCTGGATCCATGCACGTAGCGCGGTGAGCGGCTTCGCCGGTGGCGCCAGGCCCTTGAGATCGCCCAGCTCCAATCCGTGCCGGTTCAGATGGGCCGCCAGCTCGTCTGGCCGAATGAACTGGCGCCACACATGCACATCACGCGGCACCATTCGCGTGGGCCACCAGTCCTGCGCCAGCTTGATGGCGACGAGGTAGCTGCGCAGCGTGCGGTTGATCGTATCGAAGAGAAAAACGCCATCCGGTTTCAGGACGCGTGCGACTTCCGCGATCACGGTGCCGACGTCGTCGACGTGTTCAAGTACGTCGCAACAACTGACGATATCGAATGATGCATCGGCAAAAGGAAGTTGCTCGGCAGTGCCCTCCCGATAGTCGATCGACAATCCGCTCGCTGCGGCATGCGCCCGCGCCGCGACCAGCGAGGGTACTGACTGATCGATCCCGGTGACGGTGCACCCGAGGCGGGCAAACCCCTCCGCCAGCAGGCCGCCGCCGCAGCCGACATCCAGCAGGCGCATCTCACGGGTGTTTCGCGATTGCCGGGCCAGAACGCGCGTGAAGTAGGCCAGGCGTGGCGGGTTCACCGCCGTGCGTAGCAGCGCCATGAAACCGTCCTGCTCCCACCAGGTGTCTGCTACCCGGTCATAGATGGTGTTGTCGATTGTGGGCATGGGGAGTCCTCTGGAAGGCGCCTGCGTCAATCTGCGCCATTGATCAACGATTAACTAATTAGTTAACTAGCTGCAAGCTTAATCATCTGCCGGCCGGTTGCCAACCGATTTCCGGGCTCTTTGGAGAAAGCCATGCAAACGAATGAAACAAGCGACGCTGTCTGGCTCGTTTATGATGACGAATGCCCGATCTGCCGGGCCTATTGCCGTCGGGTGCGCATCACGCGGGCGGCCGGAGCGCTGTATCTGGTTGACGCCCGGCAACCAGGCGCGCTGATGGATGAAATCACCGCCGCGGGCCTGGACATCGACCAGGGCATGGTGCTGAAGGTGCGCGGGGCGCTGTACTACGGGGCCGACGCTATCCGCGTGTTGACCTTGATGAGCACTCCGTCTGGCTGGTTCAACCGGATGGCTTATCTGTTGTTTGGCTCTGCACGGCGGGCGGGTATTGCATATCCGGCGGGGAAAGCGTTTCGGAATCTCCTGCTGAAAGGGCTGGGTATTTCCTACGTCAACAATCTCGGACGCACCAACCCGTTTTCCGGGGTGTCCCGCTGACGCAAGCCGCAACAGCGGTGAGCGGCCTGTCTATACTTCCACAAACATCCCGACAGGAATGCCCGCATGCCAGCCTCTGCGATTGCATCTGCGTTGTTGGAGCCGGCGCCGCCGGTCATCGAAAGCCAGGCTGCGAGTCCGCAGGGTGCGTCGGACCTGCGGGAAGCTGCCCAGTGGTGCTACCAGCTGCGCTACCAGCACTCGCATGCCGCGCAGGACTTCGTGCAGATCATCGCTTCTTTCAACATCGCACCGCCGGAAAGCGCGGGCAGCGGCGTGCCGCAGCGCGTCGACCTGTTTCTGACAGCACGGCTGATCTACAGCGGAAACGAAGAATCGATCCAGGCCTTGGAATTGCGCCGTGCGGGTAACGCGATGTGGCCGTGCGCCACCTACGGCCCACCGGACACCCTCGTCGATCTTGGATCTGGCACCGGCGATGGCGATGTGCGTACCTATTGTTTTGATCCCGCCGTACCCGCGGCGGCATTCGCCCGCATCGGCTTGACCTGGCGAAGCCTTGATGTCGCCAGTACGCAGAACGCAGGCGCAGTACTTGCGGGTCATCGCGACGACGGAACAGGCAGCGAGGGTGCCGCGGTGCTGCCGCCTGCCATCATGCCTGCTCCCGTTTCCTCACCGTCCGTATCGCCCTTCAACACGTGGTCGCAGGACTTCGATATCACTGACTACGGCGATACGATCCAGTCCGCCCTGGACGCCGTACTTACCGCGCTGTGTGGCGGCAGTTCGTTGGGTCAGCAGATCCAGATGCAGGTGTCCTACAGCTATCCCCTGATCTCTCCAGAGGGGCCGGCTGCACTGGCGACGGAAGTGCCGGTCACCGTAGTACCCACCCAGCCCATCACGGCGGATACCAGCGCGAAACTAGCCACCACGCTGGAGTTCTGGCTGGCAAAGACTGCTCCAGTCAGGACGAAGGCGCAATGGCACATCGCGATCACGCTGTATTCGCAGATGCCGTACGCGGCCGAGCAGCCGCTGTTGAGGATTAATCGGCTGGTTTATCGGTTGGAGGGATGAGGGTGTTGTTGCGTGTGCAGTTCGGGACGATGGTGGTCGCGAGGCCAGTGTCACTGAGAGAAGGAGTGCAGACATGTCGCGTGTTCATCATTTCCAGCGATACGCGACGCTGGAGAACACCGTAACCAACAATACGCTGCAGCTGATCTCCCGGATCAATGCGTATTCGCCGCGCGCGGCATCGCGCCTGCTGTCAGAGTTGACGGGCGAGCTGGTGGAGATCGGCGTGGAGATCTCGCAGCAAGTGCGGAAGGACGATTCCGTGCCTGATGGCGTGATCCTGCAACGCAGCTTCAAGATCCTGGTGGAGGCAAAGGTCGACGCGCCGGTGGATTTCCGGCAGTTGCGCGAACACGCTGCGGGCTTCACGACCGAGACATTGAAAATCCTGCTCCTGTTGACCAAGGTACCTGTCACACGAGCGCAGGCGGATGACCTGGCCAAGCTGGGCAATACGTCTGGAGTCGTCGTACGCAACATCACGTACGAATCCATCTGTCGTGCGCTCAAGGACTTGTTCAAGCCGCACGAGGAATCCATCCTCGAGCTGGCAGACGACTATGTCGCGTATTGCAATGATACGGGGCTGTTCGACCAGTCGCGCGACCTGATGCGCGTGGTTCCCTGCGGCAAGAGCGTGGCGATCAACCAGGCGCACCAGATCTACTTCCAGCCATCGGATCGCGGCTACTCGAATCACTCCTATATCGGCATCTATCACCAGAAGGCAGTGGTTGCCGTGATGGATGTCAGAAGCGTCTTTGACGCGGACTGGCGGGACGGTGTGCTAACCAGGCATCTTCGCGACGGCGAGCTCACCGATCGCTACGACGAATCGATCATTGCCACGATCGCCGACGCCAGACGTCTGTGCGGCTACGAGATTGAAACGGGCCACCGGTTCTTCTGTGGCTCGATGGCACCCACGCGCTTTGAAAAGGTGTCGGCCGGCGGGATGCAGGGTGCGCGCTTTTTCAACTTGAAGGAATTGCTGGGCACCTACGGCTCGGTGGACGACATCGCCCAACAGCTGCGCGGGCGACACTGGCAGTAGGGTGTAGTGCCAGTGCATTGGCTCCGGCCCGCCACCGTTTCGCCATACCGGGTGTCGGATCATTGGTCCACCGTGGCTTCCGAACCCTCTCCATGTCCGACACCCCATCCCTCAGCCGCCGCCGCTTCCTGGCGGATGTTTCCGTACTGGCCCTTGCCCTCGGTCATGCGCGGCTCCTCATGGCAAGCCCGCGCGTCGCTGGTGCGCATGATGTGCGGCAGTGGCTTGAACAGGTCAGCACCCTGGGGCAACAGGTGCAGAAGGGCGCGATCGAGGCGAATGTGTGGCGGCAGCAGATTGACGCGCTGAATACGTCGGTGGCGTTGTCGGAATGGTTGCCGGCGTTGCAGTTCGACCGTGCGTTGCAGGCGATGAAGCACGATCAGAAAGACCCCGCCAAGACGTTTGTCCGCCTCGCCGATGTGGACGGCCGGTACGCGGAGGCGCGCTTTGCGGTGGCCTACTTCGTCTTCGCGCGCGGCCAGGTGATTACGCCGCACGGGCACCGCGGCATGCTGTCGGCGCATGCGGTGGTGGCGGGCGATCTGCATGTCCGCACCTTTGACCGCCTGGGAACCGAACCAGACGCATTGATCATCCGGCCGCGGTTGGACCAGATCGCGGAACCGGGTTTCAGTGCCGCGATCGGTGAGGAGGAGGGCAATATCCACTGGTTCGTGGCACGCAAAGACGGATCGGCCACGTTGGATGTGATCGTGCAGGACGTTGACGTGAACGGGCGCGGATTCAAGCTGGATCTGATCGATCCGCGGCAGGGCGTTCCATTGGACGCCGGTCGGATAAGGGCGCCGTTGCTGACCTGGGCGGAGTCATCGCGCCGGTATCAGGCGGAAGGAGAGGCGTGAAACGTAGGGCGGTGCGTCATTGCCAAGCACTTGTCCCATTCTGCAGTACGAGCGGCATCTCCAGTTTCGCCGCGGCGTCCAGGGCATCGCGAATCGGTTGGCGTGCCGCGTCCGCGTCGTAGTCGAGCATTTCGGCGGCGTAGTCGAAAACCCAATCGCCGCGGGTAACGCGCCAGTCGTGAATATGCGGAAAGCGCGAGAGCTGCGACAGGTGCACGGCGTCGACATCGCATTCCCGGGCCAGCGAAACCACGCGCGCGACTTCGGCAATATTGGTGCGCATCAATGTCATGTTCACGTGGATCTTCAACTGCGACGAACCGCGTTCGCGTCGCCGCGCAGTGAGAGCCTTGAGATTGCGGATGACGCGGCGCAAGTCGCCACCACGGATGCGCCGGTAGGTTTCCTCCGTGGCAGCGTCGAGCGAGATGCTGATTTCGCGAAGCGGCGAGTCCAGCAGCCGGTCGATATAGGGCTGGACGAGCAGGTAGCCGTTGCAGTTGGAGCGAATGTAGACATCCGGCGCGAGTTGCTTCTCCGCAAGCACCGTCCAGAAGGCCGGTGAAAGCAAGGGTTCGCCAATGCCGACCAGCTCGATCCAGCGGGCGCTGCGAAGGGACGGCATCAGCTTCTCGACAGTGCTTTCCGGCAGGTGTTGTGGGTCGGCAATCGTGCCCACGCCGTGCGGGCACATTACGCAGGTAAGGTTGCATTGCGTCGTGACACCCAGCACCACCTGGGTCGGCGCATGCGTAACAACCGCTTCGCCGCGGCTGTACGAGATCAGTGCCTGCGCCGATGGCGATAGCGTATTGCGGACGTTCGAGATGTTGGGGAATTGCCGCCCTTCGGCCTTGCCGAACTGCGCGTAGTGATCAAGCCCGTCGGCGAGCAGGCCGCGTTCGACAGCGGCGGCTACATCGGGATTGTTCGCCAGATAGGCGGCATCGTCGAAGGATACGGCCTCTGACTCCGTCAGCTGCGGGCGGGTATATCCGACGGGAACGCCGTCCTTGTCCGGCCGCGATGCCAGGTAGGCGCAGCCAGCGCGGGCACATAGTGGATGGACACGCCCCTGTGTGATGCGCCGGCGCAGCGTCTTCATGGCTTTGCCGTTCCAGACCTCATCGACACTCTGGTCGCGCAGATTGCCAATGGGTTCGTTGGTAAAACAGCAGGGCATGACATCGCCCTTTTCCGTTACCACCAGCCACTTCCAGGGAAACGTACAGTGCGACACGGAGGGCGCGCGGCGTAGTCCCGCACGAATCATGGCTTTGTCGTAATACGTGCGAACCGTCTGAACCAACCTCGACAACGACATCAACATCTCCACATCACTGCGCCAACGCGGGAAGCCGTCGGATTCTAGTCGAGCCGCAATGGTTCACGTCGCGTGTGCATCCGTACTTTGGAATGCCTCCATGGCACATTCCACGGGGTGGCGTATAGTTCGGTAAGGCGACTCGGGCACGGGGAATCGTCATGCGGAGCTCCTGGCTGCTTCTGGGCATAGGGATGGCGACGATGGCGGTGGCGCGACCACCGGATGGCGGTGGTCCGGCACCAATGCCGGCGTGGGACGACATCACGCCCGCGCAGCGGGCTCGGATCGATGCGGAATTGGCGCAGAACGTCGACCGCCTGCGTCGCGAAGGGCAGCTGAAGGATCTGCCGCTGCCGCCAGCGGTGCCGTTGCAATCGGGCCTGCTCTGGCCACTCAAGCCGGTCGCCAGCTACCGCAGCCCGGGATATCACGGCGTCTCCAATTTCGTCGACCTGAACAGCGCCTCGGGCGCCTTGCTCGACTGGAACTGCGGCACGCGCACCTACGATCTGCCTGGCCCGCCGGTGTACAACCACGGGGGCATCGATATTTTCCTGTGGCCCTATAGCTGGCGGATGATGGATCAGTCATCCATCGACGTCGTCGCGGCGGCAGCGGGCACGATCATCGGCAAGAGCGATGGTTTCAATGATCGCAGTTGCCCGAACAACTACTCGGCCGACTGGAATGCCGTCTATATCCAGCATCCGGATGGTTCGGTGGCGTGGTACGGGCATATGAAGCTCGGATCGCCGACCAGCAAGTCGGTCGGGTCGACGGTCGCGGCGGGCGAGTACCTGGGAAAGGTCGGCAGTTCCGGATTCTCCAGCGGGCCGCACCTGCATTTTGAGAATCACACGGCCGTCAGCAACTACCAGATCCAGGAGCCCTATGCCGGTGCCTGCCGCGCGGGCGTCACGCAGTGGGCGCAGCAGCCCGCCTATTACGATTCAGCGATCAATGAACTGGCGACGCATTCCGGACCGCCGGTGTATCCCAGTCCGAATTGTCCGAATCCGGTGGCCGAGACGCCCAATTACGACAATGCCTTCCTGGCAGGGCAGATGGTGTACTTCGTTGCGAACTATCGCGACCAGCGCGCAGGACAAGTGACAAACTTCGTCATCCTTCGACCGGATGGCTCGACATTTGCGTCGTGGAATTTCGACATGGCCAACGCGACCGCCGACCCGTATTACGCGGCCTCGTACTGGTATTGGTGGTACACCTTGCCCGGTGGCGCACCGGCGGGCGTGTGGAAGTGGCGCGCGACGTACCAGTCGAAGACGGTGGAGAAGCGGTTCAATGTCGGGGATGTGATATTTGCGGACGGGGTTGAGTAAAAGGGCTACCTGTATGCCGGCCGGCGGCTCAGCATCGTTGATGAGAGGATGTTCGCCAATGCGCCAGAAACAAGATCAACTGCCAGTTGCACGTTCGCCCGTCGCCATTTCGTCGACGGGCGTCATTGGGAGAGTGATCATGACTGGTTCCCGGAAGACAGACTTTTTGCTGGGCGTCATCGCCGTTGGCGTCTGGGTGATTGCCGCTGGCCAATTGCGGCAGCTTGTGGTGACAGACGTGCAGGCGGCTGAGAGTCCAAAGCAGGTGCTTCTGATGGGGTGTGCGCCGGGCAGCTCGGAGAACAATTACTGCCAGCCACGGGCGATCAAGGTCGACGACTATGGTGTCGTGTCGACTAGAAGCGAGAAATGATCGATCGCTGCTTACGGTGGGTGTTGCCGATTGCGTCGTGCTTATGCACCGGACATCGGTTAAGAACTGACCGCAGCTCCCTGTAGCCCGGGTAAGCGCAGCGCACCCGGGGTGAACGGCGGGTTGCTGCATGATCTTGCCGCCGTTCTGCGAGGCACACTTGAACGTCGACGCAGATTCACTCCGGGTGAACCCGGGCGATAGCGGTCAAGCACCAACACCCCGTGCGGCAATTCCGCCGCACGGGTGAAGAGAAAACTGCGCGCAGGTCAGCGTGGAAATCCCGTCTGCCGCGGCCGCGGGGACGGCGTGTACCTCCGATGAGACGTTGCCGGTGCGGGCGAGGTCATGCTCGTCAGCATGCCCATCCGCCAACCCGTCGCGAGCGGGTTGTTGCAACGTCGAATCGGGTTTCAATGGCGAATGTCACCGGAAACACCGTCGTTGGTTTCGGCGCGGTATCCGGCGTTTCCGGAATGGCCGTCTACCGCGACGGGAACGTTCGACGAGGCTTCCTATGGCATTCGTCCGTCGAATGGGGGCGTGAAGGTAACGGGCGAATGCGCGCTACCGAAATCGGGAAACGGGACTACGCGGCCAACGCAGCCATTTCCGATGCGCGCGTCTCCCGGTCAATTTCTTCGCGCCGATACCGAGCGTGCGATTCCAGCGTCGTCAACGCTTCCACCTGATCGGTGAGATGCGCCACGAGTGACCCGACGCGTTGCATCAGGGTGTCGCCGCTCACGCAGTGGCCGCTCTTGAGCGCGCGCAACATCAGCGACAGGGTGTGCAGGTCGGCCAGGGCCTGGTCGCGGCCGTCGCGCGCCGTTTCGGCAATGGTGTCGGCACCCTCGGCATCGGCTTCAAATGCATTGACGAGCACATCCGCCATGCTGAAGTTGCCAGCAGCCGCGCTATCCGGGGAGGTATTCATGGGTACTCCCTCCGCGACGGGGAAGGGAGGTCACGCATCCGCCGGCCAGCGGCACGGCGGATGCGTCGGGTATCACTGCGCGTACAACGTTCGCGATGCGCGAACGGACTTTCCATGCAGATCGACATCGTTGAGTCCTGGACGAGGGGATAACCCGTCACCGGACCCGAAACGGTGACGGACGACGCCTGGTTGGCCTACCGGGAACACGTTCCGGCCAGCATTTCTGCTGCCAAGCGCCGCCCGCCATTGAAAGCAAGATAGGGGGCAATAGGGCGCCCAGCCGACGATGCCGGACGCAAAAAAAGCGCCGACATCGACGGATGGGCGCTTTGGTGCGCCGTGCTCTCCAGGAGGCCAATCCTGGGCTGCCGAATTGGCGGCAGCGGGGGGATTCTGCGCATGAGGGGGCTGGACGTCAATGCGGAATTCAGTGCGTCCACGAACGGAGCGGCATAGCTGCGTATCGGACGGACCCACACCGTGCCGAGTAGCTGCGATGAACGCCTGCGCAACCTGTTTGTGTTGTCGAAGGCTTCTCTGATGTCCAACTCTGCGTCGCTGCTAGCTCGTCACGTGCGAACCGTTCTCGCACCGACTTCTGTCTCGCGCAACTTACGTCGCTTCGTGTTCGGAACCTGCTGGGTGTCCTTTCGGGTGTGCGCTGGCGCTACAGCTCGCGCGTCCGAAGGCAATATTGATCGGCATAGAACGTTCGAGTTGGGTGGAGTGGGGTCTCAGAAAATGCCCAAGATGGGGTGTGTCATCGGACGGATTTTTCGGAGGTATTCGGAGGTGGTTGGTTGTCCGCAAGCGCGTCTATGACGATTTTCCTTGTTCGCGCCATCAAAAGAGCACTTTCGTTAATTGCGATCCGAATACAGATTGCGACAATAAGCTCCGCGCAGCACGCCACTAAGATGCGACATCGGAGATCATCGTTGGAGTAGATGGACTGGATGCTGAGAATGCAGCACGAAATCAGAAGTGCGGGCATTATTGAAAGCTCGAACTTGAACCGTATCAACGAATACCTTAGATATCGCTGTCCCACGATTTCGTCGTTGACCTTCTGTTGGAGGTATTTTTCCCAGTTTTGATGAAGTTCCTTGTGATGACGTTCAAGCCACTTGTCGCATACAGCTACTTCGATCACGGAGCCAACATTTTCCAACAGGGCGCCGGCCGTGAGGCATGCAAAGAACAGGGTAACTGATGTTGGAAGCGCTAGGGTTGACCATGTTGTTGGGAGCATCAGCTCTGGCCAAACGACATAGATCAGTGGCAGGGAAACTATGGCGCCCGGAACGAGTATTACGACTAAAACGCGGTACACGTCCGGTTTTATCGCGCTACTGAAGTCCATGAGCGACTCCAATTGAACAACTGGCTTGAGATGGCGCTTGCAAGGAATCGCTTTGGTGGGAGGATTGGTAATGTTCAGGCTTCGACCGCGATAACCGTTCCCGCGCGTGCATCGCAGTTCCCCACCATCACCTTCCCCTCAAACACCCTATGCGTCACATGAAACTCCAGCCGGATCTCCGTCAGCCCGCTTAGATCCAGCCCCCGATTCTCGTTCGGATCAATCGAAACCCGCCAATCCGTGAACGGCCCCACGGCGGCATATTTCGATCCGGGCAGGCGGATATCGCCGCCTTCAATCTTCTTCGGCTCGTCGGTCTTGTAGACCAGGCGCGTGGGCACTTCGCGGTGGATGAAGTCCAGCGCCTTGCTCTTGCGGTCAACGATCGTGTCGAGCCCGGTGTGGGTGAGGTACAGGGCGATCTTCTTGTCGGTGGTGGTGGCGCCGACCAACCAGGCGCGGGCGCGGGTGACGCGGCAATCGGCCAGGCCGGCGAAGGGATTGTCGACGATGGCGGATTCGGAGAAGGCGGGGGTGAGATGCACGATCACGCGCTTGTTGGCGCGTAGCGCGGCGAGTGAGGCCTGGTCTTTGATGGTGACGATGATGCCTTCGTCTTCTTCCTTGCGCGGGTAGGGGATGACGTCGGCGCTGAATTTCTCTTCTGCTTCCTGCAGGTGCTTGACTACGGCGTCGGCGCCGGCTTTGAAGGCGGCCCAATCCAGGTCGGTGCGTGCACCCATGGTGCGGATGCGCTCGAACACATCGAAGCTGCGGTCGAGCGAGTAGAACACTGCGGCTTTCCAGGTGAGGTAGAGCTGTTCGACGCACATTTCCTTGCTGGCATGGAAGGCGTTGCCGGCGAAGGTACAGAACTCCACGCCGATGGGGTCGGCCTTTTCCTGCAGCAGCTTCTCGGCCTGCGCGCGCTGCGCGGTGGTTTCCGCGTGGCGCGCTTTCACGCCCGCCAGCGCGGCGATCTGTTCGTTGAATTTCAGGATGAGGTCATTGCGTGTCTGCACGAGCTTGACGTAGTCATCCATCGCGGCCTTCAGCTCGACGGCGGTGCCGAACTTGCTGAGGTAGGGTTCCAGGATGCTGTTGAGCTGGGCCTGGCTCACCATCAGCTTGTAGGCGTTGGGATCGGTCTGGCTGATGATCAGATCTTTGTTCTGCTTGTAGGCGCTGGCCACGTCGCTGACGCTGTCGCCCAGCGATTCGAGCTTGCTGATGGCTTTTTCCAGCGCCGCGGGTTTCAGTTCGGCGGGGATGGCACCGTCGATCAGCTTCTTCGCATCGTGGGCGTAGCCGGCGACCTTCTTCACCGTGGCATCGCCGGTCAGTGTGAGGGCGTCGAAGCCCTTGACCAGGGCGTCCAGCGTATCCAGGACGCAGGCTTTCTCCTTGGCGACCTGCTTGAGCTGCGCTTCGAATTCGTTGAGCTTCTGGCGCCATTTCAGCAGCTGCGTGCCGGCGCGTTGCTGCGCCACGTCGGTGAGTTTGATCAGGCCTTCGGCGATCTCCAGGCCTTCCTTCGACTGCGCATCGAGATCATTGAGCAGCGCAGCGGCTTTTTCGCGGATTTCGGAAAGGCCCTGGATGCGCTGCTCGCGCGTGCTCTGGGTGTTGAAGTATTTCTGGTACTCATCGCGCAGGCCCTTGAAGCTGCTGACGAAGCGATCGAGGTTGGCGCGATAGGTTTCGATATCCAGGCGCGGTGCGAAATTCTGCGGGTGGCCCTGGGGATCGAGGCCGCGGGCGGTCTGGAAGAGCAGGGCGTTGGCGCGTTGCAAGGCGGCGGCGACCTGTGGGTCGGCCGTCTTCGTGGCAGCCAGGTCCATGACGTAGGCGAGCATGCTGGCGATTTCCTGCCGGTTCTCGTCGCGCAGCAGCAGGCGCAGATTGGCCAGGCGCAGGATCATCTGCAGGTGTGGGGCGTTGACGCCATCTTTCAGGTCCGCCGCGCTGGCCGCGCGTACTTCGGCCGTAGTGGGGGCGGGTGTTGCGCCCTGCGCGCCGGCAGTGCCGTTGCGACCGTTTTCGCCGCGCTTGCCAGGTTTGGTGCGCGGGCCGTCATCGCCGTGCTCGCCATCGCGCCCGCCTTCACCACCGGCGGCGCCGTTGGTGGCAGCGCCGCCCGCACCGCCGGATCCGCCCTTGGCTTGCACCTGAACCTGCGATGCAGTGAAGTTGCGCAGCACGCGCACAGTGATCTTTCCGCCGGCACCGCCCGCGCCGCCCGGGCCACCATTGCCGCCGTTGCCGCCATCCCCACCGTCACCGCCATCGCCTGCGGGGTTGTAGCGGGGATTCCCGGCGGGATCGCCGCCCTTGCCACCGCGCGCGCCCGCGACCGCGGCCTGCGCGCCCTGGCCCGCACCGCCGTTGCCGCCGTTGGATTGCAGCACCAACGGCTTGCCGCGCAACTCGCCGGCGAAGAGTGTGATCGGTCCACCCGGCTTGCCCGGATCACCGGTTGCGCCATGGTGCCCATCGATACCCCGTTCGCCCTGGCCACCCTTCTTGGTGTATCGCTCGTCGGTGCCGGGCCTGGGCACGCGCGAATCCATCGGCTCCGGTGGTGGCGGCGCCGTACCGCTCACGCCGCTGGTGATGATCGATCCGTCATCCGATTCCACCACGCGCGCATAGATCGTGATCGAGCGCCCCGGCGACCTGATGGCCCCTTTGATGATCACGCGATCGGCGCGCAGCACCAGGTCGTGATCCGCGGGAATCGTCACCACGTCGCCCGACGCGGACCCCTGGGTAATGGTGAGCGGGTAGGAGGCTGCCGTGATGGTCAGCTTCCTGGATGCGGCGTCGACAGAGCTGACGTAGGCTTCACCGAAGGCCGGTTGGGGGATGGGCATGGTGGGGCGCCTTTGGGGGGAAGTGCGCGGTGGGGGTGATGTGTAAGGGTGCTCAAGACGGAGCGGTTGCGTCTGACGGCGACGAATGGACGTCGTGCTTACGTTGAGGTATCGCACGCTCGCAGGAGTTGCTGCAGCTGTACGACGAGGATGCGGGCGTGCCATGGTGTGAAATCGGAATTGGCGAGATTCCAGTAGTGATCTCTTCCCAGTTGCAGCTTTCTTTCGGCGACGACGATATCCGCGTTCTTCAGTGCGTCATACGTGATTTCCGTCATCTTGCCGTTCTGAAGAAACTTGACGGCGTTGCTGGTGAAGATGATGGGTTTGTCGTAGGGAATCGCGATCGCGCCGATCGCCGTTTCGCCGGACGAGAGACCAAGCTCAGTCGCACGTCGGTTCGTGCGGTCGCCTTGGGCGGAGAAGTCGCTCAAGGGGGCGTACAGCTCCATGGTCGCAGTGATCCAGTCGCTGAGGCGTTCGCCCGGTTTCGGGTGTGTTCTTGTTACCGTTTCTACGATGGCGCTGCATTGGGCGATTTTCGCCCGTTGAATGGCGGCTGATACGTCGGCGCGTGCGACTTGCAGGTCGCTTTCGAGCTTGTTGGCGCGCTGGCGCTCGTTGTCCAGTTTGGTTGCCGCCTCGGCCAGTTCGTTGCCAGCGGGTCCGCTGGACTTCCCCAGGCTGACGATCTGCTGTTGCACGCGCGCCAGTGTGGCTTCGCTTGCTTTGCGAGCGGTTTCGCTCAGCGCAAGAGCGTCCTGTTTCTGGGCCAGTTCGCTGGTCAACGCCTGTGTCTCGGCCCTAATGGAAAGAAAGCGCTTCTCATCGCGCTCCAGCCGTTCCTTCTCCGCAGCGAGACCTGATTTGAGCTCGTCGTTTTGCAGCTTTAGCGTTGCGTTGACGTCACGCATTGCCGTGAACTGGGCATTGGCAGCGCCAAGCAGGATCGCCGATAGCGACAACCCCGCCGCTACACCCGCTGTCGCCCAACGCACCCACCAATACTTGTTCAACAACAACTGATGATCCGTCTCGGCCTCGACCTTGCGGCGCTCGGCTTCGAGTTTGAGGAATTCCGCCTCGGTCTTCTTCAGGTCCAGCGGCGAGTGCTGATGTGTCTCGGCTTCGATCTGGCGGCGCTCGGCTTCGAGCTTGAGGTATTCGGCCTCGGCCTTCCTGAGGTCTATCGGCGAGGGGGAGGTGGTGACGGCACACTGGTCTTGGAAGACGCTTCCGGCACGGGAGCCGACAGCTCGCTGGTCGTGGGCGGGACGCCTGATGCGGACGGATTCACGACACCATCAGTGGCGGACACGGCAGTACCTCCGCTGTTCTCGGAAGGACGATAGGGCTGGTTATCCCCGTACTCGTCGGACTATCTGCCTGAAGTCGGGCGTTTCTCTCATCGGGTGCGTATCGGGCTACAGGGAGCTTTCGTAGCCCCGGTTACCGGGGGTGAACGCGCATCGACGGCGAAACATGCTGCGTTTATGGGGCAATGATTGCCGGCAATCGGGCGCGTTGCTCACGCACTGCCCAGTCCCGCCAGCAACGCTTCCGCCTTTGCGGTATGCACATGCAGCGGATAGTCGCGACGGAAGGCGAGCAACAGGTCGCGGGCGTCGTCGCGACGTTCCTGTTGCTGGCTCAGTACTTCGGCGCGCAGCAGGAGATTGGCGGGAATATCGTCGTGGCCGGGGAATTGCTGCGGGAAGCGGGCCAGCAGGTGCTCGGCGAGTGCGGCCTCTTTTCGGGATGCGGCGTAGCGGGCGAGCCGGGTGGTCGATGCGGGGTTGTCGAGGTAGAAATCCGGTTTGAGTGCCAGCACTTCTTTCAGCGATGCCAGGGCGACTTTGTCGCGGCCGCGGGAGAGCAGTTGGGGTATCCACAGGCCGGTGTGGCGGACTAGCTCAGCTGTTTCCCGGCGTGCGACGAGGATTTCCCGGTACTGGCGATGCGTGGCTTCACTGGCGGTGTTGCGGCTGAGGAAGTACCACAGGCTGTCGCGGGCGCTGGCGGTATCGCCCTGTGCCAGCAGCTTTGCGACATGGTTGAGAACGCGCGCTTCGGGATCGTCGGCGGCGACATCCGGAATGGCCGTGGCGCGGGGAGTGTCCTTCACGGACGGGCGCTGCGGGGTATCGTCGCGCCGCTTGTCGGGTTCTGAAGGTTCGTAGTCGTCAGCATCCGAATCGCTGTCGGAGGCGGCGACGAGACAAGTGGCGGCGACGGCGGCCCGTGATGCGGCGTAGTCGACCAGCGAGGGCTCGTCATCGGTCGATCCGCCGCTGCGATAGCCGAGTGTTTCATGATGTTCATGAATCACGCGGCCGATGGCGTGGAAGGCGGCCATGGCGATGTAATAGACGCCGAACCAGCGGATCCAGGTGGCCAGCGCCGGCTTCGCCAGGGCTTCAAGCGGTACGCGTGTCCACAATTGCAGAACGACGAGTACGCCGACGATCTTGAGGTACTCCCGGGGTGCGCCGGCGAGCAGCTTGATCCAGGTCCAGGGATTGATCGCGCGATGCAGCTTGCCTTCCAGGCCCAGCGACAGAAGCATGCCGGTAACGACCGTGAGCACGGTGAGATCAAAGCCGAAGTCGATCCAGCGGACATAGCGCGACCAGGCCCAGCTCCAATCGGTCACGTAATAGCCCCGCACCACCAGGCTGAGGACAGCCAGGATGCCCACGCCGTACCAGGCCGCGCGATTGTTCGTGTCCATGTCGCGCAGGGACGGCCACTGGTAGTTGCCCAGCGCGGTCGCCGTCATCGCATGGAACCCCATCATGGCCATGATGGCGGTGGTGAAGAACAGCTGGGTGACGTCTGGCGCCATGTAGGTGGCGGCGAGTGTGGCCAATCCCAGGATCAGGCCTTTGTGCAGCGGATAGACGGCGAGTTCGAAGGCCCATCGTCCGACGGAGATGGGCCGGCGGGGGCTTGGGGGGCTGACCATGTGTTCAGGCAGGTTAGGCGTCGACGGGGGCCAGTATAGACATCGGCCGTCCAGCGCGCCCGCGGTCAGCCCGGCAGGCTGACCAGGAACAGCTGCAAAAGCAGAGTCAGCCCGCAGCCGGCCACACCAACCAGGGCAACCGCAATCCACGCCAGCGACTGTTTGACCGCCAGGGTGGCGCTGGTGGCGAGGGTGATCGCGCCGACCAGACCCGCCAGGAGCGAATAGGGAGGCAGCAGCAGGATGGCTGTCTGCTCCGAATCAGCGACAAGCAGCGCGATGGCGTACAGCAACCAGGCAGCCGCACCCACCCCTGCGGTGCATCGCAGCAGTGCACGTGGCGCGGCGGTGCTGTTGTCCGGAGAGACGTTTTCCATACGGTTGATCTCCACCACTACAGGTGGCAAGGAACGCCCGGCGAAGGATGCAGAAGCGCATAGATCGCCAGCCCGCTGCCTGCCGCGCCCATCAGCGCCGCCAATGCCCATCCCATCGACTGACGAACGGCGAGCACACCGCCTGTGACGAGTGTCAACGCACCAATGGCTACCGCCACCAGTGCGAACGGGGCCCAGGTAAAAAAGAACAGGGTGAATGGATCAGCAAGAACGGCTACCACGACCAGCACCCAGAAGGCGGTGCCGATGCACGTCGTATAGCGCAGGAGCGTGTATCGGTGTGTGTCGGAAGGAGCGCGTGGCTTGTTGTCCATACGCACGGAATCTACCGGATAGCGGATGTGGGTGGAACTGACGAAAGTTCCGGTCGCGGCGTCGATCCCTGCAGATCGTGCCCGCAGATCGTGCCAGCCACGATTCGGAAAATTCCGATGGTGTGCTGCGACGGATGCCGAGCAGCCATAGGCGGTTAGCGCCGCCCGCCGGGTAGTGGACCAAATCGTGTCAGCCACGATTCGGAAAATTCCGAGGCTGTGACGGGAAGGATGCGGAGCGGCCATAGACGGTTAGCGCCGTCGGCGGGCTAGTAGACCAAATCGTGTCAGCCACGATCCGGAAAATTCCGAGGCTATGACGGGAAGGATGCGGAGAGGACCAAATCGTGTCAGCCACGATCCGGAAAATTCCGAGGCTGTGACGGGAAGGATGCGGAGCGGCCATAGGCGGTTAGCGCCGTCGGCGGGCTAGTAGACCAAATCGTGTCAGCCACGATTCGGAAAATTCCGAGGCCGTGGCGGGGTGGATGCCGAATGGCGGCGGGTGGTGCCCGCCGCCGGATTCAGGCGTTGATTACTGGAGGACGGTGGTTTCGCTGTCGCCGTTGTTGGATGACACGGCGTCGTACTGGTTTCCGGAGACCACGGCGGTTGCGCTGAGTGCCCGCAGATCGCGCCAGCCACGATTCGGAAAATTCCGATGGTGTGCTGCGACGGATGCCGAGCAGCCATAGGCGGTTAGCGCCGCCCGCCGGGTAGTGGACCAAATCGTGTCAGCCACGATTCGGAAAATTCCGAGGCTGTGACGGGAAGGATGCGGAGCGGCCATAGACGGTTAGGGAAAGTCTGAACAAGCCTCGAAAACTGCTTGTCTGAAGACTCGGTCGCATGCCGGTGGTGATGAAAATCGGTTCAGAGCGAACGAGATTGCTTTGCAAAGGCTGCAAATAGCAGCCTTTTTAACGCGCTATGCCACCTTCGGACGCAACTCGCCCGTCATCGCCAGCAATCGCTTTCGCGCCATCCACAGATTCGATAGCGCGAACAGCGTCAGGATCTGCGCCGTGTTCTTCGCCAGTCCCTTGAAGCGCACCTTCACGTAGCCGAACTGACGCTTCACGACACGGAACGGGTGCTCCACGCGCGCGCGAATACTCGCCTTGCGCTTCTCCGCTTTCTCGATCGCACGCTTCTGGCGTCCTTCCGGCATTGCCTTCACGCTGCTGCGTCGACGAGCAATCTGCCAGTCCAATCCTCGGCGCGACGAATGCTTGTCCGCGCCCGTGTAACCGGCATCGGCATAGACCACGCTTTCCTTGCCGTGCAGCAGATACTCCGCTTCATTCACATCCGCTTCGTTCGCTGCGGTTGTCGTCACCGTGTGCACCAGTCCGGAGTCGACATCCACGCCAATGTGCGCCTTCATGCCGAAGAACCACTCATTCCCCTTCTTCGTCTGATGCATCTCCGGATCTCGTTCACCTCCGGCGTTCTTCGTCGAGCTCGGTGCTGCGATGATCGTGGCGTCCACCATCGTTCCGCGCTTGAGCATCAGCCCTTTGCGCGACAGATAGCCGTTCACTCGAGCCAGAATCTCGGCACCCAGCTCGTAGGTTTCCAGCAACCTCCGGAAATTGAGAATCGTCGTCTCGTCCGGGATCGGCTTCGTCAACGATAGGCTCGCGAACTGGCGCATCGACGCGATCTCGTACAGCGCTTCTTCCATCGCCGGGTCGCTCAGCCCGAACCAGTTCTGCATCAGATGAATCTTCAGCATCACCTTCAGCGGATACGGTCGCCGCCCATTGCCAGCCTTCGGATACACCGGCTCGATCAAGTTCAGCAGGATCGTCCAGGGAATAACCTGCTCCATCTCTGCCAGAAACACCTCGCGGCGGGTCCGTTTGCGCTTGCTCGCATACTCGGAGTCGCCGAAGCTCATCTGGTCCATGCGCGTGCCTTTGTGTGGGAGGGTACTATCTCAACACAATCGGGTCGGACTTGTTCAGACCTTCCTTAGCGCCGTCGGCGGGCTAGTAGACCAAATCGTGTCAGCCACGATCCGGAAAATTCCGAGGCTGTGACGGGAAGGATGCGGAGCGGCCATAGGCGGTTAGCGCCGTCGGCGGGCTAGTAGACCAAATCGTGTCAGCCACGATTCGGAAAATTCCGAGGCCGTGGCGGGGTGGATGCCGAATGGCGGCGGGTGGTGCCCGCCGCCGGATTCAGGCGTTGATTACTGGAGGACGGTGGTTTCGCTGTCGCCGTTGTTGGATGACACGGCGTCGTACTGGTTGCCGGAGACCACGGCGGTTGCGCTGAGCGAACCGCCACCGGCGGGTGGGGTAACGGTGAGTTCCAACGCGGGCGCGGTGAAACCGGGAGCCAGCGGCTGGCGATAGCTGCAGCGCACGTCGGTCGTCGTGACGCAGGACCAGTCGGTGCCGACGGTGGCGATGACGCTGCTGCCGGCCGGTGGGGCGAAAGCGGCGATCAGGCCGGTGGCGACGCCCACGCCGGCGACGGGGCTTGGCAGGCTCTGGTTCGTCACCTCCACGCGATAACGCACGGCCTCGCCGGCGGGAACAGGATCGACGACATCGGTGAGGTTAAGCCGCAGATCCGTTGACCGGTTGCCCGCATAGCGGCGCATCCAGCTGTTGAGATCGGTTGACGAACCCGCAAACGGATCGTCCTGCCACACCACCGCGAAATCGCCGTCCGCATCGGCGGCCAAGCGTGGGTAGTGGCTGTCGCGCAGGGGGTCGGAGACGCGCACTTCCTCGGCCCGAGGGGTGGTGTCTGGTGCAAAACGCCGGGCGTAGATGTCGCCGTCGCGCCGCAGCCACGAGGCCACGAACTCGCCGGTGCCGCGTGCCATGGCGATGGCCGGCTTGGACGGACCTTCCTGCGGATAGGAGAGCGTCGTTGCCGCAGTGAATCCCCAGCCGACGCGGTTGCCGTTCGGGTCGACGGCCTGGCCTTCGATGGTCGGCCGGTTCCGGTACACGGAGCTGTACCAGAGGACGACCGCATTGCCGGCACCGTCGATGGCGATCTGCGGATCGCGCTGATCACCGCTGTTCCAGTAGTTCAGGCGGATGGCCGGGTTCGAGCCACCCGTTGCGGTGAAGCGGCGCAGATAGACGTCGCCCTGCGCCCCGTCGTTCAGGTCGTCACGCCAGACGACGGTGGCGTTGCCGGCGTCATCCATGGCGACCTGCGGTGCGGCGAAGGTCGAATCGGTGCTGGTAGCCACCAATTGCTCCGCATCGAGCGGTGTGCCCGATGCCGCATAGCGGCGCAGCCGGATTTCCGGTTTTCCGGTACCCGGATAGTGCTGCCACACCACCGCATACGCGCCGGAGGCGTTCATCGCGACCGCCACCGAGCCCGCATCGCGTGAGAGTGGACCATCAACCCGTTCATCCGGACCCAGAGGAACCCCGTTGCGATCGAAGCGGCGGAGGTAGATGTGGGACCAGCTGTCCCAGGCGCCGACGGTGTTCCAGGCGACGACAAACGCGCCGTTGGCGTCGCTGGCGACGACCGGAAACTGGTCGCCGTATACAAAGGTACTGTTGACGGTGATCGGTGCGGAGCGCGGCAGGCCTGCGGAATCCCACAGGCGGGCCTGGATCAGCAGACGCCCGGTGGTGGGCTTCTCAAACCAGACGGACACGGTATCGCCGTCCGCATCCGTCGCGACGGTGGGGCGGGTCTGTTTGCCAGCCGCGTCGGGATGGATCATTTGTCCGCTGGCCACCGGGGCGCCGGGAACGTCGAGGGCGACAGCGGGTGCGATGCCGGCAATCACCAGTGCCGCGGACAGCATCGCGTAGCGAAATGGGTTGAACCTCAAACGGGCCTGCTGCCTTGCCACGCGCGGCGTAGCACCAGCTGCCGTCCTGCGCGCATTCCTTGTCTTCTTCATGAACACACTCCTTCATCAAGGTAGGAGCGATGCATCGCCCACTGCGATGAACCGCCATTGCAGTGTGACGTAGGCGCAGGAGCAGCCACAGCCAAGATCTGTCCAGCGGCCGGGCGTGCGAGGTGGACGGATTGTCAGGTGGATCGGGTCGAAATCAGCGCTGAAACGCGGCCTTCGTCCCAGGTGGTGAGACGGCGGCGTGGCAGAACGCGCCGCTCCCACGGGCAGGTCGATGCTGCATTGTGGACAGTTTTCGGGCCGCCAGGGAAACCAGCTCCGGTACGATCGCGAGTTCCCGCCGTATCCCGCGGGGGCGCCGGCTCGGAGGCCTTGCGCCTGTTGGGCACCGCGGGAACGCTTTCAGGTGGCGGGCCGAGTGCGCGCGGCTCGAGGACGAGAATTCCGGCGGCCGCGGATTTTTTCGTCCCGGCCGGATGCGTATTGCGGTAGGGATTCCCGGGGCTATGATCGGGTGGACGGCGCCCGCTGGCGGGCGCGTCAGCGCCGCGTTGCCGTGGAGTGCCCATGCCGACCGACACCGCCGACATCCGATCCGTGTTTGAGGCAACACCGCTGGAAAGCGCGGCGTTGGCGGAAGTGGCGGTTTTGGATACCTCAGAGACGGTTGTCGCGTTTGAGCTCGCTGGCATCGATCCGCTGGCGGCCTGGCGCTGTGCGCGGGAGCGGGTCCGGGACACGGGCCGGTGGCCGGTGCTCACGCTCGTGGGCGCGGGCCGCAGCGGCGCCTGGAGCCGCGTCGTGGCGAGCGAGGACTACTTCAGCCGCTTCTACTTCGAAGAGGAAGAACGCGACAGGCGCCGGGATGACGAACCGGAGACCATCCTCCAGGCCGCACAGGCCGTCGATGTGGCGGGGGCGCTGGCGGCGATTCCGGATGACACCACGGGCTTCCTGTTCGAATTGCTCGACGTGGCGCTGGCGGAGACGCGCCGACGCTTCGGGAAGGCGCCGGTGGTCGACGATCCGGGCGAGTTCCTGCTGCGCGAGCTGATCTACGACCAGCATGCGCTGGAGCGCTGGTTTTTCGAGTGGGAGCGGCGCAACGGAACCGATGCCTTGCAGCTGGCCGGCGACGGCCTGGCCCACCTGGAATGGTTCGCACCGCCGCCGGAGGAGCAGGCGCTGTTGCTGTTGCCCTCCGCGCGCCATTGGGAGGCGCCCGCCTATATTCACTGGTTTGGTGCGCTCCGCTGCAACAGCCAGACGATCGTGGCCTTGCTCCGGGAATGGCATGCGCGTTTTGGCGCCGAGCTGGTGGCGCACTATGGAACGATTCTCCAGTTCGGCGTGGCACGGCCACCGGCCACGCCGGAGGCGGCCTTCGAACTGGCGTGGCAGCAGCATGTGGTTGCGCCGTGCACGACGCTGCTTCCGGGCGTGTCGGTGCGCAATCACGCGCGGGCGCTGCTGCACGCCCAGCGCTGGTTTCTGCACGAACGGCCGTAAGTGGGCACTTCTCCCGACGAAAGCACCACGGCGCCCGAATGCGCCGTTGGGTTTTACATCGCTGGTACATCAGTGGGTTCCGGCGCGCCGGCGTGTGACGGCAACGAGGGCGAGCAGGTCGAACAGCGCCGTGCGACACAGTGCCCCCGGCGGCGTGGGCGTGACCACAAAGCCGGTAACGTTGGTGCTGCCGCCCTGGGACGGATCGTCGGTGAGGCCGGCGGTCTCGTTCGTGCCATTGCCGTCGGCGCCGAACAGGAAGGTGCCCTGGCTGACGATCTGGCCGGTGACGTCGGTGTTGGTCGTCGCGGTGATGGTGATCGTCACGCTGCCGCCTGCCGCGATGCTGCCGTTCCTGGTCACGGTGTTGGCGGCCCTGGTCAAAGCCGACGGGCAGGCTCTGGCATGCAATCGGCAAGCGACCCGGCGGCTGGTGGCAGACGCGGGCGGGGCATCGCGGCGGGACATTCCTGTGCCGTAGCGACGGCGTTGAGCGCGATTTCACGTCCGACGCGCTACAACGCGGCATCTGTCGCGTATGCGGTATTGCATACGCAACGACTGGTGCAGCCCTCCGCATTCCGGCAGGTGACCCGATGAGCGCGTTCAATCCCGGTCGACGGCAATGGCTCAAGTCCAGCGCGGCGGCCGGTGGGGCCGCAGCGGCCGGCACCCTCTTGAGCGGTACAAAAACGGTAGCGGACACCATGGCCGCCGAGTCGGCAACGGCTGCCGCACCGGATGCGCCCTCGACGATGAATGTGTTGCTGCGGGTGAATGGCCGGGACCACCAGCTGATGGTGGATCCGCGCATCACCTTGCTGGATGCGTTGCGCGAACGGCTGCACCTGACTGGTGCCAAGAAGGGTTGCGACCAGGGCCAGTGTGGCGCCTGTACCGTGCTCGTCGATGGACGTCGCATCGTGTCGTGCCTGACGCTGGCGGTGATGCAGGAAGGACGCGAGATCACCACGATCGAAGGGCTGGGCACGCCGGCGAAGTTGCACCCGATGCAGGCCGCGTTTGTCAGGCACGATGGTTTTCAATGTGGATTTTGCACGCCGGGGCAGATCTGCTCGGCGGTGGCGATGCTCGAGGAAGTGAAAGCGGGTGTGCCCAGCCACGTGACGGCGGATCTCACCCGCGCCGCTTCGCCGACTGCGCAGGAATGCCGCGAGCGCATGAGTGGCAATCTCTGCCGTTGCGGTGCCTATTCCAATATCCAGGATGCGATCGCCGAGGTCGCCGGAGTGAGGCGATGATTCCCTTCACCTATGTGCGTGCCGACTCGCCTGCGGCGGCCGCTTCAGCGGCTGCGGCCAATCCCGGCGCAAAGTTCATCGCGGGAGGCACGAACCTGCTGGACCTGATGAAGCTGCAGATCGAGACGCCGACGCATCTGATCGACATCAACGGGCTGGCGCTTGACCAGATCGAAACGACTACCGATGGGGGCTTGCGCATCGGCGCACTCGTGCGCAACACCGACCTGGCGGCAGACGAGCGCGTGCGCCGCGACTATCCGGTGCTGACGAGAGCACTGGTGGCCGGGGCATCGCCCCAGCTGCGCAACCAGGCGACAACGGCCGGCAATCTGCTGCAGCGCACGCGATGCCCGTACTTCTACGATACCCACCAGCCGTGCAACAAACGCCAGCCGGGCAGCGGCTGCGGCGCCCTGGCGGGTTTCAGCCGGCATCACGCTATCGTCGGTACGAGCCAGCACTGTATTGCCACGCATCCGAGCGACATGGCTGTGGCCATGCGCGTACTGGATGCGTCCGTCGAAACGGTGCGGCCCGATGGTGCGACGCGCCGCATCGCGATCGCCGATTTTCACCACCTGCCGGGCGCTACGCCGCAGGTGGAGAATGAGCTCGACGCCGGTGAATTGATCACGGCGGTGGTTTTGCCGAGACCGCTGGGCGGTCAGCAGTTTTACCGCAAGGTGCGCGACCGCGCCTCCTACGCGTTTGCACTCGTCTCCGCGGCAGTGATCGTGCACAAGGACGGCACCGGGCGAATCGCGCTCGGCGGCGTGGCGCACAAGCCCTGGCGGGTGGACGCAGCGGACGAGGCGTTGCCCGGTGGCGCCAAGGCGGCAGCGGCCGCGCTGGTCGCCGGCGCGAAAACCACGCCGGACAACGCGTTCAAGGTGGCGCTGGTCGAACGCACGATCGCGGCCGTTCTCGCGGACGCGAAGGGGTAGCCCCATGAAATTCGACACGCCGGCGACGACCAACCCCGTCGATGCGCTGAAGATCATTGGCCAGCCGGTCGATCGCATCGACGGCCCGCTCAAGGTGACAGGCACGGCACCCTATGCCTGCGACCGGCACGATGTGGTCGACAATCAGGCGCATGGTTATGTGGTGGGGGCGGCCATCGCGAAGGGGCGCATCACGGCGATGGATCTGGCGGCCGCAAAGGCGGCACCGGGCGTGCTGGCCATCGTGACGGCGGAGAATGCGGGCACGCTGGCCAAGGGCCGGCGCAACACGGCGGCGCTGCTGGGCGGGCCTGCGATCCAGCACTATCACCAGGCGATTGCGCTGGTCGTCGCGGAAACCTTCGAGCAGGCGCGGGACGCTGCACACCGGCTGCAGGTGGCGTACGCCCCCGCCAAGGGCGCCTTCGATCTGGAAGCGGCCAAGGCGTCCGCGCCCATCGCCAAGCCGATCTACGGCCAGGACCCGGCGGCGACGGCCGTCGGCGAATTCGACGTGGCGTTTGCCAGGGCGCCGGTGCAACTGGACGCGACGTATCGGACGGCGGACGAATCGCATTCGATGATGGAGCCGCACGGAACGATCGCGGCCTGGGACGGCGACCAGCTGACCGTCTGGACCTCGAACCAGATGGTGGGCTGGGCGGTGGATGACCTTGCGCGGACCCTTGGCATGCCCAGGGAGAAGGTGCATGTGATGTCGCCCTTCATCGGTGGCGGGTTTGGCGGCAAATTGTTCCTGCGCGCTGACGTGGTGCTCGCGGCGCTGGGCGCGCGGGCGGCGAAGCGGCCGGTGAAGGTGAGCTTGCCGCGCGCGCTGATGCCGAACAACACCACGCATCGTTCCGCGACGATCCAGCGCATCCGTATCGGCGCGACCAGCGACGGGACGATCACCGCTATCGGGCACGAGTGCTGGTCAGGCGATCTGGCGGGCGGAAAACCGGAAGCGGCCGCGATGCAGACGCGCGCACTGTATGCGGGCGAGCACCGCATGACCGAACATCGGCTGGCAGTACTGGACCTGGCCGAAGCCAACGCGATGCGCGCACCGGGCGAGGCGCCGGGGCTTGCGGCCCTGGAGATCGCCATGGACGAGATGGCGGAAAAACTCGGCATGGATCCGATCGCTTTCCGTGTACACAATGATACGCAAGTGGTACCGGATAACGGGCAATCGTCGACGGACGATGCAAAAGCCGATACGTCCCATCCGCCGTTCTCGAAGCGGCCGCTGGTCGAATGCCTGCAGGACGGGGCGAAACGGTTTGGCTGGGACAAGCGTGCGATGAAGCCTGGCAGTGCGCGCGACGGCCGGTGGCTGGTCGGCATGGGCGTGGCGGCCGCTTTTCGCGACAACCTGTTGACCAAGTCCGCGGCGCGTGTGCGGCTGGACCGGCGCGGCGTGATCACCGTCGAAACCGACATGACCGATATCGGCACCGGCAGCTACACCATCATCGGCCAGACGGCGGCGGAAGTGATGGGTGTCGGGCTGGACCAGGTGGTGGTGCGGCTCGCGGATTCGCGATTTCCGGTTTCGTGCGGCTCGGGCGGGCAGTGGGGCGGCAACAATGCGACGTCCGGCGTCTATGCCGCGTGCATGAAGTTGCGCGAAGCTGTGTTGAAGCAAGCGGGTTTCGACGGACGCGAAGCGACATTCGCCGAGGGCGCCGTTCACTCGGGCGATCGCCGTGTCACGCTGGCGTCGCTGGCGGACGGCAGAGACCTCGTAGCCGAGGACGGCATTGAATACGGCGACCTGGACAAACGCTACCGCCAGTCGACGTTTGGTGCGCATTTTGTGGAAGTCGGCGTGGACGCTGCCACCGGCGAAACCCGTGTCCGACGCATGCTGGCGGTTTGCGCCTGCGGACGCATCCTCAATCCCAAGACGGCGCGCAGCCAGGTGATTGGCGCGATGACCATGGGAGTCGGTGCGGCATTGATGGAATCGCTGGTGGTCGACCGGCGGGCGGGCTACTTCGCCAATCACGATCTGGCCAGCTACGAGATACCGGTGCATGCGGATATCCCGCACCAGGAAGTGGTCTTTCTTGACGAGACGGATCCAATGTCCTCGCCCATGAAAGCCAAGGGCGTGGCGGAGCTGGGTATCTGCGGCGTAGCGGCGGCCGTGGCCAATGCGATCTACAACGCCACTGGCGTGCGTGTGCGTGACTACCCCATCACGCTTGACAAGCTATTGCCCCATTTGCCTGGCGTGGTGTGATTTCGGACAGCGACGTGGCGGTATCGCCCGGCACCTGACCGTCCGTTCCGCCGGCCCCTTCCGCGCGTCGGAAACCGGCGGCGATTCACGCCCGAATTCACAGATTGACACAGGACGTGTGCCGACACTCGCCGCCCCACACTGAGGGAACACTCTGATGATCACGGAACCGACCGGGCGCAGCCCGCGTGGATGGCGTGCGCTGTTGGGTGCGATGGTACTGGTCGCGATGGTGGCGGCACCCGCGCAAGCGCAGCTGGAGCGCATCTTCGACAATGGATTTGAGCCGCGTGCGCTGGGGGCTGCACCGCAGCTGCGCATTCTGCGCGACGATCGCGTCGCCACGATTGACATGGACTACAACGCCGAGGATCCGTGGGGCCAGTTCTGGGAAATGAGCGGGTCGCCGGAGGATAACGCGGGCTTCCTCGTTTCCTGGTGGCCGGCCACGGCCGCGGCGCCCGAAGGCGGCAAGCTGTTCGGAAAGGGCGACAGCATCGGTTGCCTCAACCCCGAGCATGGCGGTGCGATGTCGCCCGTCGACAAGGCGGCGCCGGCGGGCGCGCGCTGGCTGGTCACGGGCAATCGCCGGGTACAAATCCAGCCACTGGAAAACGGTGTGAACTATACCGTGCGCGTGGAGCGTCTCAATGCACTGGGGCGGATCACCAGCGTCGCCGCTGAACAGACCTTCCCGGGTGGGGACGGTACCCGCGTGGCAGCGTTGCGCAACAGCATGACCTATTTTGACGATTTCAACCGGCCGGCGGGCGCCGCCGATGAAAAGCTGTGGGGCAATGCGGCGGTCACCTCGACCGATCCGCGCTTCAACCTGTTCTTTATCAATGATCAGTTCCATGCGCACACGCTCAACGGTACGCACCACGAACCGACCGGCGACCGCTCGCAGACCTCGCAACGTTTCCGCAAAAAGGTGCGTATCCAGCCCGGCGTCCGGCGCAAGATCGTCTTCGACATGGATTCGCCGCTGAGCCCGCGATCGGTGTGGTACCTGGATCTCAACCCGATTCCCACCGAATTGACGGCGCATGCGAGCTTCTTTGACCAGGAAGGCGACATCGGCTTGCCGGCGGGCGTTCTGCGCCTGCGCGCCGTGGGCCAGGATTTCAGCGTCAGCCTGATCGACAACCAGGGGTCGCTGCATCGCGTCGCCAACGTGCAGCTGGAAGACGTGGGTCGGCAGGCTGTGTCCAATGTGCGGCGCCAGTTCGAAGCGCGTGTCGGCACGGATGGCATCGAGGTGCTGATCGACGGGCGCAGCGTGATCAATGCAACCTATGCGCCGCAGACCTTTGCCGCCGGCGACTACGAGTTGCTCTGGGTCGGATTCGGCTACAACACGACCAAGGACAACAATCCGTACTACCTGCTGCACTGGGACAATTTCGGCTTCGACGGCCCGGTGGTGGACGCGCGTACCGTTCACAACTACGTGACGCGGATCGCGGGCAGCGACTACCAGCTGTCTGGTGGCTGGGACAACCTGGTTCCGACCTTCACCGTGAAAATTCCGGACGACCTGCGTCCGGTAACCGCGGGTGCGACTGCCGAGGCATGGCTGGTATACACGTACCAGATGGGCGACTACTCGACGTTGTCGGTATTGCCGACTGATTTCGTGCGCGTCAACGGCGCCATGCAGTATCCGCTGCCGCAGCCGGCGAACAACAGCACGCCGTACAACGCCAACCTGATGCTCTGGGGCATTCCGCACACGGCGCGGATCAAGCTGGGTGACCTGGTGCAGGGCGGTGGATCACCGCTGCGCGTGGGTGACAATCATTTCCAGTTCAATGCCGATAACGCGGGCATCCTCAATGTCCACGTGGAAGTGGCCTATCCGCCCGGCAGCGCGCCGACCTACACGCCACCGGCGGCGATCCATCACTTCCCGATGCATGCCGAGCTGCCGCGACTGGGCCTGCCGGCCCGCCTGCAGAAGGTCGGCGAGACGAATATCAGCTCCGACCACCTGATGGACGCGAACCCGCCCGCCCGTATTCCGGTCCGCGGTGTCGTTCCGCTCAATATCGAAGTGGGCAACCGCAGCTGGGCCGACTGGGCTCCGCAACTGATGCATGTGCCGGTACAGAGCATGGAGATTTTCAGCAGCGGCGGTACCGCCGGTATTGGCCAGGTGGACGTGTATCTGCGTCGCGTCGGTACTGGTACGGGCCCCGGCGAGCGGGTGATCCACCTGGATACCGCACGCGATGCACCGGCACCGCAGGGCCGCTACCTGCTGTCGTTCGACACCCGTGGGTTTGCCAATGGCGACTACGAATTGTTCGTGCAGGCGACTTCGCCATCCGGGTTGAAGAGCCACCCCAGCTATGGCGATGAGATGCATCATTTCGAGGCGCAGGAGTTGTCGGGGGGCTATTACCCGATCCAGGTGCGGATCGAGAATTGAGGGGCGGAGGCTGCGGCTGTTGCAGGTTGATGCGGGGCGTCAGCGATGCCCAACATTGCCGGGCGCACAGGCGCATTCTGTAGGTCGGGCTGAGCGCAGCGATGCCCAACACTGCCGGGCGCGTTGGTGTATTTGGGCGTTAGAAGGCAGAGCGTTTCGTCTGTCCTTCGGCCAGCCGACTTACTTCTCTTTGCTTGTGCAAAGAGAAGTAAGCAAGAGAAAGCACACCCCAGGCGGGTTGGTGCCTGGCCATTCATGGCCAGGCACTGCGCGAGTCCCCTCCGGGGTTTGGTGAAGGGCCATCCTGGCCCTGCACCAAACTCGCGCACATCCCTGTGCGCGCCCGCCTTCGGCGGCTGGTCCTACGGGGCCTCGCCAACCCTAATGGGGCCCCATTTGGAAGCGGCGCGCATCCTGCGCACAGAAGCAACGGCAGCGGCAAAAGCTGCGGCCGCTACGCGGAGTGTAGCGCTGAGCACCACATCGGCAGGCGCATAGCGCCTTCTGTAGGTTGGGCTGAGCGCAGTGTTTGCCCAACACTGCCGGGCGCGTTGGTGTATTTGGGCATCAGAAGGCAGAGCGTTTCGTCTGTCCTTCGGCCAGCCGACTTACTTCTCTTTGCTTGTGCAAAGGGAAGTAAGCAAGAGAAAGCACACCCCAGGCGGGTTGGTGCCTGGCCATCCATGGCCAGGCACTGCGCGAGTCCCCTCCGGGGTTTGGTCAAGGGCCATAGCGTTTGGCCGCCCCCTTGACTCAAGGGGACTCCAAAGAAGCTGAGCGCTACACTCTCTGTAGCCCGGGTTAACCCGCAGGGTTCACCCGGGGTGGGCTGCGACAACGGTGATGAAATGCGACGTGATTGCACCGATCCCGCCACAACACGTCATTTTCCCTGGGCGTGGTCCAGGTACGACCAGGCCTGGACTTGACACGCCGACACCCCGGTCCAATGCTCGCTCCCCATCACCGGCAATGCGATTGGAGGCCCCATGGTCACCCGCGTCGGCACTATCCTGGAGACCATCGGCAATACGCCATTGGTACGGCTGAACCGGTTGGCGCCGCCTTCCGTGAATCTGTACGTGAAGCTGGAAGCCTTCAACCCGATGGGCTCGGTCAAGGATCGGCTGGCGCTGGGGATCATCGAAGATGCGGAGCGGCGCGGCGTGCTGGCGCCCGGGCAGACGGTGATCGAAGCGACGAGCGGCAATACCGGGATTGGCCTGGCGATGGTGTGCGCGGTGAAGGGCTATCCGCTGGTCGTGACGATGGCGGAAAACTTCAGTGTCGAGCGGCGCAAGATGATGCGGTTTCTCGGCGCGAAGGTGGTGCTGACGCCGGCGTCGCTGAAAGGTTCGGGCATGCTGGCCAAGGCGGTGGAACTGGCACAGGCACATGGCTGGTTCCTGTGCCGCCAATTTGAAAATCAGGCCAATGCGGACATCCATTCGCGCACGACGGCGCAGGAGATTCTCGCCGCGTTTGACGCTGAACGGCTCGACTGGTGGGTCACGGGCTGCGGTACGGGCGGAACCTTGAAGGGTGTTGCGCGGGTCCTGCGGCAGCAGCGGCCTGAAACACGGATTGTGGTGTGTGAGCCGGACAATTCACCCACGCTGGGCAGCGGCATTGCCCAGGCGCGCGACGCGGACGGCACGCCGCTGGACAGCCATCCGAGCTTCCGTCCACACCTGATGCAGGGCTGGACGCCCGACTTCATTCCGCAACTGACGGAAGAGGCCGTCGCGTTGGGCCTGGTCGACGAGATCGTGCCGATCAACGGCCTGGATGCCTTGCGTTGCGCGCGCGAGCTGGCGCGCGCGGAAGGCATTTTTGCGGGGATTTCGGGCGGAGCCACCTTGGCCGGTGCGTTGAAGATTGCCGCGGCTGCACCGGCAGATGCGAATATCGTGTGCATGCTCCCGGATACCGGCGAGCGCTATCTCACGACGAGCCTGTTCGACGGTGTCGGTATCGACATGTCCGCGGAGGAACTGGAAATCTCCCGTTCAACGCCCGGTGCGCGCTTTGATGCGCCTGCGCCGTCGGCAGCGCCGGCGGCGGTGGTCGTCGAACCAGCGGTGTCGCTGGATGTCGTCGACTTCGTCAGCCAGGTTGTCAGCGACAAGGAACAACCGCTGGTGATGTTTGCCCTGGAATGGTGCGAATTCTGCTGGGCGGTCAGGAAACTCTTCGGCCATTGCCGCATTCCCTATCGCTCCATTGACCTGGATTCGACGGCCTACCAGCGCGACGACCGTGGCGGACAGATTCGCGCGGTGTTGCGGCAACGGACTGCCTGCAAGACGATTCCGCAGATCTTTCTGGGCGGCGAGTTCATCGGCGGCGCGACGGACACGTTCGATGCCTTCCGGTCCGGGACGCTGCAACGGCGCCTTTCCGAACGGGGCGTGTCCTTCGATGCAACGGTGCTGGTGGATCCGTACACGTTTCTGCCGGGATGGCTGCATCCGCGATAGCACGCGGTGCGCGTTCCGGATGAAGGGGCGCACAACGGGGACAGCTTCCACGGCGACGGAAACGGTCGCGCCTGCATCACTGGTGATGACCTTCCTTCACGCCGAGGCCACGGGCAGTTGAAGGATGCTGGCACGCCGTTCCGTTGCGTGGAGCATGCCCGACATGACGTCGACACCGCTGAGGAAGCCACAGGATACCCACTGTGCGTGCGCGCTGCTTCTGATCGACTGGTTCAGTTGCTGGCCCATGCGGGAACGCGACCAGCTGCTGCCGCGGGCACGCGACGCATCACGGGTCGCGGCACGACTGGTTCAGCGCGCCCGCCAGCGTGACGTCCCCGTCATTTTCGCCAACGACAATTTCGGGCACTGGCGATCGGATTTCCGCGCCGTCGTGGATGCGGCGGTCGAGGAAGGAGGCCTGGCCGCCGAGATCGCCACACGCATGGCTCCGGATCCGGGCGACTACTTCGTTCTCAAACCGAAACACTCGGCCTATTTCGGCACGCCGTTGGATCTGCTGCTGTCGCACTTGCGGACCCGGACGATTCTGATCGCCGGCATCACGACGGATCAGTGCGTCCTGGCCACCGCAATTGACGGGCACATTCGCGACCGCCGTATCGTTGTCGTCCGCGATGCCTGTGCGGCGGCTACGGCAAGTCGTCACAAGGGCGCGCTGGAACGTATCGAAGCGTTTGGCATTTCGGCGATGAACAGCCGATCGGTGCGCTGGGACAGGCTGGCTGATTGAGGCGCAGACCGGTGGGCGTCACGGCGGCGCGATCTCGTCCAGGTTGTCGACGAGGCTGATGTCACCGCGATCCTTTTCGTCGCGTGAGATCAGCAGCCAGTCACCGCTGGGATGCAGGCTGATGGTCGCCGGCCGAATGATGCCGTCGGGCTTGAACAGCGTCTGGCGTTGGCCATCCGCGGCGCGGAAGGTGATCTGGCCGTCGGCGGCGAGGTAGTACAGGCCATCAGCCCCTTCGGCGTAGGCGCGCGGATTCAGAGCGGGCAGGTCGTCCAGGACCTGCACTTCGCGGCCGGTGGCGAGTTCGTGCGACCACAGGCCCGGCACGCCGACGCGCGCAAACCACACCCGCTGGCCGTCGCGGCTGGGCGTGGCCGCATAGGCCTGGTCGGCGACCAGCGGAGCGTCATCAGTGCCATCGACACGGATGCGCCGAAGGATCCAGGACGCGTCAGCCTCCGCGGTGTAGTAGATCCACTGGCCGTCGACGGACCAGGCGGGCATCTCGCTTTTTTCTCCCGGCGTCTTCAGGCAGCTGGCGGCGCCGGCGAGAGTGACGATACACAGCTCCGCGCGCATGCCGCGGTTTCGCTCAAACACCAGGCGCCGGGAATCCGGCGACCAGCTGAAACCACCGACGCGGCTTTCCGTCTCGCCCCACAGGATTCGCGCGCGGCTGCCGTCCGGATCAGCGAGCCAGAGTG
The DNA here is from genome assembly GCF_025398735.1 of Tahibacter amnicola. Lineage (NCBI taxonomy): Bacteria > Pseudomonadati > Pseudomonadota > Gammaproteobacteria > Lysobacterales > Rhodanobacteraceae > Tahibacter > Tahibacter amnicola. The sequence continues at coordinate 3,279,603 of NZ_CP104694.1, forward strand.
CAGGCCGCCCGTTGCGGGTGGAGGCGAACGCCAGTTGCCGGCCATCGGGGGAATAGGCCGCCTGGAAATCCTCGCGCGAGGAGGTCAGCAGCGGGCGGGTGTCCGCCGACGCGGCCGATGGTGAGCGCGGGTTCGGGTGCTGCCAGATGGAACGTTGCCGCTGCGTACGCACGAGGGCGGCACGGCGGCCGTCGGGCGCGATCACGAAGGCGTCGATATCCAGGTCCGTCAGGGTCAGCCACTGCGTGACCTTGCCGTCGTGCCACTGCCAGAGGGTAGGCAGCCCGTTATCGCGGGTCAGGTACATCAGGCGTTCGCTGTCGCGCCAGGCGAGCCAGCGCACCGCGGACGGCGATTCCAGGATGAACTCGGGCGCTGCCTCTGCCGCTGTGCTCTGGCGCAGCAGTTGGTACTGGCTGCGCCCCAGGCTGCGCGCAAACGCGATGTGCCGGCCGTCGGGCGACCAGCGCGGCAGGAAATCCCCATGCAGTTCGGTGGGTCGTGTGAGTTCCTCGCGGTGGCCTGATGCGATGTCGATCAGCCACAACGATTGCGGATGCACGCCGTCGAGATTGCGGTCGGAGATCACCAGCTGGCGGCCATCGGCCGAGAAGCTGATATTGGCCCAGAAGTTGGGCGCGCACTGGCCGACGGTGCGTGACTCACCGCCCGTGGCCGGTATCAGCTCGATCGTGCAGGTCGCCGTAGTTTCCCGGACGAAGGCGATACGGTCGGCGGTGGGCGACCAGGCAGGCGAATGGTCATTGGCGGTGGTTCGCGTCAGCGGTTCGGCGGTCGCGCTGTCGATCGGCTGCACCCACAGTTGGGAGCCTGTGTCGCCATCGGCCGCGAACACCATGCGCCGCCCGTCGGGTGAGAACGCGGGCTCGTATTCCGCCCAGGGCAGGTGGGTGAAGCTGCGCAGCTGGATCTGTGCGGGACGGGACGTGTCCGGCACCAGCCGGTAGGTCACTGCGGCTGCCAGGGCCATGGCGCCGGCCGCCACCAGGCCGAGGCGCCACGGCGTGCGTCGTTCGCGCGAGGCGGGCGGCGGCGCTTCAGCGGGTGGCTTCGCGTTGTCCGAACCCGTTGCCGGTGCCGACGGCGTCGGCTCTCGCCGCAGGGGGAGCGGCGTGGTGTCCAGCAGATCCACGGGCCACAGCAGCCGATAGCCGAGCCGCGGAACCGTCTCGATCACGTTGGCGTCGGCCTGGTCCCCGGCGAGCGCCGCGCGCAGCTTCCAGATCGCCCGGTTGATCGCATCGTCGCTGACGATCTGGCCGCGCCACGCCTCGGCGAGGAGGTCGTCGCGGCTGACCGTGCGGCCCGCGCGCCGGACCAGGCACAGCAGGACGGCCAGGACGCGCGGTTCCAGCTTCACCGGCTGGCCGTCGCGGTGCAGGCGAAGTTCGCCCGGTTCGACGCGGCAGGTTCCAACCCGGAATTCGGAAGGCAGATCGTTCATCAACACACGGATGCGCAGCGCTCACTGATCGACGCCGGCAATGGTACCGGGTCGACAGCACCTGCTGGGTTGCGGATCTTCGCCGCCGCCATTCGGGCCGGTGCAGCGGGGGTGTCGTAAATGTCTTTCCACTCAATGGCTTGAAAATGGTCAGGAATTGGTCAGGCGAAGTCAGATGGAGCACCGCGCCTGTCTGGGACGCCGTGTTGAACATCCGCGCCGGCCGCAGCGATCGATCGCGTGGCTGCGGCGCCCAGGCCATCCGGGTGACCGTGTCCTTCACGACCATAGGTGACCCATGCGCAGAAACCGCGCCGTATCCGCATTCTTGTCCCTGTTGCTTTCCACGGCTGCCAGCGCCGAAACCCTTGGCACCGGCTTCACCTACCAAGGCGACCTCACCGTCAACGGTGCGCCGGCAACTGGCAGCTATGACCTCAAATTCCTTCTCTTCGCGGTGCCGACGGGCGGCATGCAGGCAGCCACGGTCACCGTGGATGACGTCGCCGTCGTCCAGGGTGTCTTCACCACCGGTATCGATTTCACGGACGTTCCCTTCCAGGACGGGCAGCAGTACTGGATCGAAGTACGCGTTCGCGAAGGCACCAGCACCGGCACCTACCAGCCGCTGCTGCCGCGCCAGGCGATCACGGCGACGCCCGTGGCCCTGAGCGCGCGCAACGTGCTCAATGGTGGCGTGACGCAGGCCTCGATCGCGCCAGCTGCCGTCGGCAGCACCCAGCTGGCCGTCAATGCCGTGACCGGGTCCAAGATTGTCGACGGCAGCATCACCGCCACCAAGCTGGCCTTTGCAGCGGGCGATATCACCGGGGTGACGGCGGGTAGTGGCCTGACCGGCGGTGGTACGACGGGTGATGTGACGCTGGCCGTGAATCCGGCCGTCGTGCAGATGCGTATCTCCGGTACCTGCGCCACGGGTCAGTACCTGCGCGGCGTTCATGCGGATGGGAGCCTGCTCTGTGACGTGATTCCGGGCGTGGCGAACGACAGCACCAATGTGGTGAACGGTGCAATCACGCAGAGTCAGATCGGCCTTGCCATTCCAGCCGACGGCCTGCCCGTCATCAGCTATACGGACGCTGCCAGCCAGTACCTGCGCCTGGCCAAGTGCGCCGACAGTGCGTGCCGTTCCGTCAGCGGGGTCAAGGTCATCAGGAACCCGCAGGGCGCGTCCGTGCAGGGCGATGCCTCGGATATCGCGCTCGACGCTGATGGCATTCCCGTCATCAGCTTCTACGATCCGGCTCTGCGGGCACTGAAGATCGCTCGCTGTGCCGACCCCGTCTGCGAGGGCAATGCCAGCGTCGAACTCATTGACGACGATGCGACGGGAACCCTGGGGCAGCACAGCTCTCTTGTCCTGGACGCCAATGGCTATCCGCTCGTCAGCTACTGGGACGCGGGCAACGGTGACCTCAAGTTCATCCGCTGCCAGAACGCCACGTGCAGTCTGAATCCCGGTTCCCGCGTGATCGACCAGTCGGCCAGCACTATCGTTGGCGAATACAGCTCGATCATCCTCGACCTCTACGGGCATCCGGTCATCAGCTACTACGATCGTAGCAACGGTGCCTTGAAGATCGCGTCGTGTACGACGGACAGCTGTGGTGGCACCATCCACTTCAAGACAGTCGACGAGGCCGGTAGCGACTACGGCAGTTTCAGCGCGATGGTCCGCAGCGCCGACAACCGCCCCCTTGTCAGCTTTTTCGACAACACGGCCAAGCTGGTGAAAGTGGCCGCGTGCGACCTGTACGACTGCAGCGGCAACATCACGGTGACGACGATCGACGGTGGGCCTGGCGTATCCGTCTCCGGACATACGACCATCGCCAACGGCAATGACGGGCTTCCGATCATCGGCTATGCCGTTGGCCCGCAGGTGTTCGCCTTCAAGGTGACCAAGTGCGGCAACACCCAGTGCACGCAGCGCATGTCATCGAGCGTGGTCGATGGCGTTGACTTCACGCCGCATTTCCCCGACATCGCCATCGGCCCGGACGGCCTGCCGCTGGTCGTGGGCCGCAACTCTGGTAACGGCTACCTCCGTGCTGCCAAGTGCGGAACGCGGAGCTGCCAATGAACGCGCGGATTCGCAAGTCGCTCGTCCTGCTGGCGGGTCTGGGCCTGGCCGGTGTGGCGCTGGCGCAATCCGGTGGCGGGAATTTCCAATTGCGCTGGACACAGGATGGCGGTGGTGGCCGTTCCACCGGCGGCAGCTTCGCGGTGACCGGCACGATAGGACAGGTGGACGCTACCGCTCTGATGTCCGGCGGCACGTTTTCGGTTCGCGGCGGATTCCACCGTCCGCACGGGGCGCTGGGCGAAACGCTGTTCGCGAATGGCTTTGAGCCTGCGTCGCCGCAAGCGGTGGAATGACGTCGCATCACTATCCGGCCAAAAGCCAACGAACCAGGCAGCGCAATGCTGCCTGGTTCGTTGCCGGATCGCGGCGAGCTGGATCGAACGTACCAATGGTGTTCACGTTCCGGGATCGTTGAGCATATGGCGGCACAGGGCACCCGGTTGCGGGTGCCCCGTGGCCGGTCGCGGCTACTCGTCGACAGTCGTCGTTTCCACGGCGGAATCGTTGGCCGGATTGGCGTCGTACTGGTTGCCGGAGATCTGCACCGACAGCGATGACGCACCCGCCGCCATGGGCCTGGTCACGACGAACAGATTATTCGCCGTGTATTCGGGCGGAATGAATCCGACATAGAGGCAACGCGCGTCGCCGTCGATGGTGCAATTCCAGTTGTCGCCTTCGGCGTACACGACCTGGGTGCCGGTCGAGGGCTTTGCGACCAGCGTCATGCCCGATGCGTAACCCACACCCGTCAGCGACGACGGCGCGTGATGGTTGGTGACGCGGACGACATGTTCCACATGAGCCCCGCGGGGAACACTGTTGGGCGATCCGGCTACCCGCACGCTCGCGTCGACCATTTCGCTGCCGGAGTAGCGCCGGCCGTTGATCTCGCTGTTCCAGGTAGAAAGATCGTCCGATTGCCAGGCGAGAGTGAAGTCGCCGTCGGCATCACTGGCAATGGACGGGAGCAGGGTGTGGTACTTGCCCGTGGCCGGCGTGGGCGACGTCAAGGCTGTACCGTCGGTTGCGTAGTGCCGGTAGAAGAGGTGATACGCACCGTTGAACTGGGTCCAGCCGACGGTGAAATGGCCGGTGGAACGCGCCTTGCTCACGGTCACGTCGAGCGGATTGACGCCCGTGACGATCTCGAACTCCGCGCCGGCCAGGCCACCGGTGGTGCTGATGCGTTGTCCGCGCAGGCGATTGGCGCCGAAGGCGGGTTCCGAGAGCCAGGCAAATACGGCATTGCCCGTCGCATCGACCGCCATGTCGAAGCGCTGTTCGCGCAACGTTGTCGACCGATTGACGCGTGCGCTGGCGCTCCAGGTCGTGCCGTCGGACGCGCAGCGACGACGGTAGACGTCGTAACTGGCCGGTTCGGTGGGCGTTGCCGCCGTGTTCTGCGACCAGCCGACCGTGATGCGACCGGAGTTGTCGATACCCACCCGGGCGCCGCGCAGCGCGTTCGTCGCGTCGGCCACGACGGTGAACTCCTCGCCAAGCGGTGCGCCGGATGCCGTGAAGCGGCGTCCGCGGATCTCGCTGGTGCTTCCGTTCCACGTATGCCATACCACGATGATCCGGCCAGCGCCTGTCCGGGCGACCTGGGGCAAGAAGGCCATTTCCCGCGTCGTGCCATCGACCCGGAATTCGGCAGCTAGCGCTATGCCGTAGCGGTCAAACAGGCGCATGTATACATGTGGGCCAGGTCCGGCTTCCATGTTATCGTCCTGCCATACCACGGCGAAATTGCCATCGTCGTCGGATGCCACGTCGGGGGCTTCCGCATACCAGGCTGCCTTGCCACTGATCCTGAACTCCTCGCCCCAGGCCAGGCCCGCGCCGTTGAGCCGCTGGCCGATGATGGCGCCGGGTGAGTGATCGTCCGTCCGGTTGGCCCACACAACGATGCTGTGGCCAATGGCGTTGGAAGCAATGGCCGGGCTGTACTGGTTGCCCTCATAGGTGGAATTGATGCGGATCTCATCGCCGACCGGCGTCGCGGGCGAGCCGAGCGCGTGCGACACGCCGGGCGTTGCCATGATGACCGCCAATCCGGCCAGGGCGCGAAAAGCCCCGAAAGACGTCGCGCCGTCATGTACTGGTGCGACTGTGCCCCACCGATGTTCGCTCTCTCGACGCATCGGAATCTCCCCGTTTGTTTTAGTGCGCAGAGAATAGCGGCGGACTGTCGCATGCGACGCGACAGCACTGACCGTTCATCGGCGCTTGCATAACTCCTGGTTGGAAAGTCTGAAAATGCGCACGAATGGAGTTTCTGCCAGTGTCAGCTTGCCTCCACAACCCTGCAATGAAACGCGACGGATTGCCCGGCCACCCGGGCTCGGTGATATTGCTGGCGGCGCCGAACCATTCGAGGATCTCGCCGCGCTCGTCCAGGAAAGGAATGGCGCGCGAAACACCCTGCCGATTGAGTCGCCGGCACGCGTCGCGCGGTGTTCGAGCTTGAAGGGGTCTCGCTGGAGGATAGCCTCTGCAATCGTGGCATTGACCACCCCTTGTCACTGTCGGAGATGTATTCCTCTAGCCAGGTGAGGCTCGGATTGGGGGGCGAGAAAACTCTTTCCGTCGAAGATCAGCATCTGGCTCCAGGCGGCGCTCATGCGATAGACGATGTCCGATGCTGCGGTGACGAAGTGCGGAATCGTTCTTCGGTGGCGCGATGCGCCGCTTCGGCGCGGGCGCGCATTTCCACACGTCTTCGCACAGTTCGTGGACATCGCTGGCCGCTTGTGGAGAATCCTTCGTACGAAGCAGGGTAGGGAGCTCAGCCCCATCCGTCGTTGACAGTTCTGCGCGCGACGGGCGCATGGCGTCCTGTCGACTCCGGCGACTCGCCCCCGAATGGGCATGTGCCGGCGAAGAACGCGCGCTGGCGCTTCGTCGTCCTTCGTGGAAGACGGAGTACACGGGAGTGCTGAAGGAGCCGGAATCATGCGGAAGACGGGACAGATGGCAGGTGGAGCGAGCGTCGCAAAACGTCTGGCGGTTACCCTCGGATTGGCATTTGCCATCGGTGGTCATGTTGTCGAGCCGGCCACTGCCGTCGTGGTGTCCACGGCCCCGTCGTCGGCAGCGAGCGCTACCCGGGGATTGTTCTTCACGTTCCACTTCGCCGATGGCGCGGTGACGAGGGCCAGCGCCATGGCTGTGCCGCGGCATGTGCGCAGTCGTGTTCCTGCGCAGGAAGCCTATGTGCTGGCGGGCGAGGACGCCTCCGGAATGACCGTCGTGCGCGAAGGGTTGTCGAATCCCGCGATGAGAACCGGTGCTACGCATCGGGTGGCGGATGTGACCCTGGTCGCGCGCGTACCCGCCTCGCCGGATGTCACACGCTGGACGTTGCGTGATTCCCAGGGTCGGATCCTGTGGCAGCGGGCCGTCGACGCATCTTTTGCCCGCGATGCAGACACTCTCGCGCAGGAGACGCGGCGCTTGAGCCGGTCCGTCGGTTCCGCTGCGCTGCGTACGCAAGATCCCGGGGGGCGCCCCTTGGCGATCGCCAATGAGGAGAATATTCACGAACTTGCCGGGCAACTGCGCTCGGCCCGCTCACTGAAAGAACGAATCGCGGGTTACGAACGTATCCAGTCGCTGCTCGGCTTCGATGGCCCGGAACGCCACGGTCTTACCGACAGCTCGTCGGGGGTCTCTGCGCGCGTGTCAGGACCGACGGACGTGATGCACCGCCTGATCGGCAAACTGCGTCGCGCGGACGGTGAATCCATTGCGAACATGACGGTTCGGGCGTATCGCGCCGGCACCGAGGAATACGTGGGCTCCACCGTCAGCGATAACGATGGCAACTACGAGATGCAGTTGCCAGCCGGCCACTACGACCTGGACCTGACCACCGGCGCCCGCGGCTATAGCCGGCTCGATTCGATCGTTTACGCCACGATGCCACGCGTACGGAATGTGGCGATCAGCGGGCCGCTCACGCGTGATTTCACCTTGTCGGAACCACTGCGCACGGTCAACCTCGGTATCCGCGGCCTGCCGGTAGCCAGCCTCGAAGTCCGGGTGCGCCAGGGCGGCCAGCTGATGGCGCGCCCTCTGCTGGGTTTCGGCGCGCGCGAGGCGTGCAGCGGCGACATCTGCACGGAACGCGTGGCCCTGAAGCTGACGCCCGGCGTCTATGACCTGGAAATTGCGACGGAAGCGGGGACTTTCACCACCACGAATGCGCGCGTGGACCTGAGTGCGGGCGATGCGACGGTGGATGTCGATGCGACACGGGGCGCCGCGCCCTGGACGGGCCGGCTGGTGGACCCGGAGAGCAAGCCGGTGGCCGATACGATCGTGTTCAACATCGACGCCGAAGAGCGGCTGCGGGGCTATGCGTTCACCGACGCCGACGGCCGGTTCTCGATCCCCACCGTGGCCGGCTGGACCGTCCTGCTCCGGGGGCGTTCCACCAGCTCGCTGGCTGACCGCCTGGTCCGCGTCCAGGACCCGGCCGCATTGCCGCCGGTGGTGACGCTTGATCGCATCCCGTTCCAGGAAGACCGGCGCAACGCTGTCCTGCGCGTGTATACCGGCAGCGCGCAGGAGCGCATCCGGATGGTCTTTCTCGGTGACGGCTTCACGGCCGCGCGCGAAACGTTCACGGATGTCAACGGTAACGGTAAGTGGGATGCGCTGCTCTGGGACGACCGCAACGGCAACACACTTTTTGACGCGGGCGAGATGTATGTGCGGTACGGCGACGTACCGACTCCCGCTGCCGGCACGAATCCCGGCGTCGCCAACGAGCCGTTTCAGGACAGCAACAACGACGGCATTCTGAGCACGGACGATGACGCGGTTCTCGTCGCCGATGCGCGCGCTCATTTGCGGGCATTCCTGGGTGCAGACTATTGGACCGAGCGCCGCCATCTGGTGCAGGCGGACGTGGGCTTCGTGACCTCCCGCCAGGCCGGCGTCAATGTGGTCGACGCGGCCGGCAACCGGATCCGCACCGTCGACCTGGCGTTTCAGTCGACCTTGTACCGCGATCGGGAAATCCTGACCGGCAATGACGAGCAGGCCATGCGCGTCGCCGAGCAGCTATCGCCGGGGTTCGACTACGTCGTCGTCCTGGTCAACCAGCCGGTACCGGTGGGGCGCGCAAGCACTGTGCTGGGAGTCATTCCGGGCAGCATGTGGGCGATGGGCGGGCCGGCGATTCCGCAGTTCAGCAAGCCGATGAGCCATGAAATGGGGCATTTCGTGGGGCTGCTGTACGACGAATACACCGAATTTCCGCGTGCCGCCAATCTCGCGGTGCCGATCAATGCACCCAACGTCACGACGAATCTGCGCCACGGCGACGTGCCCTGGTCGAGCTGGCTCACGCCGGCACAGCCGCTTCCCAGTCTCGTTCCGTCCGCCGGCGTCGGCCTGTTCGAGGGCGCCAACTACTACCAGGGGGGCGTCTACCGGCCGAGCTTTGAATCCACGATGCGCGGTGGCGTGCTGTTCAATGCGCCGTCGCGCGCCGCCCTGGACCAGAACATCCTGCGGTTTGTCTCCGCCGTACCAATGCCGCCGCTGTCGGGCAACTGGTTCGACACCGCTCACGACGGCCACGGCTTCGATTTCCAGCTGGTCGAACGCAATGGCGAGCTGGGTGATTTGTACTATGTTGTGTTCTATACATTCTCGGGTGGGAGGCCGGACTGGTATACGGCGCTCGGCCGCTACACCGGCGGCCGCTTTGTCGCCATCCCCGATGCCAACGGCCACACGCTCAGTCATATCCGCTACGACGTCTCCGCACCGCAGGGACAGCGCATTCGACTGGATCCGGTCAGCTTCGGCAGTATTGCGATCGACTTCCGTCCGTCAGCCTGCGGCGCCGAGAGCCCGCTCGGTCCTGCCACACGCGGTACCTTGGAATACACCATTGATGGTGAGTCCGGCCGCTGGTGCATCGCCCCGGCGCTTCCCGCCGATACTTATGCGCAACCGGATTTCTCGGGCCACTGGTATTCGCCGCAGGACGGTGGCTGGGGCATGGAAGTGAATCTGGTGCGCAGCGGTGCCGGCAGCCAGGCCATTGCCTATCTCTACTATCCCGACGGTAGCGGCATGCCACGCTGGGCGATGGCCAGCGGTGCCTTCGTGGTCGGACAGCCGGTCGAGATGGAAATCAGGGAAGTCACCAGTGGAACCTGCCGCACCTGCACGCCCGTTCCGCCGAGAACGCGTGCGGTTGGCCGGATGACGCTCACGCTGTCGTCGCCCGCTCGCCCGAGCCCGGCGGCGGACGCCAATACGGTCACCATCGACATCACGCTGCCTGATGGCACGCGCTTCCGTCGCGACAATGCGCCGATTTCGCCGGTGTCGCAGCCGCGGGGTACGTAGCCGCACCGGCGCGGGCACAGGGCATCCCTCCGGCTGCCCTGTGCGCCTCGCGCTATCGTGTGGTGCCGGGTGGCGCGATCGTGAGCGCGATTTCAACGTGACGTTTCGCGACGGGCTGTCCGCTAATGGTTGGCAGGTTACGAAATATGCGCAGGACAACGCCGCAGCGCCAAGGGTCGCTTGGTGCTGCGATGGATAGCTGCATGGGGATATTCATACTGAAGACCGCAATGTGGAATGCCGCGCTGTGTGCGCGTCGACCTGCAGTATCGCGTGCGGGCGAATCAGACTGCGGTGCCGCGGCGAAGTCGGTACCGGGTGACGCCGATGGCCCGAGGTGATCTATTTGTCGGATTCCCGCCACTGGCCCGGCGCTGTCCCGAGCCAGCGCCGGGCCGCGCGGCTGAGACTGCTCGCGTCGTGATAGCCCATCTGCCGTGCGGCCTCGTCAAGCGAGACGCCCTGTCGCAACAGCGCCTTCAGGGCATCCTGCCGCGCTGCGTCCACGAGCGTTGTCCACGTCGCGCCTTCCTGCTGCAGCTGCCGTTGCAGGGCGCGCACGCTCATGCCCATGGCCCGGGCGAGATCTTCCACGCGCATGGCGCCGCTGACGCGGGCGGCCAGCCACTGTTTGGTGAAGGCCGTCAGTGAGCCGACCTGCGGCAGGCTGGCCAGTTGTCGATCAAGCAGCTCGCAGTGCACGCGGTGAAGATCGGGATCCGAATGCGGCAGTCGCCGGCCGAGTTCGGCCGCGGGCAAGCGGAACAGGTTGGCCGGCGCATCGAATTGCACCTCGCACCCGAAGAAGCGGCGATAGGCCGTGTGTTCGCCCTGCGCCGGGTGGCGGAACGCCACCGCGGTCGGAACCAGTGGCCGGTCGGCGAGGCGACGGCCCATGACCAGGATGCCGCCGACGATCGCTTCGACCTGCTGCGGGAACAGGCGCAGCCGGGCTAGTTGCTCGGTGTACACGATTGCGGCGTCGCCGTTGGATTCCGCCTGGGCGGTCAGTACGCCCGATTCGCTGACCAGGCGGTAGTAACGCAGCATCAGCGCCATGGCGTCCTGGAGCGAGGCGCAGGTCATGGCGGCAAGGCCGAGCGCGCGGAATGTCGCGGGCTGGGCTGCTTCCGCGACGGCAAGTCCCAGTAGGGGATCGCCGGTCAGCGCGAGCCCGTGTTCCCAGATCCGGTGAACGATTTCCGGCGCGATACGGCCATTGGGATCATCGAGCATGGCCGGGTCGATCGGCAGGCGGGCGTGGAGGGCCGACAGGTCTACACCCCGCGCCTGGATCACGCCGAGCAGGGTCCGGACATAGGGATTGGAGACGGTGCGCGGGTCGAGCATGGCGCAATTAGGGATGGTTGGCACGAAATGTCAATGTCGGCCCGTCGTCCTGTCAATGCGACCGGGAGTCAGGGCCGGCATGATGGATGGCACGAGGCGGGGGCGCACAGGTGGGGAAGGTGTCCGCCGTGATGCCGCAAGTGTCGCGCAACCCCGCTTCGCTCTCTCTCACCCTTCCGCGGCACCGACCTGGGGCTGTTGCGGATTTCACCGCCCAACTGGACAGCCATCTGCACCGACATGCTGGACGAGCGCCTTCCGCACGACACTGACGCTTTCCGTGCCCGCTACCGTGCAGGCATCAGCCGTTGGTATAACCCCTGGCTGCATGGTGGGTTCGTCCTGCTGTTCGGATCGGCCGTGATGGCCTGGCTGCTGGGTCGCATCGACGGCCTGAACGGTTGGGAATGGCTGGCGCTGCCGACGGGGCTGATCATTTTCAGCTGGGGCGAATACACGGTGCACCGTACGTTCGGGCATCACAAATACCGCATCGGTGCGCTTTTCTACAAACGCCACACGGGCGATCACCACAGCTTTTTCGTCGACGCAAAAATGCCATACGGTGAAGCGCGCGACTGGCGCGTCATCCTGTTTCCCGCGTGGCTGATCGTGCTTTTCAGCGGCGCACTGGTGCCCGCCTATTGGTTGCTGGCGAAGTTCAATGGCGATGCGGCGGCGCTGTTCTGCGCCACGCTGCTGGGCGGCTACCTGACCTACGAGGTGTTCCATGCCTGCGAGCATCTGCCGCCGCAACATCCCCTGGCGCGGTTGCCGTGGATCCGCCACATGCGGCGACTGCACCAGCTGCATCACCGCCGGGATCTGATGCAGTCCTACAACTTCAACCTGGTGTTTCCGCTGATGGACTGGCTGCGCGGTACGCTGTACTGGGAACCGGAAACCCCGCCGACGCGCTGATCGTCACGGACCGACAGTCCTCCATTGCCCGAGGAGTCACGCCATGCCGTTGCATACCAGCCGCACCCTGCTCAAGGCGACGCCCCAGGACGCGTTCGATTACCTCACCACGCCCGCGTGCTGGCATGAATGGCATCCCGCGTCTGTGGGGACGGAACCGGATACACGCGTGCCGCAACCCAAGGGGGCGGCGTTCGAAGAGAATATTCGCACCGCCGGGTTTCGCCGGCGCCTGAGCTGGCGAGTGGTGGAGGTTCGTCGCCCGTTCCTGTGGGAGGCCGTGGCGACGATCAACGACGGCAGCAGCGTCTGCCTTCGCTACGAATTCGCGCCCGACAACGGCGGTACCGCATTTACCCGTACCCTGCAATACACCGTCAAACCGCTCTGGCTGCGCCTGATCGACACCGTGATCGGACGCTTCCGGATACGCATGGAAACCACGTCGGCGTTACGTCGACTGCAGCAACGCTTCGAACAGGCGTTGGTCGCTGGCCCTGACGCGGTGGCACGCGACCCGTAGTGGCCTGCAACTGCAGGGCACTCGTTCCTTCGGCCCGGCCGGGTCGGTTGGCCGGGTCGAGGGGACACCTGCTTCGGGCTTCGCGTCAGGCGGCTTCGAAGCCGTTGGCGAAAATCAGGTCGCCATCGCTCAGGGCAAAGAAGTAGACGGGCTCATCCACGTCGTTGAGCAGGTAAAAGCCGTCGAGCCCCGGCGCGTAGCCAAAGCGGCCGAACGTGCCATTGGCCTGGCCGATGGTTGGTGTGACCGTGTTGCCGGCGGCGACAGGCAGGGTGTCCCAGGTCCAGGGCTGGGAACGCGGATCGGCGGGCGCGCGCAGCAGGGTGACGGCGCTGGTGGTTGCGACGTTCCGGTTGTGCCACAGCGCCACGGCGTTCAGGCCCGGAACCCATTGGCAGCCGGCCTGGCCACCGGGCTGTCCCAGATGCGCCGGCCAGGAGTTGGTCGCACCGGGATGGGTCAGTTGCGCCGTCGTAGCATCCCATATGGCAAAACCCTGCGGCAGCGCGGCGCTGAGCATGACCAGGATGTCGTGCTGCGGCGCGTGCGTGAGCGCGTGGTAGTTCCAGTAATTGGCCTGGGTGCCCCCGGTGAAGACGTCCCACTGGTTGGACGCCACGTCGTAGCGTGTGAGCCAGGCCGTTCCGGCGCCAATCCACCACACGGCGTCACGCGTGGCGTCGTAGCAGGCACCGCCGTACTCGACCGCCGCTGCCGGATGCGTGGTGCGCACCTCCCATTCACCGTTGCTGGTGTTGAGCAGCAGGCTGCGCTGCGTCCCCGCCTGTCCGCTCTGGAAGGTGGCACCCTGCACGGCGCAGAACGGGCCGCGCCCCGGTAGATAGACATGTTTGTTGTAACTGTGGATGGCGCGGGGGCGGCCATCGGCATAGTTGCCTGTCGCTTCCTGGCCGTCAGCCAGGGTGATCTGGCCCAGCGGCATGGATCCGGATGGCGGCCGTGGCATTCGCCACTGCGGAATCTCGTCGGCCAGGCAGATGCCATAGGCTTCGTTGCCGGCATAGTCGCCGTGCCCGCCACCCAGTGGCAGCCATAGCGTTCCGCTACCGTTATCGTAGCAGGCGCCGCACCAGGGCAGAATGACTCCCGCCTGGCCGAGCGCGCCGCCCCAGGGGCCACGATTGTCGTTGGGATTGCCGACGAGGTACGGGTTGAGCTGGGGATTGCGTGCCGGGTCGATCTGCTGGAGCGTGTTGGCTGCGGGAATGGCGCGCCAGGTATTGGCCGCCATGGCACGCCGCCATGTGGGAAACGGCGTCCCCAGCGCACTGCGAGGCGTCGCGCCTGCGAGGCGGGCCAACGGCAGGCAACCCAGGCCGACGGCGGCCTGGAGCAGACGGCGGCGTCCCGGATGATCGACCTTGTCCATGACGTGCTCCCAGAATGCAGTTAGCGGGGGAAGCAACGCGGATTGCGTTGGCGACCGAGAGCGAAGGCTAGGCCGGAAACCGCCGGAGCGGTGTGATGGGTCGAACAGTTCGACGTGCCGCCGCCCGAACGTCGCCGCACGAGTTTGCCACTGATCTGCAGGCCTGGCGACGGCGTCGCGCGACGGATCTTTGGTGGTACCGGTCACGGACGACCTCCCGGTGCATGTCTGCCGGGGGCGTCGGTTGCCGGCAGAGCGCATTGAGCTGCGGGCGAATGCGGTATGCTTGACGGTCTCTTCCCGGGAGATCGACTGCGGCGCGTCTTGCGCAGTCGTGGCGTTCGCAGGCTCGCGGCACTCCCCGCGGGCGATCTGAACGTCCGGCGGCTTCGCTGCCATCTGCGCCAACCCAACTGGAACATCGTCATGACCGCAAGTCTGCAGAAGACGCAAGTCGACCTGGCCGGGTTGATGCGCGTCCTGGGCGAAGCGCTGTATTCCACGCCGTTCGTTGCCATACGCGAGCTGGTCCAGAACGGGCACGATTCCTGTACCCGGCGTGCCAAGGAAAGCACCGAACCCTTCGAGCCGAAGATCCAGGTGCGTACGCGGCCCGGCGAACTGATCATCGAGGACAACGGCGCCGGGCTCACGCTCGAGGAGATCCACACGTACCTGGCCACCGTTGGCCGCGGCTACACGCGGACGCTGCGCGAGAAGGGCGGCGGCGACGATCTGATCGGCTATTTCGGACTGGGCTTTCTGTCCGCGTTCGCGATCAGTCATCGGGTGGAGTTCTGGACTTGTTCCTTTCAGGCGCCGGGCCTTGCGCATCGCTTTGTCAGTGTCAGCGGCGAATCCTACTCGGTGGTGGTGGCAGCCAACCGCGCCGTCGGGACCCAGGTACGCCTGTTCCTGAAGGACGAAATGCCGATGCTGGGGGACCCCGCCATCGTCGAAACCTGGTTGCGCAAGTACTGTTGCCTGCTCAAGCACCCGGTCGCGCTGAATGGCGGCGTGGCCGTCAATGCCGAGCCGCCACCCTGGCGACGCCAATCCGAACTGAGCGACCTGCGGTACAAGACGCTCTCGTTGGCATTCGCCCGCCACTTCGAGAATGTGTTCGACCCGATTGCGACAATTCCCGTCAACCGGGCGGATTATGCCGTGCAGGGCATGCTCTGGATCCAGGATGGCGGCAGCTTTGCCAGCAGCGACAACCGCAACCTGTCGGTTTTCGTGCGCGGCATGCTCATCGGAGAAGACGAGCGCAACCTGCTGCCGCGCTGGGCCGGATTCGTGGGCGGGGTCATCGAAAGCACGCTGCTGCAGCCGACCGCCAGCCGCGAGTCGCTTCGGAACGATGATGCCTATGAGTTCATCGCCGGCGTGCTGCAGCAGGCGCTGGTGTCCGGCCTGCGGCAGATTGCTGAATCTGATCCGGCCAGCTGGCGCCGGATCCTGTCGCGCCACAACGAATCACTGCTGGCTGCAGCGCTGGTCGACGCGACCTTGTTCAAGCTGGTCGGCGACGACGTGACCGTGCGGACAACGGAAGGCGACTTCACCATGCCCGCGTTGCTGGAACGGTGCAACGGCACCGTCTATCTGTCGTACGAGGAGCGCGCCGGCGTCGAATCGATGTTGCTGAAGGCCTTGAAGCAGCCGATCGTGCTGGGGTGCCGGTTCGCGGCGGGACCATTCTGCGCACGCTATGCGCAGGCACATGGGGCCCCTATTGTCGTACTCGGAACGGACACCGGCGCAGAGACGCTGTTCCGGCCCAGTGATCTGGCGCGCGATGAAATCGCGGTGCTGGAGGCGTGTTTCTTCGCAGCTGACCGCGATGTGCTGGTCCGCCAGTTCGATCCACCCTTCCTGCCGTTCGCGGTACTGACCAACCCGGAGGCCGAGATCCGGCGGCGGCTGGAGAGCGACGAGGCCGACCGGCGCATCGGCCAGGCGGTCCTGGGTCTGGCGCGGCAGTTCACGGCGGGCATCGCCCAGCAGAAACTGGCGAAGGTCTACGTCAATGCGGCCAATCCCGTTATCCGCGAATTGCTGCAGTTGTCCAACGAACGCCGCACGCAGGCGGTCGCCGCACTGCAGCCGCTGCTGTCGCTGTGCGCCGATGCGCGCGGAACACCGGACATGGAGCGCGCATTGACCGATTTCGGAAACGCGCTGCTCACACTCCTGAGGGATGGACCATGAACATCTGGGATTGGGTGCTCAAGGCGATCAACGAATTGCGTGCCGCGGGACAGGATCGGCTCGCTGAAATCATGGCCCGGTTGCCATCCGCCGTTTGCGATGGAGACCATGCTGTTGCCGAGGCAATGATTCCCGAGGGATTAGCGTTGGCGCGGGCGATCAACAGCCCATGGATTGAGGTCTATCTGCGCCACTGGATCGCGCAATCGCGGGTCAGCCACCGGCGCGACGTTACCCAGGGCATGTCCGAGGTCATCAGCCTGCTGGAGTTTGCCCATACCGAGGCGGCGGCCGAGTGTCCGCAAAGCATCTGCGTCACGCAGGATGTCTGTCTTGCCTACGCTGTGCTGGACGGCCCCGGTTACGCCCGGGAGCGACTGGCTGTCGCGGCGGAGACCATGGAGCGGATCAATGTGCGCTGGCCGTGTTTTGAGTGCATCGGGTCTGAATATGCACGCGCGCTGATGGCGCTGGACCGCTTTGCCGAAGCGGAGCAGTACTGCCACGATCGAATGATCGAGCAGGCCGCCATCGGCACCGTAGGCTACGACGCATTGGGACTGTACAGGGTCAAGGCCATGATCTGGCAGGGGCGTTTCGCCGACGCGCTGGACTTTCTCAAGACCCCGCTGAAGGATTCCGCCAACAAGTCAAAGCACGACCGCTACACGCTGCTCAAGTGCCTGGCGCATGCGGGGCTGGGGCAGCTGGAGCCGGCACTGGCGTGCTGGCGATCTCATGACAGGCTCTCGCCCTCGGAGTACGCCATGTGGGCGCGCTGCGCCTTTGCGTTGTGCACCCTGGACCCCCAGCGTAACCATTCGGCGCTTGATGAGGACTTCCGGCAGATCATCGGCGAGCTGGAAAGGAGCGGAGCGCTTTATGAGCAGGCTGAGATCGGCATGACAGCCGCCCAGCTGGCCGCCGCGCGTTCGGATCCCGACGCACTCGCACGGCACCTGGCGCAGGTGGAATCGGTGCTGCCGAAGTTGCGTCGTCCGGAACCCATCGCGGTGCAGTGGCGGCAACTGAAAGACGAATCCGTGCGCGCTGACTGACGCGCCGGCCACTGCCGCGGCGGCGCACGCCGCGGCAGTGTCGATTACGTGACCCGCGCCGGTTTCGTCCGGCGGCCGACATAGTCCGCCAGGTGCTGCCCGGTGAGTGTGGAACGCGCCGCCACCAGTGCCGCCGGCGTGCCTTCGAAGACAATCTTTCCGCCATCGTGGCCGGCGCCGGACCCAAGGTCGATGATCCAGTCGGCATGTGCCATGACCGCCTGGTGATGTTCGATCACGATTACCGATTTGCCGGCATCGACGATCCGGTCGAGCAGTGCCAGCAACTGCTGCACATCGGCCAGGTGCAGGCCGGTCGTGGGTTCATCCAGCACGTAGATGCCGCCTTTGCCGGCCATGTGGCTGGCGAGCTTGAGTCGTTGGCGCTCACCGCCGGAGAGCGTGGTGAGTGGCTGACCGAGGCTGAGATAGCCCAGGCCGACATCCGCCAGCCGTTGCAGGATCGCGTGCGCCGCGGGTGTTTGCGCCTTCCCGCCGCCGAAAAACTCGCTCGCTTCGCTGACCGGCATCGCGAGGACTTCGCTGATGTCGCGACCGCCAAGGCGATATTTCAGTACCGATGCGTCGAACCGCTTGCCGTCACAGTCTTCGCAGGTCGTCGCCACGCCGGCCATCGTGGCCAGATCCGTATAGATCACGCCGGCACCGTTGCAGGCCGGGCAGGCGCCTTCGGAGTTCGCGCTGAAAAGCGCCGGCTTGACGTTGTTTGCCTTGGCGAAGGCGTTACGGATCGGGTCGAGCAGGCCCGTGTAGGTGGCCGGATTGCTGCGGCGCGAGCCGCGGATCGCGGTCTGATCTACCGATACCACGCCCTCGGACTCGGGGATGGAACTGTGGATCAATGAACTCTTTCCCGAGCCGGCGACGCCCGTCACGACGCAGAGCACGCCCAGCGGGATGTCCACGTCGACCTTCTTGAGATTGTTGGCGGTGGCGCCGCGGACCTTGATCGCACCCTTGGCCTTGCGCACCGACTCCTTGAGCTGCGCGCGATCGTCGAAGTGGCGGCCGGTCAGCGTGCCGCTCGTCTTCAGCCCCTCGACGCTGCCCTGGTAGCAGACGGCACCGCCGGCGGAACCTGCTCCGGGGCCAAGATCGATCACGTGGTCGGCAATCACGATCGCCTCGGGCTTGTGTTCGACGACCAGCACCGTATTGCCCTTGTCCCGCAGCTGCAGCAGCAGCGCATTCATGCGCTGGATGTCGTGGGGATGCAGGCCGATGGTGGGCTCGTCAAAAACGTAGGTCACGTCCGTCAGCGCCGAGCCGAGGTGACGGATCATCTTGGTGCGTTGCGATTCACCGCCCGACAGCGTGCCGGTCGGCCGGTCGAGCGAGAGATAGCCCAGCCCGATGTCCACGAAGGATGCAAGCGTCTGCGCCAACGCGTCGACCAGGGGCGCGACCGCGGGCTGCTTGATCCCCCGGACCCATTCAGCCAGGTCGCTGATCTGCATCGCACAGGCGTCGGCGATGTTGACCTTGCCGATGCGGGACGAACGCGCCGCCGCGTTCAGGCGCGTACCTTCGCAATCGGGGCAGGTGCCGAAGGTCATCGCCCGTTCCACAAAGGCGCGGACGTGCGGCTGCATGGCGTCGAGATCCTTCGACAGGAAGGATTTCTGGATCTTGGTGACCAATCCTTCGTAGGTCAGGTTGATCCCATCGACCTTGATCTTGGTCGGCTCCTTGTAGAGCAGGTCCTGCAGTTCTTTTTTCGAAAACTTGCGGATCGGCTTGTCCGCGTCGAAGAACCCGCAGCCGTTGAAAATGCGGCCGTACCACCCGTCCATGCTGTAGCCGGGGACGGTGATGGCGCCCTCGTTGATGGACTTGGACTCGTCGTACAGCTGGGTGAGGTCGATGTCGGAGATCTTGCCCATGCCTTCGCAGCGCGGGCACATGCCGCCAACGCGGTTGAAGGTCTGCTTTTCGGTTTTCTTGGCGCCCCGCTCGACGGTGATCACACCGACGGCGCGCACGGACGCCACATTGAACGAATAGGCATTGGGCGGACCAATGTGCGGCTTGCCCAGGCGGCTGAACAGGATACGCAGCATTGCGTTCGCATCGGTGACAGTGCCGACCGTCGAACGGGCATTTGCTCCCATCCGTTCCTGGTCAACGATGATTGCCGTGGTCAGGCCATCGAGCACATCCACGTCCGGTCGCGCCATTGACGGCATGAAACCCTGCACGAAGCTGCTGTAGGTCTCGTTGATCAGTCGCTGCGATTCCGCCGCGATGGTGCCGAACACCAGGGAGCTCTTGCCGGATCCGGAGACGCCGGTGAACACCGTCAGCCGGCGCTTGGGGATATCGACGCTGACGTCCTTGAGGTTGTTGACGCGTGCTCCCTGCACGCGAAGGAGATCGTGACGGTCTGCGGCGTGCACGTCGGCCGACGGTGCGTCCTTTCGCTTGGGCTTGTTCATGAGTACTCCGTGTCGCGGGGACGGTCGGCGCCCGGACTCGGCGCCGCCGGATGCACTGGGCGGGCGATCGCCGCTTACTTTTCTGTTGCCGCGGCTCGGCTGCTGCGTGCGCCGGATACGTAGGGGAGGGCGAACAGGTAGAGGCCGGTTATCACCAGCAATGCCAGCGGCAGCAGCGGCAGGTAGGACACCCAGACGATGGGCTTCTCCTGGGCGAGGGCGATGAACGTGGCGATGACGGTCAGGGTGAAGATGATGGACACCCAACGGTGAAACTGCCGAATCCCTTTATTCCAGTTCACAGAAACCTCCGGCGGAGTGAGTCGAGCGAAAGGCGCCCGGCGGACACCGGGCGTGGAAAATCGTTCTAGGGCCGCGCGGCAACAGCCGCCGCGGCTCAGCGTCGCTGCTGGATGCGGATCAGGTTGCCGGAAGGGTCGCGCACGGCGCAGTCGCGAACGCCGTAGGGCTGGTCCGTCGGTTCTTCGACAATCTCGGCATCGCGGTCCTGCAGGCGCGAGAACACCGAGTCGAGATCGGCCGTGGCCAGCAGGAGCGTGGCGTAGGTTCCCTTGGCCATCATCTCGGTGATGGTGCGCCGTTCCTCGTCGGTGATGCCGGCGGTCACCGCGGGCGGGTGCAGCACGATGGAGGTGCCCGGCTGGTCGGCGGGCCCGACCGTGATCCAGCGCATGCCGTTGTAACCGACATCATTGCGGACTTCGAAACCGAGCGTGTCGCGGTAGAAGGCCAGGGCTGCGTCCGGATCGTTATGCGGCAGGAAACTGGCGTGGATGGTGATGTTCATGACTGGCGTGCTCCAGGGGTGGTGATGGCCGTCATGCTAGGTCGGGTTCAGGGGCCGGCGCTTCTCGATTCCTGACCGGTTTGGTCACCTGCCGGGCGACGCATGCGGGAATCCCCTGTGTTGCATTTGCCGCGTCACGCCGATACACGCTCGGCGGCACGCCGACCAGTTCCGCAAAGCGCGTACTGAATGTGCCGAGCGACGAGCACCCGACGGTGAAGCACACCTCGGTGACGCTCAGATCGCCGCGGCGCAGCAGCGCCATCGCGCGCTCAATGCGGCGCGTCATCAGGTAGGAATAGGGTGATTCGCCGTAGGCCTGGCGGAACTGGCGGCTCAGATGCCCGGCCGACATATGAACGCCGCGGGCCAGCGCCTCGACATCGAGCGGCTGCGCGTATTCCCGGTCGATCCGGTCACGGACGCGGCGCAACCGGGCGAGGTCACGCAGGTGCAGCGCGTCGGCGGGGCGGGTAGGCATCACCCGGATCGTGCCACGGTGGAATCAACCGTCTCAAGTCCACTTTCGTGCAATGGCAATAGCCGCAAAATGCTGAAAGATCAGTCCGCTGCCGATGTGTGCCGCTTGCTGCGTCGCACAAGCTCCGCCGTGCCCATGCCAATCCGGAACTCACCGACGGCTTTGTCGCACAGCGCCGTCAGGTCCTTGGCCAGCCACACCGCCCAGCCGCTCCAGTCCTTGGCGTAGGTCATCGCCTCTGCAAGCTGGGCGCGGGTGGCCGGCGTCGGATCGAGCCGGCAGCGGGCGTAGGCGATCTGGGCCATGTCGAAACGCGCGGCGGGGGCATTGCCACGTCCGCGTTGCCGACGTCGCTCGAGCACGGCCTCAAGGCGCGTGATGGCGTCCTGCCAGTCGCCATGCATGAGGGCGGCTGTACCGCGCAACCCGCGATCACTCCACAGGCTGTCATTCCCGGGCATCTGGGCTGCGTCGACATCAGCGATGCGCGCGTCCAGCAAGCCGATCGCCTCGGCAGCGCGGCCATCCAGGAGCGCCAGTGTCGCGTAATGGAAGATGATGACGCCCAGCCAGGGATCTCCCGGTCCGTAGAACTCGCGCGCTTCGCGCAGTACAGCCTCATGCAGGGGCCGGGCTTCCGTCAGTTTTCGCTGGTTGACCAGCGAACGTGCGAGGTAGGCCTTCATGGGAAGCAGCAGGTTGGGGGCGTCGTAGCCTCCGGCCGCTGCGACCTCCAGGGCTTCGCGCAGACGTTTTTCGGCGATGGCCGAGTCAATGCGCAGGTCCGCGATGGACAGGTTGGTCTGTGCGCTGAGGTAGCTGCGCATGCCGCGCGGCGTGTCCAGGCGCGTGCGGGCGATCGCCAGGACGCGCTCGTAGCCGGCGCGCGCCACGGCGCTTTCGCCAGCGTCGTCCGCATAGACGGCGGCCTGCTGCTGCGCGGTGAGTAGCGTATCCGGTGCGTCCACGGTTGCCAGCAATTCCAGCGCCTGGCCCACGTAGCGCCGCGCGCCGGGAAGATCGCCGAGCTTGTAGGCGTCGGAGGCCCGTTCCACGTAGGCGCCGGCCAGGGCCGCCGGGTCCTTTTGCGGCATTGATTCGAGCAGTTCGATCGCCAGGTCCGACGCGGCAGCCCCCTCCTTGTGACGGCCGAGCTGGGAAAGAGCGGCGTTGGCGGCCAGCAGCAGGGCGGCACGGGTCTGCGGCGCCTGCTTTGTATCCGCGCGCAGCTTCTCGACGCTGCGTTCCAGGAGTTCCCGCGCCGAGACCTCGCCGCGCTCGGTATCGGCTGGCCGGGCGGCCATGAACAGTTCGCCGAAGTAGTCGGCGAGCGCCTGGGCGTGGTCGCGTTCGCGCTGCACTTCGCGTAGCTGGCGATCCAACGCGATGGTGTGCCACGTGATCAATGCCGCCAGGACCACGGCTGCCGCGACCCACGGCCAACGTCGACGGATGAAGGTCCGGACGCGGTAGCCGCGCTCGCCACGCCGTGCCTCTACCGGTTCTCGGCGCAGCCAGCGGCCGAGGTCAGCCGCCAGCGCTTCCGCACTGGCATACCGTTCGTGCGGACGCTTGCGCAGCGCGCGCAGGGCAATTGCGTCAAGATCCGCATCGATACCTGCCACCGTGGCATGGGTGGACGGCGGTACGGTGGCCGATTCGTCCAGGATTGCCGCGATCAGCGCCGACGGATTGCTCGTTTCGCCATACGGCGAGACGCCGGTGAGCAGCTCATACAGCACCACGCCCAGCGCATACACATCGATCGCCACGCCGCCGGCCTCGTCGCCCCGCACCTGCTCGGGTGCGGCGTAGCGCAGGGTCATGCGGCTGTTCTGCGTCTGCGTCAGTGCTTCCTCGCCCAAAAGGCGTGCAATGCCGAAGTCCAGGAGTTTTGGTTCCCCGTCGGCGCCGACGAGGATGTTGGCGGGTTTCAGATCCCGGTGAACCACCATCTGCCGGTGCGCGTGGGCGACCGCCGCGGCGACCTTGGCCACCAGCTGGATCCGCGCGGAGATATCGCAACGGTGACGGCCGACATAGTCATCCAGCCGCTCGCCATCAACGTAGACGGTCGCCAGGTAGGGCGCGCCATCGGCATCCGTGCCGCCATCGACGAGGGCGGCGATGTAGGGATGCTCCAGTCCTGCCAGAATGCGGCGTTCGCGCTCGAAACGCCGCCGGTCCGCCGTGGTCCAGGCACCGGGGAGAATCTGCTTTAGCGCCACCTTCTGCGTGGCATCGCCCAGCTGCCGTTCCGCCAGCCACACGCGGCCCATGCCGCCGCGACCCAGTTCCCGCAGCAGCCGATACTGGGCGATAGCCGGTGGCGCCGCCTGCGCATCGGCCTGGTCCAGCGCCGGCAGGTGCAGGCCCGCGGCTTCCAACTGGCGGCGCACGGCTTCAGCCAGCGCTGCGTCCTCGGATTGCAGCGTATGCAGTTGCGCATCGCGTTCCGCGGCGTCCATTTCCAGCAATGCCAGGAAGCGATCTTTGCAGCGTTGGTAGTCGACGTCCGTCATCCCGCTCTTGACTCCAGAAGCAACGATTGCGCAGTACGTGATTTCGGGAGCGATTGCCCTGTGTGCCGGAACGAACGGCACGCTCAGGCGGTCTGGCGCGCCAGCTCCGCGCCGGGCAGAGCGTCCCGGATCGGGCGCCCGGCACGCTTCACCGCCCCGGGTGAGACGCCGACAACGCGCTTGAATGTCCGACTGAACGCGGCCTCCGACTGGTAGCCCAGCCGGCCGGCGAGGTCGGCGATGGCGACACCGTCGTCCTTCAGCCAGGTCTGTGCGAGGTTCATCCGCCACTGCGTGACGTAATGCATCGCAGGCACGCCGACACGTTCGGTGAAACGCGCTGCGAACGCCGAACGCGACATCGCTGCCACTTCGGCCAGCGTTTCCAGCGACCAGGGGCGGTCCGGGTGCCGGTGAATGGCGGTGATCGCCCGGCCGATCTGTTTGTCCTGCAGCGCGCCGAGCCAACCCGTCTGCGCCGCGGGATCACGCGCGATCCACTCGCGGATGGCCTGGATCACCAGGATGTCGGCCAGCCGCGTGATGACCGTTTCGCCGCCCGGCCGCAGCGATTGCGCTTCCGCCGCCATCAGCCGGAGCGTGCTGTGTATCCACTCGCCGGCCGGCGACGTGGCGGTTTCGACCAGCAGTACGGACGGCAGTCGCGTGATCAGCTGCTGCGCCGCCGCGTGATCAAAACGCACCGCGCCGCAGATAAGACGGGTCGGCGCGCCGCCACCGCCGTGGTGGAGCACTTCGTAGCGTTCACTGGCGAATTCACGCGGGATGTCGAACAGCGGGGTCGCCACGGCATCCGGGTCGCTCAACAGGCGGTGTCCCGCGCCATGCGGCACGAGCGCCAGGTCACCCGGCCGCAGCAACACCGGTGCGCGCTCGTCGACGTACAGCCAGCTCTGGCCGGTCACGACGACGTGAAACATCAGGCAGTGGGGAAGGGGCGGTAGATCCAGTCCCCACGGCGATGAAAGCTCCGAGCGCGCGTAAAACGCGCCGCTCATGCGCAGGAAATGCAGGGCTTCGCCCAGCGGGTCAGCACAGGCCCAGGGATCGTGGTCAGTCATGCGCGGGAAGTGTGGGACGCCCGTGCGCTCGCGTCCAGACCAATTGGACGATCAGTCAATAAATTTGGACGATTTGGCATGGTTAGTCCAGATTGTAGTGGTCAAACTGGACTTGCCGCAGTGAACGAGCCACTGCCATCGCCATGCTCGCCAATGAGGAGATAGCCATGATCGTTGTAATGGGCGCCACCGGAAATACGGGACGTCGGATCGTCAGGAACCTGCTGGCTGCGGGGCACGCCGTCCGCGCCCTCGGACGCTCGGCCGAACGGCTGGCGCCGTTCGCGACGCTGGGTGCGGATGTGCGCGCGGGCGATTCCGCGGATACCGGGTTCCTGGCGGACGCCTTTCGCGGGGCAATTGCCGCCTACGTCCTGCTGCCCTACGAACCCGGCGTGGCTGACTATCACGCACAGCAGGGGGCGCTGGGGCAGGCTGTTGCAACGGCGCTGCGGGAAAGCCAGGTGCCCTACGTGGTCAACCTGAGCAGCCTCGGTGCCGAACTGAGCAGCGGCAATGGCCCTATCGCCAGCCTGCACACGCAGGAGCAGCGACTCAATGCGCTCTCCGCGTCGAACGTGCTGCACTTGCGTCCCGGGGCGCTGTTCGAGAACTTCGCCAGCGCGCTGGCCGTGGTCGATCATCATGGTATCAACGCCGACGGGTTCGAGCCGGACGTCGCCTTCCCGATGGTATCTACCCATGATGTGGCCGTTGCGGCCACCGATGCCCTCGTCGCGCGCAACTGGCGCGGTACCGTCGTACGCGAACTCCTCGGACCACGTGACCTCAGCTATGCCGAAGCCACGCGAATCCTGGGGCGCCGCATGGGCAGGCCGGATCTCGGCTACGCGCAGCTGGCCGCTCACGATGTAATCCATGGCCTCAAGAACGCCGGCTTCTCGGAAAGCATCGCCACGCTCTACGCCGAGCTGGCGCAGGCGATCAACGCCGGTCGGATCCGGTCGCTTGACGGTCGCAATGCCGCGAATACCACGCCGACGCCGTTCGAAACCTACGCCGACCAGCTTGTGCTGGCCAGCACGGCCTGAGCCCATGACGAATTGCGTGCGGCGCGTCGTTCATTCGTGATCCTCGCGTGAAGAAGCGTCGCGGAAGCGCGATGGATTTCACGCAAACGAAAGAAAGCAAACACCGCAGGTTTCAAATTTGTCGCAGACGGTCGCCGACGCGTTCCTAGGCGCCAAGCCAAGTGTTTTGTCCTGGTGTCACAGTTTTCCCAACGCGCGTCGGAAACCCCTGGACGACGCCCGCAAACGGAGTTGCTACAAAGACGTCACCTCCCGACCCGCGTCGATCCCGCGCATGCCACGACAGCGCGGCCACATCGCATTCCTGGGAGGGAATCTCATGTACACGTCACGCCAGCCGGCGCTCGCGCGCCGGCTTACAGCAGCGCTTTGCCTGTTGATCGGGAGTTTCGCCTGGGCGAGCTCCTCCACGCCCGAAGAGACCTCGGCACATGGTCACGACGCCAGCCTGCAGTCGCCTGTTGCCGCACAGCTCGCCGCACCACAGCACTTGTCCCGCAAGATTTCCGGCCTCAAGGCCGCCGGCACGCAGTTCCCATCCTATACATTGCTGCAGGATCGCGGCGCTGCGCTCAGCAAGCGCCCGGATCTGAAAGCCATGGTGACGGACGGCACGGTGCTCAAAGTCGACGATGCAGCGGTAAGGGCGCTGCTGTCGCGCAACCCCAAACATCTGACGCTGCCGCTGCCGGGCCACGGTGAATTAGAGCTGGTACAGGAAAATTACGACGATCTCGTCGTCGAAGGGCCTGGCGGAGAAGACCTGTCGTGGACTAACACCGCCAAGCACTACCAGGGTGTCCTCAAGGGCAATGATCGTTCCGTCGCGGCGATCAGCATCTACCGCAACCTGCAGACCGGCGCCTACGAGATCACAGGCGTCTATAGCACGACAACGGAAGGCAACACCTTCGTAGGTCGCGTCAAGGGCAGCAATCCTGGCAACGACCACCTCGTCTATCGCGACTCGGCGGTGCTGAAGAAGGAGAGCACGGCTGTGGAATGTGGGTTGGACCGGATCGAGGCGAAGGGCGCCCAGCCGCCCGCCATCTGCGATGTCGATCCGACGCCGTCCAAGCCGCTGCGCAAGCGACTGGTCGCACCAAAAGCCAACGCCGCGCTGGCCGATTCCTGCGTGCGTCTGCACATGGAAGTCGAATATGACGTCTTCCAGGCGCAGGGCAGCAACTCCACCAACTATGCGACCGGGTTCTTCAATATCGCCAAGACGGTCTACGCCAACGAAAACATTCCGCTTAATCTTTACTATCTGAAAGTGTGGACGACGCCGGATCCGGAAGCCAACATCAACGGATACCAGAACATCTGGAACCATTTCTGGAACCGCATGAACCAGGAAGGTATCCAGGGTGACCTGGCCATCCTCGTCGGCTTCCATATCGATCGCGGCATTGCCAGCCTCAATCGCATCTGCGGGCCGGATTACAACCAGGCCGGCATCAGCCCCATCCGCGACTATCCCTCGTATCCGACCTATTCCTGGGCCGGTGCGACCCTGCCGCATGAAATCGGGCACCTGTTTGGCTCCGAGCACACCCAGGCCTGCGCCTGGAACGGCAACAACACGGCGCTGGACGGTTGCGCCGCGCCGGAAGGCAACTGCGCGCGGCCAGCCAGCCGTTTCGGCACGATCATGAGCTACTGCAGCAATTTCAGCCTCGCCCAGGGTTTCGGCGCCCAGCCGGGCAACCTGATCCGCAGCAGCTTCACGAACGCCACGTGTCTGAATTGCGGCGGCACGGGATGCACCAGCACGATTGCGCCGACCAGCGCAAACGTTGCCGCCGGCGCCGGTACGGGCTCGGTCAACATCACCATGAGCGCTTCCAATTGTTCCTGGACGGCAGCCAGCAACACCAGCTGGATCACCATTACGTCCGGTGGGGGACCATTCACTGGCAATGGCTCCACCACGTACTCGGTGGCAGCGAATGGCTCGTCCTCTGCACGCACCGGCACGCTCACCATCGCCGGCAAGACGTTTACCGTCACCCAGGCGGCGGGTGGAAGCACGGAAACACCGTTGTCCAACAATGTGCCGGTTTCCGTTGCCGGTGCAGCAGGGACGACCCGCCTGTTCTACATCGACGTGCCCAGCGGTTCGAGCAACCTCGTGATCGCGACCAGCGGCGGCACCGGCGACCTGGATTTGTATACCAAGTTCGGGTCGGCGCCGACGACCAGCGCCTATGACTGCCGACCCTACGCTAACGGCAACACCGAGACCTGCACCGTCGCCACGCCGGCCGCGGGCCGCTATTACGTCATGCTCCATGCCTACAGCGCCTACTCGGGTGCCACGCTCAAGGCCAGCTTCACGGCGACGAACACGACGACGGTGGACCTGACTGCCCCGGTCGGCGGCGAGACCTGGACGCGCGGCTCGGTTCGTACCATCCGTTGGACGTCCACCAATTCCCAGCATGTCGACGTGGCGCTCTACAGGGGCGGTACCTTCGTGCAGTGGATCGCGTGGCACGTGCCCTCGCCGAATGGCTCGTACAACTGGACGGTTCCGACGAGTCTTGCAGCCGGCAACAACTACACGATCACGGTGCTGGACTACGACAAGCGGAATATCACGGACAGCAGCGGCAACTTCACCATCAACTAGGTGCAAGCAGACAGGGCATTGGCCCTTGCGGGTATCCCTGGTTGAAAGCGCGGGGGAGCGTTGCCTCCCCCGCGCTTCACCAGCGGATCTCCCATAGCGCCGCAGTGACGATCAGCAGCGCGAAACCCCAATTCATCGCGCGCTCCCCGAGAGGATTCAGACGGGCCTGTTTCAGGCTGACGCCGAACATCAGCCAGGCGATGTCGACGATGAGGATGACAGTCACCAGCAACGACCATTTGAGCAGGCCATCCGCGATGTGGCCGGCCAGAAGCGTGTGCGAGGTCAGCAACGAGGCAAACGCGGGGTAGGCTTTCGGATTGGCGATCCCCAGCGCGAAACCGGACCACACCGGAGCCAGTGTCCGACGCTCGCCGAACTCCGTGCCGACCGGCGAACGCGCGATGCACCACGCCAGATACAGCAGGTAGAGCGTCGCCAACGTCGTCATTGCACGGCCGATGGCTGGATAGACGATGAGCAGGGACGCCAGGCCGGCGACGCTCGCCGCGGCGGCTGTCGCCAGGCCCAGTTGCAGCCCCGCGTAGTAGCGCAGGCCGTCGCGCCAGCCCTGCGTGCGGCCGATGGCGACCAACGAGAGAATGCCCGGGCCGGGTGAGCCCAGCAGCGCTGTCGCTGCGACGACGAAGTAGACGACGCTCCATTCTTGCGGTGACATCGGTCGGTTCTCCTGCGGGTGTTGGTTGCCACGCTAGGGAGAATTTCCGATAGTGTGAAACCCGTTTTCCTGCTGGCGGCAATTAGGAAATGTAATGGCTTCGGGTGTCCGGGATATCGATATCGGCTTGCTGCGCGCATTCGTCGCCGTGGCGGAAACCGGCGGGATGACCGCAGCGGGGCGAGTGGTGCACCTGAGCCAAGGGGCAGTGAGCCAGCAGATCAAGCGCCTGGAGGCGCTGTTCGAGACGCAGTTGTTTGACCGCAGCGGCGAAACGATGGCGCTCACGCGCGACGGCGAACGGCTGATGTCCCGCGCGCGCCGGTTGATCGGACTCAACGACGACGTGTTCAACCAGATGCGCGGGGAGGACTTCAGCGGCGAGGTCCGCCTTGGCGTCGCGCACGATATCGTCGCATCGCTGTTGCCTCCCGTGCTGCGCCGGTTTCAGAACCAGCGGCCCCATGTGCTGGTCACGCTCGTCAGCGACACTTCCAGTCGCTTGCGCCAGCAGTTGCGGGAACGCTCGATCGATCTGGCGGTGTTGACCGAATCGCGTCGCGGCAGCGGTGACACCTTCCTGTTCACGGACACCTTGGTCTGGGCAGGTGCGCCTGATGGCACCGCGTATCGGCGCCGTCCCTTGTCAGTGGCGCTCGGGCAGGAGCACTGCGCATTTCGTTCGGCCGCGATCGACGCACTCAACCGCGCAGGTATCGAATGGCGCGTGATCTGCCAGGTTGGCAGTCTCGAGCCCGTCTTCGCCACGCTGGAAGCGGACATGGCCGTTGCTCCGTTTCTCTCGCGTACCGTTCCCGCCCGACTGGCGGCGCTGGACCGCCACGAATTGCCGGTGCTGCCCGCGTTTCACATCAACCTGCGCACACCCTCCAATGGCGTGGATCTGATCACCGACGAGCTCGCCCGGCAGATCCGCGAGGCGATGCGCGCCGACCCGCTCGATCGCGGCATTCCGCCCGTTAGAACTTCCGGATGACGCGCCGGGCGATACCGAACGTGCCGTAGGCCAGCCCGCCGATGCCGACGATCAACAAGAGTCCGCTGGTGCCTTCGTCCTCCTCACCGACAAGCCGGATGACGTCCGGCTGGTTAGGCAGGTAGCGCACCTCCAGCGAACTGCCGGACCGGTAACGGGCGAGTTCGGAATCGGAAATCGCGGCCTCGGCGGTGACCCCGCGACCGTCCACCGTCGTGAACGTCACGTCAGCCCGGTAGGAGACGCGCTTTCCGCTGCGCTTGAACCACTTCGGGTTCTCCAGCGACTTTACCGGCACTACGACCCCGCTCCTCTCAACCGTGCGGGACTCGTCGTAGTGCAAGGCCGTATTGCCCAGGGTGACGACGCCCACCACGGCGGCCAGAACCGGCATGACGAAATGGCGGATCGGTGTGGGCATAGGTTGATTCCGAGCCGGACGGGACGATAGTAGCCCGCGCCGGTTGCGGCGAGGGCGCCGGCCAGGAACAAAGTGCATTTCAGGCAAGCTGCATTCCAGGCGGCATTCCAGGCCAACCACCATTCGGAAGATTCCGACGCCCTTTCCTAGCCATTTCCGACGTGCGGGTGCTTCTCGACGTCGTGTCTGCATTCCAGGCCAACCACGATTCAGAAAATTCCGAGACCTCGCTTGCTCTCATTCCGACGTGCGGGCGCTCGACGTCACCCGGTTAAGTCCGCAGCGGCCGTGCTTGCGTGGCAGGTTTGTGACTCGGAATTTTCCGAATCGTGGCTGGCCTGGTTCTCTTGGACCTGGGTTCCGTGCCGGGAGACAGAGCCGCGCAGCTAGCCGCAACCTTCAACGTATTGCGCTGCCTCCCGTTGCCCGGCATGGATCTCTACCACGCGTTCTCCGTCGGTCTGGAAAACCATGGCGTGGTTGCCGTCACTGGAGAACAGGGTCAGGTCGCGCCAGTTCTCCTCGTATCGGTATTTGTTGGGTTCAACGCTCAGGCGGTTTCCGTACACCGCCCTGACCTTGGCTTCGCTGTCACCCACCGCGACACCCGAGCGTGTCCGGGTAGCCGGATCGCGGCTGGTCACGCGGGTTACCACACCGTCTTCCCACATCACCAGGATGGCGCGATTCGCGCGAAGTGGTGTTTCGATGCAGCCGCCCGGGACACCTTTGGGTGGTATGTAGTCCACGACCTCCAGCCCAGCCTGATCCAGCGCGGCGCGATTCATTCCGGTGTGCACTGCGCCGTAGCCGTTGAAGGTGAGCACTGCTGCATCGGCGGTTTCCGAGGCTGCAGCGGCAAGCAGTACGAGCAAGAAGGCAGGGCTCATGGATATTGGCATCTTGCGGACGTAGTGGGAGCTGTCCGGCAGTACGTGGAATGACGGCACTTTCTCCGGGGTGGGCTCAGCAGGGCCGTGAGACTGGAGCCGGCTGGCACCCGCGCGTGCGTCGCGAGCGTGCTAACGTTGCAGTCCTGTCGTGAAGGGAAGGTGCATCCTGCCGGCCCATTGTTATGCAGATGCCGATGATGAAACGAGCTGCGCGGTGTTTCGCGGTTGTCATGACCGTCTTGATGATTGGGGCTGGAGCGGGTGTGCCGGGATCTTCCCTGGCGACAACATGGCATGTCGCCATTACCGGATCTGACAGCACTGGCAACGGTACCGCCGGGCTTCCCTATGCGACCCCGGCCAGGGGTTTATCCATGGCGCAAGCGGGGGATACGGTGCTCTTGCACGGCGGTACCTATCACACGTCCACACTTGGCCTGTACGGCGCGATGACTTCGGCGTTGCCAGTCACTCTGCAATCGGCGCCGGGCGAATGGGCCGTGCTGGACGGCAGCAACGCGGCTGCGGACACGCCGATCTTCTACATCCAGGGCAGTGGTTATCAGATCCGGTCGCTCGAAATCGCCAACGCACGCAAAAGTGCCATTTCCATCGACGGTGGTCATGACCTCGTGATCGCCGATTGCGTCGTCCGCGACAGCATCGGTGGCGCCGTCTATCCCTACAACGGCGCGCATCACCTGCGCATCGAGCGCAACGATTTCCATCACAACATACGTTCCAATCAGCCAACACCACGACCGGACGGCGGCTGGCCCTCAGCCGTGAACCTGTCAGACCATGACGACGTCGTGACCGACAATCTCATCCACGAGAACTGGGGCGAGGGCATGGGCATCTACGGCCAGCGCCACCGGGTGGCGCGGAATCGACTGCACGACAACTACAGCGTGGACCTGTACGCCAACAATCTCGTCGATTCCGAAGTGTCGGCCAACTTCGTCTATACCCGCGGTCTCGCTGACTACTTTCGATTCGGTAGCGCGGCGATTGGTATCGACCTTGCCGCAGAGAGCGGCACGGACCCGAACGGATTCAGCAACAACCGCGTGGTCAACAACCTTGTGACAGGCGCGCGGCGGCGTTGCCTGGGACAGTGGAACGGTTTCGGCAACCGTCCTGCGCAGAACTCGCTTGTCGCCTTCAATACCCTGGTCTGCGCTGCGACCGAGGGCACGATGGTTTTCGACGACGGTCCGCATACGGGTGTTGTCGTGCGCAACAATGTTTTGGTGCAGTCCTTGCCCGGATCGCCTTTGATCGCCTTGGGTACTTCGCCTGCGATCACCTTCGATCACAATGCGCGCTGGGGCGGGCAGACGATACCGGGCGCTGCGATGGGTGCTGGGGATATCACAGCTGATCCGCGGCTTCGGTGCGCCGCTTCCGGTACGCGCAATGGATTGCGACTACGCGCAGATTCGCCATTGCGTGATGCGGCGCTGCCCGACGCGTCCGTGGCAACGGACGCTGACGGAGCGCAACGCGTGTCAGGATCAGCGCCGGATATCGGTGCTTTGGAGTATCCGGTCGATACGTTGCTGTATGCTGACTTCGACTGTTGACTGGCTGCGCCCTGGCGCCGCTGCAGAAACGGAGCGGCACGGGTTGTCACCCCGTGCGCAACAGCACCAGAGCACCTGAATGTCGCGGTCCGTTCCTCCGTTTGCGCCGAACTGCCACTTTTCTGCGTTATTACGCGAACCTTGGGCCGGGGGTTCAGGCGCTTGGGGGGCGATACTGGGCAAATGCCCATCGACAATTCCGCCACCGTGTTCACGCCCCGCTTTTATCGCGTGGCTGCCATCTGCTCGATGGTTTCAGCCGCTACGACGTTGCTCCTGATTTTCCTGCCGTACGCCTACACTGGCGGATCTGACTTCGACAGCCGCATGGCGCGCGTGAACGATCCTGCGGCCATCCTCCGCGCATGGGCCTACCTGATCCATCCGTTCCTGGTCGTCGGCGCGGCGCTGGGCGTGGCGATCCGTTTGCGTCGCCTCGCCGCGGGACTGGTGCTGCCCGGGTTTCTCGGATTCCTGCTGTGGGGCATGAGCGAAGCCGGGCAGCAGGCCATGACCCTGATTGCGTTTGATCGATGGCGTCATGCCTGGCTCGTGGCGGACGCCGCCACGAAGGACGCGCTCAGGGTACAGATCGCTGTTTATGATGGCCTCTGGGACGCACTGTACTTCCTGCTGTTGATCGCCTTTGTCATCGGCAACAGCTTCTACGCGATCGCCATCGCCCGGCGCGGACGCCTCGGCCGCTGGCTGGCGTTTTTTTACACGGCAGCCGCGGCACTCACCGTGACGATCATCGCCAGCGAACTTGGCGCACCGCCGTTGCCCGGCCCGCTGAACGCCGTGTTGTATCCGGCGCTGCAACCGTTGGCGCGGATACTGATCGGTGTGTGGTTGTGGCGGATGGCCGACGAGCGGGAACCGGCGGGGTAAGTGATGATCTCGTCGCAGCGTTGTGGAACTGCAGTCAGTCCACTGCGAAGTCATTTCAATCCGTCATTCCGGTCCCGCGTCATTCCAGGCCAACCATGATTCGGTCTTTTCCGAGATCTTCGTCGGAATATTCCGAGAAGCCTGTATCTGCCCGTCCAGCAAACAGTGTCGGGCACTGCGCCAAGGCGCAGCGCCGGCTCCATCGGATGTTGTCGCCGTGAACAACAATCGGTCGACGGCAGGTTGTGCGGGCACAGGCCGGTGAGTGTCTGCACCAGGCAGCCTGCGAGAAATGACCGGCGCCAACATCGGAATTTTCCGAATGGTGGTTGGCCCGGTTCCTCGGTTCCTGCTGGCGCGATTCCTTCGGTCCCCGTTTTTTAGGTCTGTCTTCCTCGTCGGACGTCAGCCGTCGACGCCCGAGAAGCTGTTGTGGTAAGTGACGCAACCTGAGGGAGACGCGCCGTCGAAGGAGAGGTTCAGGAAGTATTCCGGCGGCGCGTCGGCGTAGCGCACTGCCGGGTGTCGTTTGAAGCCAAACCGCTGGTAGTAGGACGGTTCGCCCAGTACGACGCAGCCGCGGGCGCCGCGAGCTTTCAGACGCGCCAGGCCGTCGGTGATCAGCGCAGCACCGATGCCTCGACGTTGCTGCTCAGGCAGAACTGATACAGGACCTAGACCAAACCATCCTTCATCGCGGCCGTCGATCAGAACAGGAGAGAAGGCAATGTGCCCGACGACACGCCCATCGCTCGTGGCGACCAGCGAAACGGTCAAGGCGCCGGCGCCACGCAGGTCATCGACAATGACGCCTTCGCGGCCATTGCTGCGCGTGGCCCGCTGGAAAGCAGCGTCGGTTACCTGACGGATGGCGAGCGAATCGTCTGGACACTCGCCGCGGATGCAGTATGTCATGAGCGTGACCTTTTACTCGTGCGTCCGAAGGAATTCAGCCAGTAGCTGGTTGAATCGCTCGGGTTGTTCCATCTGAGGCAAGTGGTCTGTTCCGGCCATCGTCACGAGCCGGGCGCCGGGAATACGCGCAGACGCGAAACGCGCTGCTGCCTGAACCAGTTCGATATCCTTGTCGCCCACAATGAGCAGCGTCGGAGTGACGATATGCTCAAGACGATGGACGGCGCGCTTGTCGTCGTCTGGCCAGAACGGCAGGAGGAAGATCTGCCGGTTGTCCTGGAGCATGGCGTGAAGCCGAGGTGCGACGTTCCGGTCAGCGCGTGCGACCGAGACCATCGGATGCGCCTCCCATAGGGCCGCTGCTCGATCGACACCCTCCGTTGTAGCTGCTTCAAATACGGCGACGATGCTCGCGATCTCTTTCGCGTAACGTGGTCTGTCTTCCCCGAGTGGAAATCCGTTCGGACCACTGCTGACGACGGTGAGGCTCGACACGCGGTCCGGATGTGCCAATGCAACGTCGATAGCCAGTGCACCGCCCATGGAATTGCCGACGAAGTGTGCCTTTGGGACACCCAGGTGATCCAGCACCGTCGCGATGTCGCCGACGGGGTCATAGGCAGCGGTCGGTGTCGGCGATGCGCCGAATCCCCGGAGATCGACGCGAATCACGCGGTAACGCGACGCGAGCTCGGTGAATTGGGCATCCCACATCCGGCGGTCGCCGAACCCGCCGTGGATGAGCAGGACAGCGCTGCCGGTGCCGACGGACTCAACGTGCAGGGTTCCGCCATCGACGGGAACCACGCTGGCGACTGGTATCAGTGGGGATCCGCGTGGCGAACGGAAACGTTCGGTAGAGCTGCAGCCGGTGAGCAGGAGGGCGGCACCGGCGGAAAGGAAGAAGCGACGCGTCGTCATGCGGAGACTCTCCCGAACTGTGCATTCCCAAAGGGCCATCAACATGCGCATCTGATCCGATTGTATCGGCCGACCGCGGGATCGTGCCAGCCACTGTTCGGAAGATTTTGACGGGATCATGCCCGACGGGATCGTGCCAGCCACGATTCGGAAAATTCCGATGCTATGCCGGGAATAGCGCTGATTCCGTCTTCCGTGCCGTGGGGCATGATGGCGCCATGAGCACTCCCCGACATTTGATGGTTCCCCCAGGCGTGGCTGGGGACTACCACTGCATTTCGCGATGCGTACGAAATGCCTTTCTCTGCGGCAAGGACCGCCTGTCCGGACGGGTCCTTGATCACCGCAAGCAGTGGATCGAGGACCGCATCTACGCGCTTGCCGAGATTTTCGCCATTGGCATTCATGCATATGCGGTGATGAGCAATCATGTCCACGTGGTGGCACATGTGGCCCCTGAGGTCGCCATGAAATGGTCCGCAGTGGAGGTCGCCCGGCGCTGGGTCGCACTGTGCCCGGTGCGCCGTGGCAACGAGATCGACGAGAATGGCTGTGCCGAACGGGTGGTGCACATTGCGGCCGATGCCGGGCGCGTAGCGCTTTACCGCGAGCGGCTTTGCGCGCTCCCCTGGTTCATGCGTTTCCTCAACGAACCCATAGCACGACGGGCCAATCGCGAGGATGCGTGCCGCGGCCGGTTCTGGGAAGGGCGGTATCACTGCCAGGCATTGCTGGACGACGCGGCGTTGCTGGCCTGCATGGCATATGTGGATCTCAACCCCATCCGCGCAGGCATCGCGAAGGATCTTTCCTCGTCGTCGCACACATCGGTGCGTCGTCGGTTGCGGCATATTTCCAGTCAGCAGCTGCTCGGTCCGGTCGCCGGGGAAGTCGACCGGATGCTGCCAATGCGTGCCATTGAGTACATACGCCTGGTGGACTGGACGGGGCGCCAGCGGCGTGCTGGAAAGCGTGGCGCAATCTCGCAGTCGGTACCGCTCGTACTGGGATCCCTCGGCATGACGCCCGAAGGGTGGCTTGCTGAGGCTTTCACGATCGGGTCGCGCTATTGGCGCGCAGTGGGCTCGGTGCAGGCCCTGATGAGCAAGGCACGCGAGTTGGGACAGCAGTGGCTCAAGGGCGGAGGGCAGCATCAGCGCGGCCAGCGGTTCTTGCCGGCTGGCGCGCCTTCGCACCCACCTCTTGGCGGGTCACCCTGATCCAACCCCCGCCGCACGGCTGGCGCTGGTGCTTGGATTCAGGACGTGGACTGATCCCCATTTCACCGCACCCGGGAAACAGCGGTTCGCTGAAGCCACGACGGCGCTATCCGTGCCGGGACTTTTCAGGTTCTCTCAGGACTGTTTGGCGCCGTCACGGACTTGGTCTGCGCGCCAGGATTAGACACGCCAGGCCCATCCGATCGACCAACCACGATTCGGAAATCTCCCCTCGTCAGAGCGACCCACTGTTGTAGTTCATTGTTGGCGTCATCACGTGCCAAGGTGAAGGGCGTTGAACCGCGGTTGGTTCGGCCTGTCGCTCGGAAATTTCCGAATCGTGGCTGGCCTGATTTGGCGAGGGCCTGTTGCGTGGCCGCCGCGAACACACCGGTGCGTCACGCGTGGGTCTCCTCGGTCATGTCGCTGAGTGTCGTTTCGTCGCTTGAGTTTTCGTCACGTCGAAACTCCAGCAGTTCGCCCGGCTGACAGTCGAGGGCAACGCAGATGGCTTCGAGGGTGGAGAAGCGGATTGCCTTGGCCTTTCCTGTCTTGAGGATTGAAAGATTGGCCACGGTGATATCGACGCGCGTGGCCAGCTCCGTCAGCGTCATACGACGCTCGTGCAGCTTTTCGTCGAGGCGGACGAGGATAGGCATCACACCGTGCCTTCAAGGTCCGCGCGCATCCGTGCGCCGTGCGCAAACACGCCAGCCAGCACGAATAGCAGCATTACCGCAAGCCAGGGGGCGAGTGAGAAGGCGTCGATCTTGCCGGGCTCCCACACCACGGCCGCAATGGCTGCGACGATCAGGCGAAGCCCCTCGAGTGCGGCGACTCGCCAGGCGATCGACTCCAGTCGCTGGGCGTTGTCGAGTACGAAGGGATCACCCCCGTGGACCGTACCCACGATGGCATCGAGTTGTCGCAGGATCGTGTGCACAATTCCTGCGCCCAGCAGTCCGACAATGACGATGGCGCGAAGTCCAAGACCGATCTGCGGATGGGCGTTGACGAGGTCGAAACCGAGCGGTCGTTCGGGCCAGCCCGGTATGAAAAAGCTGACGCCGAGCAGGGCGAGCAGCAGCAAGGCGTACAGGATGTTCAGGCCGACAAGGGCTCTGATCACAGGGCGGGCGAGGGCAAGGGCCTGGATGCTGACACGGGTCATGGCGCGGTCTCCGCATATCGTGATGCGATATTGATCGCATCGATAAACGATATGCAAGCCTGCCGGAGGTCATGAACCGTGGCAGATCGCTCCATCAGTACCGTCTGGCTTCCACAGACGCCAGCAACCGTCCCAGCGCTTCCACATCGACGGGTTTTACCAGGTGATGGTCAATGCCGGCTTCCTTCGAGCGCCGCCGGTCCTCTTCCTGTCCCCAGCCGGTGAGTGCGATCAACGTCAGATCGCCTTGCGCCTTCAGGCGTGCCCGTCGGGCCAGTTCGTAGCCATCCATGCCCGGCATGCCGATGTCCAGCAGCACCACGTCCGGACACTCCGATTCCAGTGCTGCCAGCCCTTCGGGGCCGTCCCGCGCGACGCGTACCTGGTTTCCGAGTCCTTGCAGGATGAAGCTCAGGGTGTTTGCAGCATCTTCGTTGTCGTCAACCACGAGGATACGGTGTGCCGTCGTGCCGCGCGAAGGCTGATTCGAGGTCGGCACCACTGCTGTTGGGCGTTGACCCTGCGCCAATGGCAGCCGCACGATGAATTCGCTGCCCTTGCCGGGGCCATCGCTCCTGGCTTCGACCTGGCCGCCATGCATCTCCACGAGGCGTCGAACGAGCGTCAGTCCGATGCCCAGCCCGCCTTGGGCGCGGTGCCGGCCGTGTTCAAGCTGCGTGAAGAGATCAAAGACTTTCGCCAGCATGGTGTCGGGAATTCCGATGCCGTTGTCGCGCACAACGATCACGGCATCGGTCCCGTCGCGATGGGCGGTGAGCCAGATCTGGCCACCGGCGTCGGTATACTTGGCTGCATTATTCAGAAGGTTGGCGATGATCTGCGTCACCCGGACCGGATCTGCATCGAGAATCAGCGCTTCCGATGGCAAACTGGTAAGGAAGGCGTGGTCAGCTGCTTCGATCAGCGGGCGACTGGTTTCCATGGCGCTGCGCAGCAGGTCGGCCAGGTCTGCCGGCTCACTGCGCAACTCGATCTTTCCACCCGAAATGCGGGATACCTCCAGCAGGTCGTCCACCAGGCGGACCATGTGAGAAACCTGACGTTCCAGCATTTCGTATACAGCACTGGTATCGCCGACTCCGTTGCCATCTGAAGCCATCGCGCGAAGGATGTGCAGACCATTGCAGATCGGTGCCAACGGATTGCGCAGCTCGTGCGCCAGCGTCGCCAGGAATTCGTCTTTGCGACGATCGGCTTCACGCAGGGCATGCTCTGCATTTTTTACCTCGGACACGTCCTGGATTGCGACACAGGCGCCGATCACGATGCTGTTGTCATCGCGCAACGGCGCTGCGCTGACACGCATCCAGTAGGCGCGGCCATCGCCATCGATGTAGCGCATCTCCAGGCCAGGAAGCACGGTTTCGCCACGCAGGGCGCGCTTGCCGGGCCAGTTGTGCGGTGGCACGGGATTCCCGCGCTCGTCCCATCCGCTCCAGCGGGCGGCCCGTTCTGGCTGTGTCGATGGAATAGAGTGGGCGAAATACCGCTCCATCATCGAGTTGCAGAGGGTCCAGCGGCCGGTCTTGTCGGTGACGCCGACGCCAGCGGGCAGTTGTTCGATAACGGTGCGAAGCCGCTTTTCGCTGACTCGCAGCGCTTCCTCCACCTGCTTGCGTTCCGTGACGTCATTGAACAGCACCGCGACGCGTCGGTCCTCGGGCTTGCCCATGCGGAATGCATAGACGTCATACCAGCGATCCAGCCCGGTGGCGATATGGGTAAATCGTTCCGGTTGGCCGGTCGCCGCAATCCGGCCGTAGGTTTCAAACCAGAACGATTCGTGTTCGGGCACGATTTCACACATGCAGCGGCCAACTGCATTGTGGATACCCGTCTGCCGTGCGAAGGACTGGTTCACTTCTTCAAAACGATAATCGCAGGGTTTGCCCTTGTCATCGAACAGTACCCGGACGATGCAATAGCCTTCGTCGATGGAATCAAACAGTGTGCGGTAGCGGCTCTCGCTGAGCTGCATGGCCTGCTCGGCCTCCTTGCGCAGCGTGACGTCGCTCGCCGCGCCGAACCATTCGACGATTTCGCCTTGCTGGTCGAAAATGGGAATGGCGCGAGAGTATGTCCAGCCAGGTGATCCGTCGACGCGGATGACGCGATGCTCCAGCTCAAAGACGCTGCGCGTCGTGATGGCTCTCTGGACGTTGCGCATCACATAGGCCTGGTCCGCAGGATGGATGTACCGGCCGAGCCAGGTACGACTGGGCTCGAGTGTGTCGGGGATAAACCCCCGGCCACGCAGGTGGCGCATCTCGCTCCAGTCGCTGCTCATGCGGTAGACGGCATCGGACGTGGCACTGACCAGGGCACGGAAACGTTCTTCGCTT
This sequence comes from Tahibacter amnicola, assembly GCF_025398735.1. Classification (NCBI taxonomy): domain Bacteria; kingdom Pseudomonadati; phylum Pseudomonadota; class Gammaproteobacteria; order Lysobacterales; family Rhodanobacteraceae; genus Tahibacter; species Tahibacter amnicola. The sequence goes on from NZ_CP104694.1 coordinate 3,320,099, forward strand.
TCCTGGATGGCGCGGTTGACCTGCTGGCGCGCGAGGAAATCGGCAGCGTGACGGGCCAGCAGGCCGAGCAGGCGCATTTCACGCTCGCTTGGCCGGTGCGGTTCGCAGAAATGCACCGATATCACGCCAAGGACAGCGCCAGTGCCATCGGCAAGCGGTGTGCAGTGCATCGCGCGGACACCGCCTTCCAGCAGCATGGGCAGGGCGGGCGAATTGGCGAGCAAGCTGCTATGCGTAACGTCTTCGACAAAGACGCGCTGGTTTGACGCGATCGCCGCTGCGCAGGCGCTGGCGCCTGCGATCGCCACGGTCTGGAAGTAGTCGACGAACCGGCTGTCGAAGCCACGGTGTGCCACCAGTCTCAGCGTATTGGTAGGCCGATCCAGTCGTTGCAGACTGCCTTTTTCGGCGCCGGAGAGGGCAATGGCCACTTTGACGACCTCGTCCAGGCACTCCTGCTCGCTTTCACCGGTTTTGGCGCAGCGGTTTGCGACATCGTTGAGGAGGTTCATCGCCTGGAGGTTGGCACGATCTGCCGCGGCTACCATCTGCTCGCGCCGCGTTGCGTCCTGCGTGGTTTCAATGGTGGGACAGAAAACCCCGACGATGTCGCCGTGGACGGTGCGGATCGGGCTTAGTGAAAATGTGACGCGAGCGTTTTCAGGAGTGCTGCGACGCGCCACGGGAAGTGACAGGTCGCGTAGTTGCACCGTCTCACCTCTGAGCATCACTGCTGAGACGCTTGGACCGACCAGGGCCCACAAATCCGGCCAGGCTTCGGCGCAGGGATGTCCCAGCACCGACGGATGTCGCGCTCCGAGAAGCGCGCGGAATGCATCGTTGTAGAGGCACACGTGACGGGGGCCCCACCACAGCAGGATAGGCAGGGGGCTCGCCAGGCACAGGCTCAGCGACGATCTCAGAAGTTCAGGCCAGCACTGGACAGGTCCGAGCGTGGCTGGGGCGGAATCAGGGGCGCAGAGGCGCCGGGCGATCTCACTGTCGCTGCAAAGCCAGCTGAACGGGTCGGGCGATTCTGCGGGTGCCATTGTGTGCGCAATCCTGAAGAGCCTGGCTGTTGGAGCCCGGCTGTTACGGAGAAGTCATGGCATAGACGCACCATATCATGCGCTAGATCGTGTAATGCGCTGTGAGGCATTCGGCGCTATATCAATGATTATTACCAGGCTGCGCAATATACAAAGAATATGATGATGCGTTATCTACCAATAAACAGTGCTCCGTGCCAAGAATCACGCCGCTCCGGCCGGCGTTCGGTCACCGCGTCCGGTCGGTGCCTGGTCCCGGGGGCAACGCGCTGTAACTGCAGGGGGCGTTGATCCATTTCACAAGATCACTTGACATCGACCCTTTCCGATGCGCAGACTCCCGCCCCATCATGAATACCTGCCGCATCAACCTGCTTACGCTACTAACCCTGCCCCTTACGGGACGGGAGGGACGCGTTTGATTCGTTGAGCTGCCAAGGTCACGAATTCTCGAAGCCCCCGCTCGGTCTCCGTCGGGGGCTTCGTTTTTTCCAGCCCAGGTGGCGCAATTGGCAGACGCGCCGGTCTCAGAAGCCGGTTTTTGTGGGTTCAAATCCCACCCTGGGCACCATGTTTTTCGCAGCAAGCCCAGGTGGCGCAATTGGCAGACGCACCGGTCTCAGAAGCCGGTTGTTGTGGGTTCAAATCCCACCCTGGGCACCATGTTTTTCGCAGCAAGCCCAGGTGGCGCAATTGGCAGACGCGCCGGTCTCAGAAGCCGGTTGTTGTGGGTTCAAATCCCACCCTGGCACCACAGATTTCCCGTCCACATGCCCGGATGGCGCAATTGGCAGACGCGCCAGGTCGAGAGCCTGGTGGTTGTGGGTTCGAATCCCACTCCGGGCACCAGCATTGTTCGCTACACAGGATAGACTGGCGAGTCTGTGCCAGTTTGCCCTCGTAGGATCGGCGAAGTCTCAGGAGGAATGCCGATGTCGTTGATTCTCTACGGTCATCTGTTCTCGTCGTACACCCAGAAGGTGCTTGTGGCGCTGTACGAGAACGCCACCCCGTTCGAGTTCCGCAGTATCGGCCCGGACACGCCCGAGTACACCGCGGAATGGCTGCGACGCTGGCCGTTGCGCAAGTTTCCACTTTTGGTTGACGACGGCAAGGATATCGCCGAAACCAGCATCATCATCGAGTATCTCCAGCTCGAGCATCCCGGCCCCGTTCGATTGATTCCAGACGATCCGCGGCACGCGCTGGAGGTGCGATTCCTGGATCGGTTCTTCGATTTGCACGTCATGAGCCCCGTCCAGCACGCCGTCGGTGCGGCGCTGACGGGTGATGCGACCAAGCGCCAGGACGGTCTGGCGGTTGCGACAGAGTTGCTGGAACGCGCCTACGCCTGGCTCGAAGGGACGCTGCGCGGAAAGACCTGGGCAGCAGGCGACTCCTTCTCGATGGCCGACTGCGCAGCAGCACCGGCGTTGTTCTACGCTGATTGGACTCACCCGATTGCCCAGACGTATCCCGTGCTTCGCGCCTACCGTGCCCGTCTGCTCGGCCGCCCGGCGTTTGCGCGCGCGGTGGACGATGCGCGCTGGTTCCGCGTGAACTTCCCGCTTGGCGCACCGGATAGGGATTGAGCGGAGGCTCTAAGGGCGGGATAAACCTTTCGGTCAGGAGGAGCCGGCCGCGACGTGTGCCGGCTCGCCGCTTCCCGCGGACCTTTCCCGAAATGCCAGATACGCCTCGAGCACGGCGTCTGGCGCTTCGCATTGCGGGTAGTGCCCGATCTGCACCAGTTCGGTGATATCCGGACGGGGAACCAGTGAGCGGTAGCGGGCCACCATGTGCGCACCGGAAACGGGATCGGCCATGCCAGCGACAAGTGCGATCGGGACGCTGGATTGCTGCAGCGCGCCGACCCAGCGCGTGCGGTGGCGCCGACGTTCCACCATATATCGGATGAGTTTATGCATGACGTGCACGCCATCGTTGTGCTGCAGCAGGCGCCAGAATCCCGCTACAAGGGCCGGATGGGGCGGTGTGCCGGGGCCGAAGATCCGATGCAGCGCGGCGGAGAATCGCGCCTGGGTCATCGCCCGAGCCACCCACGGCCCTAGCGGCGACAGCAGCAGTCGCTGCACGATCACCGGGCGATGCGTTTCGGGGAACAGGCCACCATTGAGCAAAGCGGCAGTCATCAGTCGCGGACGGCCGTCCGGGTCTGCCTGGCGGGCCAGCAATTCCTGGGCGACCGTATCGCCGTAGTCGTGTGCCAGGAGGTGGTAGCGCTCGATGCCTTGCGCCAGCAGGTACGCTTCGCACAGGTCTGCCTGGTCAAACAGGCTGTAGTCGTAGTCGCGTGGCTTGTCGGAAAACCCGAAGCCGATCATGTCGAGCGCGAGGACACGGTAGCGGCTGCACAGGGCAGGCCACAGCGCCTCCCAATCCCACGAGGCCGTCGGAAAACCGTGGATGAGCAGCAGCGGCGGGGCATCCGGCGCACCACCACGACACGAGAAGATCGCATGGCCGCGATAGTGAAAGTGCGTATCGCCCGCGGCGCGCCAGGCGTCCAACGACAGGGCCGGTACGGCTGCACGGCTCGCGTCCATTCCACCCTCCACGGGAATACAGGGTCTGGATTGTCCGATATCCGGCGGTCTCCAGGGGCGACGGAGCGGCCTGTCGCCGGGACAATCGCGCTACTCTAGGACCAGTCATCGATCGTCAGCCAGGTGGCCCGTTCGAATGAATCGGTATGTCCCCCTCGCGCTGGTCCTGATGGTGGCGGCTGGCCTCGCCCGGGAAGCATCCGGCGATGCGGAGCAGGGGCCTTCGAGGACGGACGTTCCCGGTCTGGGGGGAGCCTGCGTTCGAGCCGATCGGTTTGCGCCAGGGCATGGCCAGCAGCGCCATTTTCGCCACGTTTGTCGATCGCTTCGGGTTCGTCTGGTTTGCGGGCGATAACGGTGTGCATCGCTTCGACGGCCACGACGTGCGCTCAATCGACCGCGACCCGGATCAGCCCGGTACCCTGGTGAGTCGCACCAATGCCGACATGGCGCAGACGCGGGATGCACTGTGGATCCTGAGTTTCGCCGGCGTGCTGCAGCGCCTGGACAGCACGACCGGCGTGGTCGATGCGTACACCCTGGAACGCAACGGCATTCATTCGGCACGTGGCACGCACGTTGTCGCGGACCGCGAGGAGAACCTCTGGGTCAGCACGGACCGGGGTCTTTTCCGTTTTGATCCACGGTCGCGACGCGCACTGCCGGTTGATCTTGCGGATGGCGAGCAGCCGCGGGTCACCGCGCTGGCGTTGAGCGAAGACGGGCATCAGCTGTTTGCCGGATGCGTTGACGGGCGCGTGTTTCGCATCGCTGTGAGCGACTTCCGGCGCGCTGATCTGCTGGTATCGCTGGGGCAGGCGGTTGCGCTGGAAATCGTTCCTGCGGGCGAGCACCTGTGGCTCGGGACGGCCAAAGGTCTCTATCACTACGACCCGCAAACGGGTATTGCCGGCCAATCCGGCATACCGTCGGCGCTGATGCACGGAAAGATAGACGCCATGACACTCGGCCGCGATGGCGCCCTGTGGATTGGCGGCGCGCATCATGTCGGGCTCCTGCGTTTCGATCCGGCATCGGGTTCGCTCGCGGTATACCGTCATCAGCCGGACGATCCGTACAGCTTGTCGTCCGATCGCGTCGCGGCGCTCGTCCTGGATGACCGGGACAATCTCTGGGTCGGGCTGCAACGCGACGGTGCCAACCGGTTGCGGGTGGGGCAGCACGGTGCAACCCGCTATCGCGCGCCGGAAGGCCGCAGCAACAGCTTTTGCGCCGCACGCGAACAGGCGGACGGGCGACTGCTCGTGCTGCTGTGCGGCGGAAGTGTCGGCGTGCTCGATCCACGCAACGGCGAGTTCGAGGATCGAAGCGCGGACATCGATCGCGCCTTGTCGTTCACCCAGCCGACGTTGTCTGGCCATGCGATTGTCGCGGATGCGCACGGCGGCTACTGGCTGCCTACCAACAACACGGGCCTGCTGCACTGGCACCCGCAGCAGCGAGTGGCTCGGCGCTACCGGCTCGTGAGTGCAGACGGACGCGAAATGCCCGATCCGTACATGAACGCGGCTGTCCAGGACGCAGAAGGGCGCCTGTGGGTCGGTTGCAGCATCGGGCTGGCGGTCCTTGCACGGGGCGACTCCGCCCTGCGGCTGTTCGATCCGGCGAGTACGCCCGGCGGGGCCTTGACGGGCGGTGTGCTGAGCGTAGCTTTGGCCGATGACGGCAAGCTGTGGCTGGGTACGACGCAGGGCCTGGTGCATTTCGACCCGGCGACGAACGAGGTCACACGCCACGTTCACAATGCGCGTGACAAACGCAGCCTGTCCGACAATCTGGTCATCGCCACGCATGTCGATTCCCAGGGAACGTTATGGGTGGGCACGCAGGCGGGCCTCAACCGGGCCTCATTCGAGGCCGACGGCGTGCATTTCCGGCGCTACCTGCCGGCTGATGGTTTGCCTGATCAGACGATCGACGCGATTACCAGCGACACGCGGGGCACGCTGTGGGTGGGTACGAACCGGGGAATTGCGAGTCGCGACGCGGCGCAAGATCGCTTTGTCGCGTTCTCGTCCGCCGACGGCGTGCCGGATATCGGGGTCAACTGGCGCAGCGTGCTCGCGGCCACTGACGGCAGCGTCTACTTTGGCAGTGCCTCGGGTTTGCTGCGCCTGTTTCCCGAGCGCCTCAGCGTTACGCCGCCACAGCCTCTGATGCTCGGCAGCTACGAGGTCGGTGGTGTGGAACGGATCAATCTGCGCGGCCCCGACGTGGCATCGCTGCGCGTGGACTACACGCAAGCGCGCGTGCGCTTCAACGTTGCGGCTTTCGGGGATCACCGTCCCATTTCCTATCGGCTGGCGGGACTTCAGTCGCGTTGGCAGGACATGCCGGCCAGCCTTTCCATTGGTTATGACCCGCTGCCGCCCGGCAACTATCGCTTCGAGGCGCGGCAGATGGGCGGCAATGGGCAATGGTTGTCGCCGACGCTGTCGGTCTCGTTGACGGTATCACCGCCGCCGTGGCGGACGCGGGGTGCCTATGCGATCTACGCTGCATCGCTGCTTGGCGTACTGCTCCTGGCGGTGCTGACCTACCGCCAACGCCGCGCGAACGAACTGCGACACCTGGGTCAGCTGCAGCAGCTGGCGACCTATGACGCCCTGACCGGCCTGCCCAATCGCACGCGGTTTGTTGACGAACTGGCTGCCGCTATCGATCACATGGGGCCCACCGACAAGCTGGCATTGATGTTCATCGACCTGGACCGCTTCAAGAACATCAATGACTCGCTCGGCCATCGCTTCGGTGATCTTGTCCTGACCAAGGCCGCACAGCGCCTGCGCAGGGCGTTGCCGCAGCAGGCCCGCCTGGCGCGGCTGGGTGGCGACGAATTCACGGTCATTCTGCCCCGGCTGCAACATGAGACCGAGCCTGCCGTCGTCGCGCAGGCGCTGCTCGATGCGTTTGCGACGCCGCTGCGCGTGGAGGCGTCGGACGTCGTGGTGACACTGTCGCTGGGCATCAGCCGCTGTCCCTTGCACGCGACGGACCCCTTGCTGCTGGTCCAGTACGCTGACACGGCGATGTACTACGCCAAGCACGCCGGCCGCAACGCCTTTTGCGTCTTCCAGCCCGAGATGATCGCCCAGGTCTCGCGTCGCCTGACGCTGGAAACCGGTTTGCGGCAGGCCCTGGCGAACGATGAATTGCACCTGGTGTACCAGCCCCAGGTCGACTTCGCTTCGGATCAGGTGTGTGGCGTGGAGGTCCTGCTGCGCTGGCGCAGCGCCGAACACGGTAATGTGACGCCCGCCGAGTTCATCCCGATTCTGGAAGATACGGGCCTGATCCACGAGGTGGGCGCGTGGGTCGTGGAGCAGGTTTGCCGGCAATTGCAGACGTGGATCAAGCACGATCGTGGCGCGCTGTGCGTGGCGGTGAATGTGTCTGCGCACCAGTTGATGCGGGGTGAACTGGTGGAGCGGCTGGCACAGCTGCTTGCAACGCTTTCGATACCGCGCCGCTCGCTGGAACTGGAAATCACCGAAAGCACACTGATGGACAATGCCCAGAGAGCCAGCAGCGTATTGCACGAGCTGCGTTCGCTGGGCCTGGGCGTCGCCATCGACGACTTCGGTACCGGGTATTCTTCGTTCGCCGCGCTGTCACGGCTACCTTTCGACAAGCTCAAGATCGACAAGACCTTCGTCGACGGTGTTGGCACGAGCACCAATGCCGATACCTTGTGTGCGGCGATTATCGCGATGGCGCACAACCTCAAGCTGCAAGTGGTCGCCGAAGGCGTCGAAACCGAGCTGCAGCACCGGCAACTCAAGGCCATGGGATGCGACTACGCGCAGGGATACTGGTATTGCCGTCCGGTATCTGTCGGCGAGTTTGAGCAGTTCCTCGAGCAGCGTCGTCAGCGCGCGCCGCAGACATGACCGGGACGGCGGTATCAGTTCACGACGTGGTGCCGGGCGAGCATCGCCCGTCCGTGACGGGCGATGTGTGCGGACAGGATGATCAGCTATCCACACCGAAGTCGAAGAACGAATCCTGGCCGGTCAGGAAGAATCCCGACACGCGCACCTTGCTGTTGTAGGTGACCAGCGCGTACTCGCCCTTCTTCAAGGGTTCGGTCGGGGAGATCTTGTAGAGCACAAAGCCCGGATGCGCCTTGGACTGGTCTGCCAGCTTCTCGCTGGTCGTCGGCACCACGCGATCACGGTGAATGCCGGTTTCGTACGTCACCACGCCGCCGCCGACGAGCACCTCGCGGGTGCTGTTCTGGCGCACGGCGAAGCTCGCCAACGTGGCATAACTTTCCGGCTGCGCGTTCTCGGGCACCTCGATCAGAAAGGACGGTTGCGTGGTCCTGGCGCGAAGCTTTGCCGCCGGTCCATGCAGCACGGCGTAGGTGGCAACGCCGCCAAAGCCGAGTGCACGGGCGCCGGTTCGCATGGTGGGTGTGAGGTACTTCATGCGCACTTCTTCGCCGTCCTGGTTCAGGACGACCTCCTCCGGGTTGTAGCGGGAGATGCTGTGGAAATCAGCCGTGTTCGAGGCTGGCGCACCTGCGGCGGCCGGCTGCAGCATTGTATCGATGACGTCTTTGGGTACCCCGGCCGCAGACAGCTTGATCAGCGCATCGGCGCTGGTGTCGAAATCGGGCTTGGCCGACCGGATGGCAAGAATGATGGTGGACTCCGGCAGCTTGGCCTTGACCATCTTGACGACATCCGCGTTGATCATCGGCGCCTCGGCGGCCTGGACTTCAGTGGTGATAGCAAACATGGCGAGCAAGGCGGCGGCGAGTGGCCGAGCGATCATCAGGCGATCTCCTGGGGGTGTTGGGTGATGAAATCGCCGCAAAGTACCATACGATGCGCCCGCCAATGCCAGATCGCGCCACACTTTGCGATGCGTCGCTCCGGGGTAGGCGCAACGTACGACGGTCGACGCGGCTACCTCCGCTAGAACATTCCCAGCTCATTGGGAGAATCGGCTGGAATCTCCTGCCCGACATCCCACATTTCGGCAATCTTGCTGTCCTCGAACCTCAGGATATGCACTACCGCGTAGTTGAACCCTTGCTGGACTCGCTGCACCTGCGATAGCACGGCAACCGTATCGCCCGCCGCAATTGCCTGCTTGACGTCGAACGACGTGTTTGGCGCTTCGGCCGCGCTCTTTTCCATGGCCTCCAGCAGCGAGGTGCGGTCACTTCGGAAGTGGGGATTGTGATGACGGAAGCCCGCGGCGACGTGACGCTCGTAAGCCGTACGGACGTCTCCGGATGCGCACAAGGTAAGGAACTCGATAGCGGTATCCTGGATGCTCGAGCTTGCCATGATCGACTCCTGCGAATGCGGGACTGCCGATCATAGGCTTCGTCGAAGCACGGCTTCGTCGAGGCTGGCAACGCCGTCATTCACTCGGAATTTTCCGGACCATGGCTGGCCTGAAGCGGTTGGCTGGCCCAACGTTGTTCCGGGCAGGAGTCAGGACCCTCAGCGCATTGCCCGGCACGCGGCTCGGAATTTTCCGGATTGTGGTTGGCCTGGATTGCACCTTCGCTCGGAATTTTCCGAATCGTGGTTGGCCTGGAATGCCGGGCCTGGAATGCCGTCGAGGTTGGCAACGCCGTCATTCACTCGGAATTTTCCGGACCATGGCTGGCCTGAAGCGATTGGCTGGCCCGACGCTGTTCCGGACAGGAGTCAGGATCCTCAGCGCATTGCCCGGCACGCGGCTCGGAATTTTCCGGATTGTGGTTGGCCTGGATTGCACCCTTCCGGGCAGGAGTCAGGACCCTCAGCGCATTGCCCCGCACGCGGCTCGGAATTTTCCGAATCGTGGTTGGCCTGGAATGATTTGGCCTGGAATGCCGTAGTCGCCTGGAATGGCGGATGCGGATCTGGAGCGCGGGCTGGGGGATGAGCCTTGTCTCACGCCATGACACCGCCGCGCGTATCCTTGCCGGATTCGTGCGGGAGGTGCCGGTGTGCTGCATACATTCGTAGTGTCGAATTACCGGTCGTTACGTGATCTGAAGATGCGGCTGGAGCCGCTGACGCTGGTCACCGGTGCCAACGGCAGCGGGAAGTCGAATCTGTATCGTGCGCTACGGTTGTTGTCGCAGGCGGCGAGTGGCCGGCTGGCCGAGTCGCTGGCGCTGGAAGGGGGCATGCCCTCGATCACCTGGGCAGGGCCGCGCGATACACGCAGCCAGCAGCGGCGCCGCGTGCCGATCCAGGGAACAGCGGGGGCGGCACCGGTGAGGGTCACGTTTGGTTTCGCCGCTGATGATGTTGCCTACGAAATTTCCCTGGGCCTGCCGACGAAGGGGCCGCCGACGCGATTCCTGCTGGATCCGGAGATCAAGTCCGAAGTCGTCTGGCAGGGTAGCCCTCGTCGCAAAGGGAACACCTGGCTCGAACGCGATGGCAACCATGTGACGTTGCAGGAGGCCGGTGGCGAATGGCAGCGTCTGGGCTTCATGCCCATTGCCAGCCGTTCGGTTTTGTCGGAACTGAGCGAGCCGGGGCGTTATCCCGAGGTGTTCGCTTTGCGCGAGCGCCTGCGCAGCTGGCGCTTCTACGATGGTTTCCGCACCGATGCGGAAAGTCCGTTGCGTCAGCCGCGCGTGAGTGTTCGCACAGACACGCTGGCGCACGACGGCAACGATCTGGCGGCAGCATTGCAGACGATCCTTGAAATTGGCGACAGCGACGCCCTGCAGGCGGCGGTGGACGATGCCTTCCCGGGTTCGCGACTGGTGATCCGTGATAGCGGCGACGCGCGCCTGGAAGTCGGGCTTGCCGTGGAGGGTCTGCTGCGCGAGCTCGGTGCCGCGGAACTGTCCGACGGCACCTTGCGCTACCTGTGTCTGCTGGCGGCGTTGATGAGCCCACGTCCGCCACCGCTGCTGGTGCTCAACGAGCCAGAGCAGAGCCTGCATGAAGACCTGCTCCGTCCGCTGGCGCGCCAGATCGCGGCAGCGGCGCGGCGCAGCCAGGTCTGGGTGATCAGTCATGCGCCGCCGCTGGTCGCCGCGCTGGAGGATGTCACCAACGTCTGTGCGACGGCCCTCGCGCGCGAATTCGGAGAGACGCGCATTCTCGGGCAGGGGCTGCTCGATGAGCCGCCCTGGCCGTAGAAGGCTCTCGTGTCGCCTCGCTGCTTCGCGGCCACCGCGTTGCGCGCAAAACAGCGAAGTTCCTCGGTACAGCCGGTGGACTATTCGTTGTCACGTCCCTTCTTGCCCGGGCACGGCAAAGTGTCCCAGTCGTGCCCCTTTGGCGGATTCAGATACCCGTCGGCGAAGCGGCTGTCCCCCATGACGGCGACGTCGAACAGGCAGTTGTCGCGCAGTGCCTTGTCCTGTACCCGGCGACACGCCACTTCGGCCAGCTCCGGATGCATGCGGGTCAGCGGCGAATTGCTCGGCAATGTGGTCTTGCACGCCAAGCCACTGTCGGGAGCCGCAGGCCAGCTCTTGTCGGTAAAGTCCTGGGTGCTCATGCCCGGATCGTAGTCAAACAGACTGCTGATCCGGGTGACGCGCCAGGCGTTGGCAAATGTGCGATTGAGGACGTCGTGCCGATCGCCCAATGCCGCTGGCCGCGGACCGAATGACGAACCGTCGGGCGCGCGAGGGAGCCAGTCAGTGCCGATGACATGGCCTGCAATCCCTTCCCGCGCCGGCGTCTTGTGCACGTTCACGTCCAGATACCAGTATCCCTGGGATGACCAGAAGCGCGGCGTCACCGTCAGACGTGTGCCGTCGCCGGTCTTGATATCAAATCCGTCGCCGGACTCCGCGGCGGCAATCCAGCTGCCCTGGCCCAGGTCCAGGCGCGTCTCGGTGGCGGTGATCTCCCGGCCGTTAAGTCGAAGCACCATGTCGCCGTCCGGCTGGGCCGCCTTTCGCGGCTGGTAGGTGATGCGGTGTTTGCCGGCGCGGATAGCCACGGCGGTGTTCAGACTGACGCAACTGGAGAGTCCGGTGTATGCATTTGGTGGTGGCGTGAACGTCGTCTGCACGGGCGATTGACGTGACTGCAATTCAAATCCCGTGGCGGAGTTCTTGAGCACGACGAATTCGCCGGCCGCCTGGAAATCGTAGTGAACGCCATTGGTGGTCGTGATGTGCGGATCACCCGCGTCGGCGGATGCGGCATCCGGTGGAAAGCCGCAGTAGGCATCCCGAAAGGTTTCGGCTGCGGCCTGCGCGCTGCCCGGTGAAGGCGGAGGCATCGTCGTCAGCAGGGCAGGCGACAACACCAGGGTGCAATAGCCGGGCAATTCGTTCGACAGGTGCGGGAAGCGTCCTGCTACGCCCTTGACATGGCAGCCACCGCATTCGACAGGTACGGTGGGGCCCGCCTGCGACAGATCGTTCTGTGGCCACTCGGCCGGAACGATGGGTTCGTAGCGATTGGGCGCAAACGTCGGCAGATTCTCCGGCGGCCCGGACAGGCTGCTCCACAGTACACCGTCGCCCAGGTCAGCATCCGGGTGCGTGATGTACGGATTCTCGCCCGCATGGCAGTCGGTGCACACACCGCCCGTGCCGCCGAGTAGCTCATAGCCACCCGCCTGGTAGCGTCCTTCCGGGTCGATGGCCAGGTTTGGAACACCGATCGGAATCTGGTCGCCCGCGTCGAATGTGAAGCCCACTCCGCTCATCTGGTTGTCCCAGAAGCAGACCTTCGAGGTCTCCTCGCTGAGGCAGATCACCCCGTCAAATTGGACGGAATCGAGCGTGTCGTCTACATAGCGCGGCAGCGCATAGCACATGCCGGCCGGCGATGTGCTCTTGTAGCTGCGCAGCTCGGCGGGTGTGCCGACGATGAACTGGATCGTTTCGGGAATGAATCCCTGCGATTTCCAGCCGGCCGTGCCGTTCGGATCCATCTGTCCGATCGGAGGTGGAATCGGCACCCGGGCGTCCATGCATTCGTTGATATAGAGCTGGCCGGAGTTCACGGTGGGTGACAACAGCCCCATGCCGGCTTTCGGCTTCACCCGCAACGCAGTCCACCGGCTGGCCTGCAACGGCGTGAGGACGAAAGGTTCACGGCGTGGTAGCCGGTCATTGGCTTTCTCGGGAAGTTTGGTCCGCAGGGCAATTTCGAGCGCGCGCAGTTTGCCCAGTAGTCGATCGTCGTCGCGGTGTCGCGCAGAGTGGGCGAACAGCCATTCCAGGCCATACTGGCGCGCAACCAGTCGCGTCTGTCCCTTTACCGTGCCGACGCGCAGGAGGTTTCTCTCGAACTCCGCGAAGGCGCGTCGGCCGTCGTCATCGATGCTGGTCAACAGGTCAGTGCGATACCAGGATTGCGCCTGTTCGACAAACGCCTGTGTCACGCGGATCTGCTTTCCCTGCGCGTCGAAGAAGCCACCGTGGCCGATGGTTGCAATTGGCTCGCCGGTTTGTGCAAGACCGACGAGCGTCCAGGCAGCCAGGCAGGTTGCCGCTATCGCTTCGCGCACCCGGTGGAGCGCGCATCTGAGCCGCAGTCGCATGGGATTCTCCTCAGAGTAGTGAGCCCCCTTGGTCGACTAAACGATCGAAGTGACAAAAGCGAACAGTGAAAAAATAAATGCGATGTGATGCTGTGGTCTGCAGTCCCGCATTCTGCGGGGCGAGACTGACCCACGGGTCTACCCGTAGTCCGCCCCCTCCGGTGAAGGAGGGGGTGGTATTCACACGGTTACGGCGAGTAGTGGTGCACGTGCGACCAGCCATTTCCCGGCTGGATGCAGAGCAGTTCGTCGCGGCTGTCACCGGCAGCGAAATCGCCGGCCAGGCAGCGATCGCCGCTGTTGATCATCCACCAGCCGATACTGCCGCTACCGAGGTTTCCCCATTGGTATAGCCAGCTGACATTGTCATAGGCCAACAGCTGCGACCAGCCATTGGGTGCAACCGCGAGGATTTCATCGCGACCATTTCCGCTGATGAAATTGCCCTTCACGTACACGTCCTGGTTGCCGATCCACCAGGTGTGGATCCAGTGATTGCCGCTGTTGCCCCACAGCGCGTTCCAGGCGCCCGTGATGTAGCGATTGGTGTGTGACCAGCCGTTCGGATTGATAGCCTGGAATTCGTCGCCCGCGTTAGCGGTGCCGAAGTTGCCGGCAACGTAGCGATCCAGCCAGCCGATGTTCCACCAGTAGATCGCGTTGTTGCCGAGGTTGGTCCAGGAGGTGGTCCATCCCGTTCCGGTAAGCCGCATCACGTGGGCGTAATAGCTGGCGGGGCTGATCGCGAGGAGTTCGTCGCCTGGGGCGGCGGCATCGAGCGAGGCCGCCAGATAGCGGTCGGCGGGCCCCAGCAGCCACCAATCCATCGCACCGTTGCCGCCGTTGGCCCACACGGTCGTCCAGTTGCCACCCTGGAACACCATCAGGTGTGCATAGCCCGACTGCGGATTGATCGCAAGCAGTTCGTCGCGGCCGTTGCCCGTGATGAAGTCGCCGGCAATGAACCGGTCGACCGGTCCGATCGCCCACCAGTGAACCGATCCGTTGCCCCCGTTGCCCCACTGCGTGGACCAGGCACCGCCGCTAAAATCCATCAGATGTGCATAGTGGGAGCCGGGATTGGCCGCAAACAGTTCGTCAGCGCCATCACCGTCAAAGTCGCCGACGGCGTAGTGGTCGTTGGCGTTGAAGTGCCACCAGTGAATCGTACCGTTGCCACCATTGCCCCAGAGGTATTTCCACCCCAGCGGCGCCACCGGCGTGAAGTTGCTGACAGTGCAGGCTGTGTCGCGCAAGACGCGTGCATTGTTGCGCTGCGAGTGGTCTCCGGTCTTGCGGCCGTTGTACTTCACATCCGGGTTTGAGAAATGTCCCACGCGCGGGCAATTTGAGTTGCAGTTGTACGCCATCACCGTGCGGTAGTTGTACAGCGGCCGCTGGGCGCCGTGTCCATGCGCGAAGGGTGAGGTGCCGGGATCGGCTTCCGGGTTGTGTCGCGCACCTTGCAGGTGTCCCACTTCGTGCGCGAACGTGAAGTTGCTGGTGGCATAGTTGTAGTGCACTACTGCAAAAGGGTTCGACGCGTTGGCCATGATCGAGGTGGCCTGGCCGGCGATGCCGCTGGGCAGGCTGCCTGTAAGCAAGACAATCACATCGGCGCCCAGCTCCGTACGCCAGGTGTGCACGATATCCATGAAGCCATCGCCATTGCCGTTGAGACGGACCAGGTCTGTGGTCGAACTGCCGCTCATGGTATTCGACTCGGTGTAGCTCACCTGTCGCGCACCCACGAGATTCAGCTTGAGGTTGTGGACCTGACTGTTGATGTAGGCCTGGTTGGCCTGGGCGATGGCATTCTGGGCCAGCAACGGGATGTTTCCATGCGCTGATTGTGCGGCCGGGGTGTACACGACCAGCACGTTGGTGATGCACGGTGACGCGGCTGCCGCCGCGGGTGCGGAAACGGCGGCCGCGCTACCGAAGTCGGCGAGGGCATCGCGCAGCGTCTGGTGTGCCGAGGGCGACTTCGTTGTTGCCGATGCGTTCGTAGCGGGAGGCGGAAACGGACCGACGACGGACTCATCGGTGGCGCATTGCGTCTTCCCCACGATATCGCTGTCGATACGGCGGACCAGTTGAGCGCCGCGTCCCAGCGGCTCGATCAGAAGGACATCCGTGCGGAGATCGCCGTGCGGTGGTGCGTCGTCGCCGTGATCCGGATCCGGCGGCAGGCGAGGGTCTTCGTGGTGGTGATTGACAGACACATAGCCGCTGAGTTCTCCGCGATGGGCTACCAGGACCGCTGTCGTGTTCTCGCCCTCGACGTGTCCCTCCCAGGTGATCGCGCCGTCGGCATTGCGTTCCAGCGAATCGCGCACGAGTACCGAATCAACGTCGCGCAGCAGGTTCAGCCGCAGCGTTTCGCTGCTGGCAAGGTCGGCTTGCAGTCGGGCGATGCGGTGATCAAGGGTTTCTGGTTGGCGCAGGTGGCGCTGGAAGCGTTCGGTCTGGGCGGCGTCGAGCCGTGGCGAATCGTCGCTGAGCAGGGAGGGCACTTCCTGCGCGAAGGCGCTGGCAGTGCCGAGGGTCATCGCCAGCAGGCAGCCGATGCGCCGCGAGAGGCCGGCACAGTGTGGTCGGTCGTGGTGAGTTCGAGGAGCGGGCATGGTCGTGTTCCTGGAAAAGCGCTGGAAGTGCGCTACGCCATGCTAAAAACGATACCGCCTGGATCCCGGGCACAAAGCGGTGTCAAATGGGTACGTCGTCCGGGCGTGTGGGACGAAATTGGCTGCAAGCCCTTGTTCCGGCAGCAGGTCTGAACCAAGGACGGTTTGTCGTCGACGGCGTCTGCTCCGAGGCGGTTATCTGCACTTGCCGGCCACCCGCTGCGACGGCTTGCCTGGTGCTTCCTGCGGATGCGGATCCTGGCAACGCCAGGGTCGCGGAAATGTCCAGCGGCGCCTCTGCTCCTGTTCCCTTTGCGCGGAACCGGCGTGCCGGACAAGTGGGGCAGTGCGGCGGAGGGTGTTTATCTGCCGTACTCAGTAGTTCCCACAGCGCCGCAAAGTCGACAGGCTTCACGAGGTGGTGATCGATGCCGGCTTCCTTGGAGCGTCGACGGTCTTCCTCCTGTCCCCAGCCAGTCAATGCAATCAGCGTGACGTCGTCGTCGCCGAGTGTCGTGCGCACCTGTCGTGCCAGTTCGTAGCCGTCCATACCCGGCATGCCCAGGTCCAGCAGCACGACGTCGGGTCGCTCCGCTTCGATGGCAGCCAGTCCGGTTTCACCATCGTGGGCAATGCGGACTTCATTGCCAAGTCCGCGCAGGATGATGCCCAGGCTGTCGGCCGCATCTTCGTTGTCGTCGACCACCAGGATACGGTGCGGTACCAGACCCGGCGGCGGAATGCCCTGCCGTGCTGCCGGTTCCGCCCGATCGTCCGGTACGGATACCAGCGGCAGGCGTACGACAAATTCGCTTCCCTTGCCAACGCCGGCACTGCGCGCCTCGACGATGCCGCCATGCATCGCCACCAGGCTGCGAACCAGGGTGAGGCCAATACCCAGTCCGCCCTGGGGCGTGTGCTCGACCTGGGTGAAAATGTCAAAGACACGCGGCAGCATGGGTTCCGGAATGCCGTTGCCGTTATCCCGGACTGACAGTACGGCATGGCCCTGTTCACCGCCGACAGTGACGCAGATCCGGCCGCCGTCACTCGTGTAGCGGGCTGCATTGTTGAGCAGGTTGGCGACGACCTGCGTGAGCCGCACCGGATCTGCGTCGAGCATCACAGGGTAGGCCGGCATGCGCACGGTGAGATGGTGATGTGCCGCGTCGATCAACGGACGGCTCGTGTCGATGGCGTTGCGGATCACGTTGCGCAGGTCGACCATTTCCCGGCGCAACTCGATCTTTCCGCCCGTGATGCGGGACACTTCCAGGAGGTCATCGACCAGTCGGACCAGGTGCTCCACCTGGCGCTCAAGCATCGCGCACACGGCGGCAGTTCCTTTCGCGTCATCGCCAGCCTCGGCCGCGGAACGCAGGATGTACAGCCCGTTGCGAATGGGGGCCAGCGGGTTGCGCAGTTCGTGGGCGAGGGTGGCAAGGAACTCGTCCTTGCGGCGATCGGCCTCGTGCAGCGCCTGTGCGGCCTGTTTCACGAGGGTTACATCCTGTATCACCGAGCAGGCGCCGACGACGTCGCCGTCGTCATCGCGCAACGGCGCCGCGCTCATCCGTACCCAGCTCTCGCTGCCGTCCGCATCGGTGTGCCGCATTTCCAGGCCCGGCATCACCGTTTCGCCCCGTAGGGCACGCTGGTCTGGCAGGTTTCGAAGCGGAACCGGCACGCCGTGCTCGTCCCAGGCTTCCCACTGTTTCATGGATGCGGCTTGCAGCGGGTTGGTTCTGGACAGATAGCGTTCCATGACCGAATTGCTCAGTGTCCGCGAGCCGGTCCTGTCCGTTACATTGACGGCGGCAGGTAGCTGCTCGATGATGGCACGCAGGCGCTTCTCGCTCAGGCGAAGTGCTTCCTCAGCCGCTTTGCGCTCGGAGATGTCATCGAGCAACACCGCCACCTGTCGCTCGGCGGGATTGCCCATGCGAAACGCATAGACGTTGAACCAACGTTGCGGAGCGCCGGTGGAATGGATGAAGCGCTCGGCGCGACCGGTCGTGACGATGCGGCCATAGGTTTCGAACCAGTGCGCTTCGTGGTCGGGCATGATCTCCCGCATGCTACGCCCCACCACATTATGGAAGCCCGTCTGGCGCGCGAAGGATTGATTGACCTCTTCGAAACGGTAGTCGCAGGCCTGCCCGTTGTCGTCGAAAAGCACCCGGACGATGCAATAGCCTTCGTCGATGGAATCGAACAAGGTCCTGTAGCGGGTCTCGCTCCGCCGCAAAGCCTGTTCGGCCTGCATGCGCGTGAGATAGTCGGCCGCATGGCGGGCAAGTAGTCCCATCAGGCGGAGTTCCCGCTCTGTAGGTTGATGCGATCTGCAGAAATGGGTGGAGACGATGCCGAGCACGGTGCCGGCACCGTCGATCAGCGGTGTGGATTGAACGGCATGGACGCCGGCATCCAACAGCACCTGCTGTGTAACCGTTAAGGAAAGTCTGAACAAGCCTCGAAAACTGCTTGTCTGAAGACTCGGTCGCATGCCGGTGGTGATGAAAATCGGTTCAGAGCGAACGAGATTGCTTTGCAAAGGCTGCAAATAGCAGCCTTTTTAACGCGCTATGCCACCTTCGGACGCAACTCGCCCGTCATCGCCAGCAATCGCTTTCGCGCCATCCACAGATTCGATAGCGCGAACAGCGTCAGGATCTGCGCCGTGTTCTTCGCCAGTCCCTTGAAGCGCACCTTCACGTAGCCGAACTGACGCTTCACGACACGGAACGGGTGCTCCACGCGCGCGCGAATACTCGCCTTGCGCTTCTCCGCTTTCTCGATCGCACGCTTCTGGCGTCCTTCCGGCATTGCCTTCACGCTGCTGCGTCGACGAGCAATCTGCCAGTCCAATCCTCGGCGCGACGAATGCTTGTCCGCGCCCGTGTAACCGGCATCGGCATAGACCACGCTTTCCTTGCCGTGCAGCAGATACTCCGCTTCATTCACATCCGCTTCGTTCGCTGCGGTTGTCGTCACCGTGTGCACCAGTCCGGAGTCGACATCCACGCCAATGTGCGCCTTCATGCCGAAGAACCACTCATTCCCCTTCTTCGTCTGATGCATCTCCGGATCTCGTTCACCTCCGGCGTTCTTCGTCGAGCTCGGTGCTGCGATGATCGTGGCGTCCACCATCGTTCCGCGCTTGAGCATCAGCCCTTTGCGCGACAGATAGCCGTTCACTCGAGCCAGAATCTCGGCACCCAGCTCGTAGGTTTCCAGCAACCTCCGGAAATTGAGAATCGTCGTCTCGTCCGGGATCGGCTTCGTCAACGATAGGCTCGCGAACTGGCGCATCGACGCGATCTCGTACAGCGCTTCTTCCATCGCCGGGTCGCTCAGCCCGAACCAGTTCTGCATCAGATGAATCTTCAGCATCACCTTCAGCGGATACGGTCGCCGCCCATTGCCAGCCTTCGGATACACCGGCTCGATCAAGTTCAGCAGGATCGTCCAGGGAATAACCTGCTCCATCTCTGCCAGAAACACCTCGCGGCGGGTCCGTTTGCGCTTGCTCGCATACTCGGAGTCGCCGAAGCTCATCTGGTCCATGCGCGTGCCTTTGTGTGGGAGGGTACTATCTCAACACAATCGGGTCGGACTTGTTCAGACCTTCCTTAACTACCGGACGTACTTGCCACCTTCCCGCTGCAGCGTGTAGAGGATGGATCGAAGCGGGGCGTCAGCGAAGTGCTGTTTCCAAAGTCTGGGCGTGAGCTCATGAACGCGTGAAGCGGGATGTTGGCCGACGCGCTGTAGGACGTCGACGAGGTAGGTGTAAGGATCGATGCCGTGTAGCTGGCAGGTAACGATCAGGCTCTGCACGATGCCGACGTGCTTGGCGCCCAGCTCTGTCCAACAGAAGAGCCAATTGCGGCGTCCCATGGGGATGGGCCGCAAGCTGCGTTCGAGATGATTGGTGTCGATCGGTACATCGGGATCGGTCAGGTAGACCGACAGCGCGACACGCCGTTCCCAGGCATAACTGAGTGCCTTGGTGAAGGGATTGCTGGGTAATAGGTCTGGTCGTCGTCGTTGTTGTTCGACCCAGTCAAAGAACCACTCGATCCGGGGTTTGCTGTGCGTGGCGCGGAAGTTCTGTTTGTCTTCGGCGGCAAGATTTCGATCGCGTATGTCTTGCTCGATTTCGTAGAGCGCGCCGATCAGCTCCAGCGCTTGTGCGGTGCCCTCGGGGTCGCTGCTCTGCGCGTCAAAGAACTCACGACGGCAGTGCGCCCAGCATTGGGCATGCGTGACGCCGGTTTGCTGCGCGTAGCGCGCATAGGCGGCGTAGCCGTCGGACACCAGCACGGCGTTGTCGCGCTGATGCAGACCCAGCGTTTGGGCGACCACGGTGTGCGCTCGTGTAGTGGCGAATGGGAAGCACACCTCGTCCTTGTCGCCGTATACCGGCCAGAAGTAGCCGGTTTTCATCTTGCCCTTGCCGGCCTGTCCGGCCTTGATCGGCGTCTCGTCCATCGCGATCACGCGACTGTCGCGGATCGAGGTCAGCTGCGCCTCATAGATCGGATACAGCAACGCACAGATCTGCTGACTGAGCTGGTTGAGCCAAGGGCGGCTCACGGTAATGCCGGCATCGCCCAGTTGCTGGTGTTGGCGATAGAACGGCAGGTGGTAGCGGAATTTGTTGACCAAGAGGCCCGCGCAAAAGCTCACATCGGCGCGGCTGCCCTCGAGCACGCCGGAAGGCGCGGGCGCGCACAACAGTTCACCCGTATCGCGTTGCTTGTACACCGGCCGCACGTATTTGATCACCACAAAGCTGGCCGGCTGCTGCGCCACCCGGAAGCTCTCTTTGTCGCCGATGTGCTCATACGCATCCGGCGCGAGCGCATCCATCCGCGGTGTGGTGACGACCACCGTATACATCGGTACACGTGATTCGTCGAAGAACGGTACGCTCTCGCTCTGCGCCGCATCGGTACGCGGTTTGCTCCGAACATGGGCAGGCACAACCTGTGACGACGCCGGCAATGACGCAATCTTTGCCGGATCGATCAGCATCGCATCAAGCGCCATCTGCGCCGGGTTGTCGATCAAACGGCGCTCACTTTTCTGGCCAAATATCTGGCGCTTGAGCCAGTCCAATTCGTTCGCCAGCGTGTCGATCCGATTCGTCAGTGTGCCAGCCAGATCGACCACCTGCTGCGGGCTCATTTGAGCCGCTTCAGACAGTGTCAATGTCGCTGCTGGCGAAGGACGTTTCATGGTCATAGCGTACGCGATTG
Source organism: Tahibacter amnicola (assembly GCF_025398735.1). Taxonomy (NCBI): domain Bacteria; kingdom Pseudomonadati; phylum Pseudomonadota; class Gammaproteobacteria; order Lysobacterales; family Rhodanobacteraceae; genus Tahibacter; species Tahibacter amnicola. Next base: position 3,341,107 of record NZ_CP104694.1, read on the forward strand.
TGTACACGATGTATCGGCATTCCCGCGCTGCAAAACGTAGCGTTTGCGCCTAGACGTATTCGCTACATCGATCCCTTCAAGCAACAGCTTCAACGCCGTCCAGTCCATCTCGCGCGATCGCACCTTGCGCCAATCACGGATGAAACAACCGCGCTCCAACCGCTTGCTCCACACGCACCAACCGCTGCGGTCGAAGTACAGCACTTTCGTCTGCGTACCACGCCGGTTCACGAAGACGAACAGCTGTCCGCTCAGCGGATCACAGCGCAGATCGGAACGCACCAAAGCGCTCAATCCGTCGAACGACTTGCGCATGTCCGCCGGATGGCCATACAGCTGCACGCGGATCTGGCCTTCCGGAAAGAACATCAGCCGCGCACCACGTGAATCACCAGGCCACCGCCCAGATCCAGCCGGATCTCCGTGCGAAGACTCGCTCCCGAAATCGGCGACGATGCGGCACTGGCACCTACCACACCCAAATCCACGAAAGGCGACTTACGCGATGAAGCCGCCGGCGCCAAACGCGAATCGACCAGCAAGCCACGCCACCGATACACACTGGCCGCACTGATCCCTTCGCGCTCGCAGAACGCCGCGACCGAAAGATCGCTGCGCTCCAATCGCGACAACACCTCTCGCCACTGCGATTCGCTGCGTCGAATCCGAATACCTGCCGCCTTGCTCGCCATACCTCATCTCCACTCGTCTCGACACCCGTCGTGTCGGCGCCCATTTTCGGGGCTTCGCGCGAGAGGGGAAGGACGCCGGGGAGTTAACGCTTACCCTGCTGTGAGGCAGATCCGGAGAAGATGGGGCTGATTGCCACTTCATCGACGACGATACATTTCCCCGCCTGCATCGCTTTCGCGCACGCGGACGCGTCGTCGGCGCCGACGGTACGGAAGAAGTCGAGGAACGGTGCCTCAAGCCCCTTGTGTGCGGCGATTGTCAGAATGCCTGACGTGCGGTCCAGGATCTGGAGGTTGCCCTTGTCAGCGCCGGTCAGTGCAATGGCGGCTGCGACAATCTCGTCCAGGCAGTGCTGTACGTTGTTGCCGGCCTGTACACAGCGTGTGGCGACCTCGTACAGCCAGTTCATCGCCTGCAGATCGGCCGAGATCAGCGCTTCGTGCTCACGGCGCAATCGCGACATCTTCACGTGGACGTTGACGCGCGCGAGCAGTTCCTGGGGCGAGAAGGGCTTGATCAGATAGTCGTCCGCGCCGGCCTGCAGCCCATCGAGCAGGGCGTTCTCGCTTACGCGGCCGGATACCAGGATCAGCGGTACTGTGCGCGTCCGTGGGTCAGCGCGCAGAGCCATAAGAAGCCCGAAGCCGTCCAAGTTTGGCATGACCACGTCGGCGAGAACGAGCTCGGGAACCTGTCGGCGCGCTGCCGCCAGCGCGGCCTCGCCATCCTCGACGGCCTCGACGGCATAGGGCGGGGATAACAACCGGGTGACATGCGCCCGCATACCGGGGTCATCTTCGGCCCACACGATACGCACAGGCTTGGGATGTGCCGCCAAGAACGACTCGTCACCCATCGTTCTTTCCCGTTGTGAGCGGTACCCGCTTCGAGAGCGGGGGCACCACGCGTACACCATTGCCGGGCCCAACGATCGCCATCGGTCGCACCATCCCTCTGCATCGCCGTCTTGCCTCGGCCAATCCTGGCCCGGTTCCGTTCTACCATAGCACGCAAAAGCGCAAAAAAGCATTGTGAAAAAAGAGCGGAGGATCTGGTTGAGATGGTGTGACGGCTGGCGGTCGCGTTCGGACCACACCCTTCGTAGCGTTCACTTCCAGTGCAGGGCCTGCACGCCGGCCGCCGCGTGCTGGCGGGAAACGGTCCAGTAGCCGGCGCGATGTCGCAATCGGGTGTATTTTCCGTATCCAGTTCCGAGCGCTCGAAAGAGCCTGGACCAGGGGATGCACGATGAACCGGTATTTCCGCACCGCACAAGCCATCCTGGCGGGGATGTGGCTGACGGCGCTTGCCCAGGCGCAGACGACCACCCAGTGGCCAACCGGGATCGGGTTTCCCAATATTGCCCGCACGGAGGGCGAGCTCATCGCTCCGCGTTTTGCCGGGCAGGATGGCCGCATGGCCATCCTGGCCTGGCATAACGGCGTGCTCGTGTCGGTACCGGAGGCGCCGGACAGTGCCCAGGGCTCGAATTTGCAGGTTCGACTGTGGAGCCTGATGAACCCGGCAGCGCCGCTGCGCATCGTCAACGCACCGGCGGACGCCAACGGTTCCCTGGGTCTGACGCCGATGCCGATCAATGCGCATGGCTATCTCTACCTCGGCCAGAACATGGAAACCGGGGCGGCCGGCCCGTTTCTCGTGATCGGCGCCGATTGGCCGCCATCGGCGCCCTGGAGCCTGCGGGCGCAGAACGGCGTTCCGGGGGTGACGCGGGAGGTGTCGGGCACGCTCGGGGCCGGCGTGCGCGGCGACCTGTTCCAGCCCTGGTTCGTCGGTGACACCTGGTGGAGCTACAACCCCATCAGCGGCAACGCCACGCTGCGTTTTGGCGGCAATCAGTTCAACCCCGGCAGCCAGCTCCTGGCGACGTTTGATCACCTGGGCACCACGGGCGTTATCGGGCATCCCTTCATCCTGGGAAACCGGCTGTTCTTCGCCTCCGACATGACGCGCACGGGAATCGCCAGCTACGACATCAGCAACCCCGCCAATCCCGTGCTTCTGGATGTCCTCAAGACGGGTGGTGCCGGGGGCTACTGGCCGGAAGTCTGGGGCAACGATGGTGAGCTGTACTTCGTGTTTCCCTACAACAACGAAGGCAATGGCGTGCGGATCGTGGATGCGACCGATCCGGGCGATATGCGTTTTGTCGCGGATATTCCACTACCGCGGCCCAATGGCAGCGCGGGTGCCATGTACGCCCAGTTCCAGGATGAGTTCGCCTTCATCGGGGAGCACAAGATCGACCTTCGCACCCGGCAATCCGTGCGGCAGTTCGAGACGATCACCAACGATGTCGAGATGACCCAGTTTGCGTTGCCAATCGGCAACCTGCTGGTGACGGGCGGATCGGGCGGGGCGCACCAGGGCATCGCGATCTTTGCGCATCAGGCTGCGCCGGATACGCGTCCGCCGAGCGTGGCATTTCACATTCCGCGCGCCGGGCAGACGAATTACCCGGTTGGCGCGCCAATCAGTCTCATCATCCACGAGACACTTGACACCCTGAGCATCGTCAACGGAACGAACCTGCTGCTCCGTCGCGTGCTGGGACCGGGCAGCTACGGGCCCGCGCTGCCGGGACGCTGGGTGCTCAGTTTCGACGACATCCTGACGTACACACCGGATCAGCCGTTGCAGGTCGATACGACGTACGAGTTCAGCCTCTCGGGCATCCGCGATGCCGCGGGCAATGTCATGACGCCGTATGCCTTCACGTTCTCCACGGGTACGAATCTTGGCGGAAATCATCCACCGCAGATCAATGCGCTCGATGCGACACCCTATGCCGTCGCACCTGCCGCCACGGTGAGTTTTGCCGGTGTCGCGCTGGATCCTGACGGCGATTCGCTGGAATACCGCTACGACTTTGGTGACGGAACGCCAAAGACCGCGTGGGGAAGCACTGCCAACGCGGATCACGTCTACGCCGCATCCGGTCACTACCGGGCGACGCTGCAGGCGCGCGACAGTTCCGGCGTCGTTGCCAGCCGAACGGTCACCGTGACTGTACTGACGCCGGTCGCCGCGACGGTGCCGACGCAGAGCGCACCGTTGACCTGTCATGGGCCCAGCCGGCGTGTGTGGGCCGTCAATCCGGACAGCGATACGGTCAGTGCAGTAAATGCCGACACCTTGGCGAAGGTGGCGGAATACGCGACCTGTGCTGATCCGCGCAGTATTGCACGCACACCGCAAGGGCATCTGTGGGTAACCTGCCATGACGCCGACCGCGTCCGCGTGCTGAACGAAGACACGGGAAGTACCGTTGCGGAGATCGACACGGGCTACGGCAGCGCGCCGTTCGCCGTGGCGCTGACGCCGTCCGGTACGACCGCTTTCGTCTCGCTGTTTGGAAAGGGAGTCGTACGTCGCTACGACACCGCCACCCGGCAGATGACCGGTGAGCGGACGCTGGGCCCCGGTACGCGGGCGCTGGCTGTTTCCGCCGATGGCGCCAGTGTATTCGTGACGCGATTGCTGTCGCCCTTGCACCACGCGGAGACTTGGCGCGTCGATGCGTCGACGATGACGGTGACTGATACGCTGCGCATTCCGAAGTTCGGCAATGACGCCAATCGCGATACGCCTGCCTCGGGCCGCGGCGTTGCGAATACGCTGACCGGCATCGCGCTGTCGCCGCGGACGGGGCGCGCCTACGTCACGGCGAACAAACCGAACAGCGAGCGCGGATTGCTGATTCATCCGAGCCAGGATCTCGACCAGGACAACACGGTGCGCAACCTGCTCGTCGAGCTGGATCCGGCGGCGGCGAATCCCGCCAGCCGTTTCCGGCGAGGTATCGACCTGGATAACAGCGATTCCGCCAGTGCGGTGGCTTTCTCGCCATTGGCCGATTACCTGTTCGTTACGCTGCAGGGCCTCAATGAAGTTCTGGTGCTCGATGCCTTGGCGCTCGACGCCAGCACGGGCCTTGGCGCATTGGTGACGCGTCTGGGTGTGGGTGCTGCGCCCCAGGGACTGTGTCTGGATGCGGCAACTGAGCGCATTTTTGTGCAGAACTTCCTCGGGCGCTCGCTGAGCGTCATCGACGCTGCCGGACTTCTGCGTCGTGGTGAACTCCAGCTGCCGACGACGGAAGTCGACGTGGTGACGACGGAATTGTTGTCGCCGGCCGTGCTGTCGGGAAAAACCCACTTTTACAACGCCACCGACCCACGCATGAGCTCCGAGGGCTATCTTTCCTGCGCGACCTGCCACCTGGACGGCGCGGAAGACGGACGCGTGTGGGACTTCACCGGCCGCGGCGAAGGCCTGCGCAATACGGTCACATTGCAGGGGCGCAGCGGTACGGCGCACGGCAACGTGCACTGGTCCGCCAACTTCGATGAAATCCAGGATTTCGAAAACGACATCCGGCAGTTCTTCGGCGGTAGCGGCTTCATGAGCGATACCGACTACGCACAGACGCAGGCGCCGCTGGGCGCTGCCAAGGCGGGGCGCAGCGTGGCGCTGGACAACCTGGCCGCCTACGTCGCATCGCTGGGCGTGGCGACGTTACCCCGCAGCCCGCACCGACCGGCGGACGGAAGCTACAGTGCGGCTGCCGTCGCCGGCGAACTGATCTTTGCCCGCGAAGGCTGCACGGCGTGCCACGCGTCGCCCCGCTATACAGATAGCACCGTCGGGGCGGGCACGCTGCGACAGGTCGGCACGATCCGCGCGACATCCGGCACGCGACTGGGTCAGCCCCTGACGGGCATTGATACTCCCGGCTTGCGTGGGGTCTGGGCAACGGCGCCGTATTTCCACGATGGCTCGGCTGCAACACTGGATGACGTATTCCGTGTGACGCGCGGCTCGATACTACCGGCGGAAGCCGCGCAGTTGGCGGGAGGGGCCAGCCTCCAGTCCGGCTTCGGCGTCGCGCTGAACAACGACGACAGCGCCCGTGGGCGAGCTTACGCCCAGGTCGAGGGCGCGGGAGAGACAATCACCTTCACCGGCGTGAACGGTGGGGCAGGAGGTACCGGTGCCATCGAGATCCGGTACAGCAATTCCCGCGCGGGTGCGCAGACACAGGCGCTGGCGGTGCGCGTGAATGGACAGTTGCTGCCTGGCCTGGCGCTGCCCGCGAGCAACAACGATCCGAGCTGGCGGGCGACAAACTGGAACGTCTATCGCATCGAGAACGTGCCTCTGACCGCCAGCGCGACCAATACGATTGAACTGTCGACAACCAACTGGTACGTCTCCGTCGACGAGATTCTCGTCGCAACCGCCAACGACCTTGCCATGGCTCTACCGCATCGGCGCGTGCAGTCGCTGCCTGCCGGCGAACGCGATGCACTCATTGCGTTCCTGCGTGAGCTGGATGGCAGCCCGACGCCAGTCGGCGCGGATACGCTGTTCGCCAGCGGCTTCGAACCGCTGTAGCACGGCGCTGTGGCGCCGTTCCGCCGCGCGTTTGCGACCACACCTCATAGGTCGCAGTTGCCCGTCACGGAAGCCGCGTAGCGTGCGGTCACCGCAGGTGACCGCACGATCGGGCCTCACCGATTGCGGAACCGTTGCCGCGTGCAGTCGCATGCGCGACCACACATTACGAAATGCGTGACGTAGCGTGTGGTCACCGCAGGTGACCGCACGACCAGGCCTCACTGATCGCGAAACCCCTCCACCGCGCAGGACGCGGTGTCCGCAATTGGCGGGTAAAAGTAGACCCATCCACATCGTGAAATTCTTCGGCGGGCCCATGTCGTTTCCGCCGCGACGCGGCGTAACTAGTGCTTGAGGATGTCTGAAGCGTTCCGTCGCTCGCATTCGCAGCGTTCGGGACCGGCATCCCTCGCCATTACACACTACCCCTTGAAAGGAATTGATCATGATTTCTCGCAATCGAGGCCGTCTCCCGCTGGCTCTCGCGATCGCTGGCATTGTTGCTTCGTTCCCGGGCGTCGCGACCAGTGCTACAGCGGACGCAGCGCTGAGCGATGCGCTGGTCACCGAAAAGCTCTACGTGCTGCCAGCGCCCGATACCTCAAAGATGGACACGGCCGACGGCGCCAAAGGAAAACCCTTCCAATACGGCGTCGTGATTCCCCAGAAGATCGACGCGCTCGCACGTTCGCTGGGCACCTGGGAAGATCTGGGCAAGAAGGACGCCCGCTGGCGCTGGACGGTGGCATCGCCCGGGGCACAGGCGTTGGAATTCCAGTTCTCCCGCCTGCGCCTGCCCAAGGGCGCCGTCCTGACGCTGCGCGGTGCCGACGATTCCGCCGTGCGCACCATTACGGCCGACGACCTTGCCAATCCGTACTTCCGCACGGCATACGTGCCGGGCGAACGCGTGACCTTGCAGCTGGATGTCACGCAGGATGCCCGCTACTTCGTCGAAATGGCGCTCGAATCCGTGACCCACGCGTATCGACTTCCGTTCGGCCAGGAAGGAATGGCCATCCGCTCCGCGTCCTGCAACGTCGATGTGGCCTGCACTTCCGGCAACCAGACACAGAACCAGATCGCCTCCGTCGGTCACTACACCTTCCTCGACGGCGGCCTGAGCTACGTCTGCACTGGCACGCTGATGGCCAATACCAGCATGGACGGGCGGCCCTTTTTCCTGACGGCCAATCACTGCCTGGAGCAGGAAGTTGTCGCCGATACGGTCGTCGTGTACTGGAACTACGAGAGCGCGACCTGCCGCGTGCCCGGATCGGCGGCCAGCGGCACGGCGCTCGGAAAGATCTATGCGACGCACACGCAGTCCGGCGCGACCCTGCGCGCCACCTACGGACCGACGGACTTCACCCTGCTGGAACTGGACACCGATGCGCCCAGAAACGCACTGCCGTTCTTTGCCGGCTGGGATCGTAGCGCCGGCATGCCTACCTCGACGTACACCATTCATCATCCTAATGGGGATGAGAAGCGCATCTCGCGTGACTACAACGCGCCGGCGCCCTCGGGCTACTACCTCGCCGCCAACGTCGGCAGCAGCCATATCCGTGTCGCTGACTGGGATTCCGGTACCACCGAAGGCGGTTCCTCCGGTGCGCCCTTGTTCAATCCGTCGGGACGGGTTATCGGCCAGCTGCATGGCGGCAATGCGGCCTGTGGCAACAACTCGCCGGACTGGTTCGGTCGCCTGGCTGAATCGTGGATTGGTGGCGGTAATGCCGGCAGCCGTCTGCGGGACTGGCTGGATCCGATCAATTCCAATGTGCTCAGTATGTCCGGGCATCACGGCGGCACGAAATACCAGAACACGACCGACACCGGCATTCCCGACAACAACACGCCGGTTGACGTGACCATCAATGTGCCGGCCGTCGGAAATGCGGGCAACGTCGGTCCGAACAGCAGTATCCGTGTCCGCATCCAGCACACCTATATCGGCGACCTGGAAGTGAAGCTGATCGCGCCGGACGGCGACACCTACCTGCTGCGCAACCTGGCCGGCGGATCCAGCGACAACCTGCACGAGATCTACCTGAAGAACCTGAGTGGCTCGCCGAAGGCCGGTGCGTGGAAGTTGCGCGTGACGGACAAGTCGCCGGGCGACAGCGGTTGGGTCGACTACTTCGGGCTCGGCGGCACCGGATGGAACTGAGCCGCTGCGGATGACGTAGCCCGGGTTGGCCCGCAGGGTTCACCCGGGTGAAATCGCGACCTTGAAAACGCGGCGCAGAAGCACGCAGGGCTGGCAATGCGCTGCACAGTGGGCCAGCTCAAGCAGGTGCGCCTTTTTTCTGGCGCTGCGCCCCCTGCAGATCTTTTTTGACGACGCATGTCGTCAGCGCATCGAAAGTCCGTAACACCTTATCAGCCGACGCATCGCACCTTCGTTCATCGGCTCTACCCCTATCAAAATACCCTGGAGATTCCCGTGAAACGCAACACCTGTTCCCTGGCCATGGCCGTCATGGCCATCGCCATCGTCACCTCGGGAGCCGTTCTTCCCGGCATTGCCCACGCCGCGGAAAAAGCGGCAATCGGGTTTGCCGAACCAGCCGACGGCGCGCGCATGGCCAAGGCGCAGAAGACTGCCAATGCCTTGCGCACTGCGTCGGCGTCTGTTCGCAACGCACTCTACAACGCGATCACCGCACGTGGCGGCCGGCTGGCCTATTCGGAAATGCCGCTGGCGGCTCCCATTCCGGCCCTTTCAGACACCCATGATGCTCAGACAAAGATGCAGCTTGAGCTGCTCAAGCGCGACGGCGATCCCGTAGCCGTGCTCTACACCTCCGACGACGATGACGATGTTGGCACTGTTTACCACGGCTACTCTGTCAGCACCGGAGCATCGTTGACCCGCACCTACAACGAGGTGAACTTCAGCCGCAGCTCCTACCTGATCGTCGATGACCACAGCGAAATCCAGCTGAGCGAACTGGTCGCCGAAGCCAACGCAGAAGTGCAGACCCAGCTGACCGCCTTCCGTCACACCGGATCAATCGGCGCGCTGCGTTGGGGTGGAAAGCCTGGCGCGCTCCGAATGGAAGCCGAGCCCGGTTCACGTGATTCGGCCACGTCCATTGCACCGGTGCCCAGCGCCGCTGCGACCAACGGATCCAGGACCTGGCTGACGTCCGTGCTGCACAGCATCCGTGCGGATGAAGAGGTAAAGGCTGCAGGTGACGCGGAGATCTACGCCATCGTCGTGGGCTACTCCTACGAGGGTGAACCGCTGATGGAGGTCATCCAGATGCCGTATTTCGACCGCCGCTATACCACCTACACGCCGGACCAGGTGATGGTGCAATGGGGCATCCGGGAGAATGGCGTGGTCGACTGGGACCGTGCGCCGTGGTTCGAAATGATCATCATGGAATACGACCGCAAGGAGAGCTTCCAGGAAGTCATCCAGATTGCGCTGGAAAAGGTCACGGAAGTCGCCGTGGCCGCAGGTGGAAATCCCGTGATCGGAATGGCCGGCGCCGCGGCCTCGGCCATTGTCGGGGCCATACCCGATTATGTCTTCCGCGGCGAGGACGACTACCTCGATTCGTTTCATCTCCTGCAGTACAACACGCCGTTCAAGGGGCGGGGTGCCGCCAACAATATCCACATTGACCTTGTTCCCCACGAGATGACGTTCAACACCGGCACCGTCTTTGCCGACCTCTCCGTCAAGCAGATTGTGGCCTCGGGCGGCAGCTTCTATCCGTACCAGAAACTGCCCGCTACGGTCTCCGTCACCAACGAAGGCGTGCTGCCGTCGGCGAGCTGGTCGGCGAAGTTCTACCTGGTGCCGGCCCTGGGCGGTACGCCGGTCCACATTGCGACGGGTACTGCCGGCAGCCTGAATCACAACCAGGTGTTCAACCAGCACGTCGATCTGCCGCTCAACAATGCGGCCGTTACGCCGGGCGCGTACCGCCTGCGCGTGGATATTGAAACCGATGGCGACGTGCAGCCCACCAACAACTCCAGGACGACCACCTGGTCTGCGCTGATCCATGTGAAGGCGGCGCCGGGGCCGGGGGACCTGATCTGGGCCAAACCGGATCTCAAGGCGACCTACATCGTCGGGGTGCAGGGCGACTATGACACCAGCGACACAGTGGAAACCTGGTTCGGCTTCAACAATATCGGCGGCGGCGTGGGCGATTTTGACGTGCACTTCTGGGCCGTGCACCAGTCGACCGGCGTGGTGAAGTACCTGGCCAAGGGGCAGAGCGGCGGACTCACCGCGGGCCAGAGCTACGCCGGCATCGTCGACCTGCCGTTGACGGGCCTTGCGCCGGGCCAGCACAAGCTGGTGATGCAGATAGCCGGCGTGCAGGGTGAGGGCTGGACGAACAACAACATCGTGCCTTCCCTGGGCACGATCAGCGTACGGGCAGACCTGACCGGCGAACTGGGCAATTGACGTCGCCCTCTGCGTGAAACGGATGGCCAAGAGCTTGCGTGGCAGGCTCTTGGCCTTCGTCGTTGGAACCGGACGTGGCTGGCTGTTTCGCAAAGGTTGCGCGTAAGATCGGGCGGCGTGTGTCCGGGGTAGGGCACGGGAGGACGCCGTCGATCGGGCTCCGCGCCTCCCCGCACCGCGAGCGGCCAATGACGGACCAGGGGAGGGCGCCACGTGGACAGCGAAACGTTCGAGGAGAATCTGGGTGCCATCACGCAGATGCTCAACGGCGACTCGGGCGGCAAAGGGGCCATCGACCAGGTCTTCCCGCTGGTTTACCAGGAACTCAAGGCCATTGCCCACCGCCTGCTGGCACGCGGCGGGTCATCCACGGTCACCCCTACCGTGCTGGTGCACGAGCTGTATTCCAAGCTCAATGCGAGCGAACAGCTGAGCGTCGAGGGAAAACGCCACTTTTTCTCCCTGTGCGCGCGGGTCATGAAACAGATCATCGTCGACTACGTTCGCCAGAAGGCGGCCGATAAGCGCAGTTCTCCGGGTGTTCGCGTTGAACTGGGCGATGTGGACGCGATGGAGCTGGGAGCGCCGGAGAACGTGCTCGCCATCGAAGTGGCCCTGAAGGTGCTGGAATCGCGGGACCAGCGCCTGGCCCAGATCATCGAGTACCGGGTCTTTGGCGGACTGGAACTGGAGCAGATTGCAGAGCTCTACGGCGTCACGTTGCGGCAGATACAGCGCGAATGGGTGAGGGCGCGGATCTGGCTGACCGATAGCCTGGTCTGAGCGCCGCCCCGGATGTCGTTTCCGCGGCGCGGCCGCGTATTGGATGTCATCACGCCGTTGCCGCCACGACGGCATGGCATCCCCGTCCGGGAACACGTCGGCCGATCTGCCAGGAGATTACGCACTATGAATGGAACCGCGTCAGATCCGGAGGATTGGGCCAAGCTCGACCAGTTGCTCAGCCACGCCATCGACCTGGAGGAGAGCGATCGCGTCGTCTGGCTGCGTGATCTGCGGCGGGATGATCCCGTGGTTGCCGCCCGTATCGAACGACTCCTGGCCCTGGCCGACACGGGTAGTGTGCTGGATGTACTGATGTCCCAGCCCATGCTCGAAGGGGCATTGGCGCAATTCACGGACGTGAGCAGCGGGACGCGTTTCGGCAGCTGGGTCATTCAGCGTCACCTGGGCGTTGGCGGCATGGCCGAGGTTTACCTGGCGCGGCGCGGCCTGGAGGAGGGTGAGCAGTTCGCTGCCCTGAAGCTGATCGCCACCGGCATGGCGCGCCCTGATGCCTTCGGCAAGTTCATCCGCGAGGCGGCGATCCTGTCGCAGCTCAACGATCCGCGTATTGCCCGTCTCATTGACACCGGCCGTGCGGAGGACGGGCGGCCGTGGCTGGCGATGGAATATGTGGACGGTGATCCGCTCGACGTCGGTTGTGACCGTCGCGGCCTTGGCGTCCGCGAGCGCGTCGGATTGCTGATCGAAGTGGCCTTGGCTGTCGACCACGCGCATCGGCATCTGGTGGTCCATCGCGATATCAAGCCGGCCAACGTACTGCTGTGTGCTGACGGAAACGCGATCCGTCTGCTGGATTTCGGTATTGCCAAAGTGCTGGCGCATACCGACCAGGACCCGGCCAGCGCGACCCGGGTCTTCACGCCACATTTCGCCAGCCCCGAGCAGCTGTCGGGTGCGCCAGTGGGGATCGCCAGTGATGTTTACCAGCTTGGCGTGCTGACCTATCTGCTGCTGACCGGAACGCGACCGTTCCGGGCCGTGGACCAGAACCCGGCGGCGTTAGTGGCGGCCATGCAGGAAGGGGCCGTTCCGCCGAGTGTCGCTGTCCTGGCAAATCCCGAACGGCAGCTGGCGCGTACGGGTGTCCGTGCGGAACGCGTGTCGGCCATCCTGGAGGGTGATCTCGACACGATTGTGCGCAAGGCGATGGCCGGCGAGCCGGAACGGCGTTACCTGAGCGCGCGCGACCTGGCAGAAGACCTGATCCGCTGGTGTAACGCAGAAGCCATTGCTGCGCGACCCGATGCCTGGTACCGCGCGACAAAACGGATCCGCAGACACTGGGCCATTGTCACCGCTGCGGCGCTGGTCCTGACCTTGGTCGTCGCGTATGCCTTGACGGTGACGTGGCAACGCGAAGCGTTGCAAGTGGAGCGGGACGCCGCACGCAAGGCTCTGGCCCGCGCCGAGATGACGCGTCGATTCCTGATGCGCGTCATTGGAACGGCCAACCCTGTTGGCGCTCAATCCGGTACACGGAATATCAAGGAAGCATTGATCGAGGCAACCGATGCCGTGGAGACGGAATTTCGCGGCCAGCCGGAAGTCGCTGCCGAGGCCTATGCGGAACTTGGGCAGACATTCCAGGGAATGGAAGATCCGGTGAATGCCGAGCGGGCGTTCCGACGGGCCCTGGATAGCGTGCCGGCCGGTGCGGCGCCCGATGCGCGCACGGTCAGTCTGCTGGCCATTGCCCTGGCCGACCTGGGCCGCGTGGACGACGGCAAGGTATTGATCGACCAGAACCGCGAGCGTATCGCCTTGCATTTCGGAGAGGCCTCCAACGAGCACGTGCTCGCGCTCTACGCCACCGCGCGCGTGGGCAAGGCCTTGCTGAAAAGCGCATCCGACAAGACCGCGCTTGAAGCGGAAATCATCGCAGCGCTCCAGCGTGCACTGGCGCTGCACAACACCTTGCATCCGCCGGCGGCCAACGGGTTGGACCATGAGGTGGACGGCGTGCGGTCTGATATCGAGAGTGCCATCGGTGAGGCGCTGCTGCGCGCTGGAAAGATGGAGGAGGCGGTGGTGTATCTGCGTCGCCACTACGGATTGCAGCTACGCATGCATGGCCCCGCGGCGGCGCGGACGTTGAGTGCCCGCATGAATCTCGCCACGACCTTGCAAAAGCTGGAGAAGTACGCCGAATCCGGCGCACTGCTGGCCGGCCTGGTGGAGGCCATGCGGCGCGCCTACGGCAGTGAACCCAACCGGATGGTCGCATTCGCGCTCGGTGCACTCGGCAATCAGGCGCGACTGACCGGCGCGCATGCGGACGCTGCCGGATACTGGGCCAGCGCCGAAGCCGAAGCGGCGGGCGCGATGGGGGCCGATCACCCGTGGCTGGGCACCGCGCGGTTCCGCCAAGCAGAAGCGCTGGCATTGGACGGGCGACGCGAGGAAGCCATTGCGATGCTGGAAGAGCTCACCCGGCGGCAAGGCAGAACCGATGACCTGGTCACGCGGGCCAGTGCCTTGCTGGCGAGTACGCGTGAAGGCGGCGCTCGGTAGATGCCACTGCCGCGCTTCCGCTAAGCGCGCCGAGACCGCTCTTGAATTCGTAGCGTGTGGTCGCCGCAGGGGACCGCACGGCCGGGCCCTGCAGATCACCGCATGCCGTCGGTCTTTAATCGAAATCGTCCGCAAATAGATAGTTGCTGGCGATGCGTCCTACGAGGTAATCCGTGTCCAACGCGTCCGTGCAGTTCGCACTGACGTCCCCCACGAATACCGGTTTTCCCATCCAGACAGTCATCCGCGCGAAGCTCTGGCGCGACTGCTGCGTGGGACATTCTGCGTGACGGTATTGCGCCGTGCCTGCGCCTGTTGGTGTAAACGCGCCTTCGACGCGATCGCGCATGGGTGTTTCGCCGATGGCTGCCATGGCGAAGTAGACGCCGACGTCCGGCTGGTTGAGCGCGGCAGCCACTGCGGCGCCATACATCACCCTGCCTCCTGGAAGAACAGTGACTCCCTGACGGCCGTAATGCGTGCTGACGGTCGCTGCGGATTCGGCCAGCATGGGATATGGCAAAGGCAGCACGGTGCGGCCACCCGGGCGGAAGACGACCAGGGCAGGGTGAACAACATTGCCAGGTGGCAGGATCATCGCCGGGGCGACGAAAACCCCGGGACGGACCGAGCGGCCAGGTCCCACCAGTACGTTACCGGTCCCGGGCAGTGGGGCATCTACCGGCGCGGACTCCCACGCGAGGCTGGCGTAGTTCAGGCCCGCGCGGAACGGCACCATGCGCGTCTCGCCCGCGACTGTCTGAAGTCCTTCGCCGTAGATCCAGATGCGGCCGTCCGTGCCGACCTCACCGCCGCTCGCCGCTGACGTCGAGGGATGATCGAGCACTGCCACGGATGCGATCACGCCGGTGGCGGTGATGCGCGCGGCAAACGCACGGTCACTCGACCCGGTCGTGCTCAGCCGGACACGCCCGGTAACGAGGATATCGCCGTTCGACAGCATGTTCAGCCCCAGCGGCTGCTCGTCCGAGAGCGTGCCTGCCTGGTATGCATCGAGGTCGAGCATGACGACGCCGTCTTCGCTGAAGCCTGGATCCAGCTGCCCGTCGCTTCTGCTGATCCGGAAAATCTGGATGTTCTGGTCTGCTCCCGGGGAAAGCCGGTGTGATCGGGCCACGACCAGATTGCCATCCGACTGGCATAGCCCCGGTGGCTGGTCGGCGTCGATTCGCTTCAACAGGAACGATGCCTTGCCCTGCGAACCGAACGACGTATCGTAACTGCCGTCGGCCCTGACACGGGCCGTTACGATGCGCTCGCGCTGCGACGCTTCGCCCACCACCGTCAACGTGTCGCCCGCGGACGGACAGGCCACGATGGCCGCGTCCGCCAGCCCGCTGTTGTTGACGGGTAGAAAGCCGTAGTGCGCCATGCCGCCAGCGCCGAAGGTCGGGTCGACGGGGCCCTCATGGGCTAACAGCGCGGGGCTCGCGCAGGCAAGAAGGGCTGCAGTGAACCAGGTCGGGAAACGCATGGAGGACGTCCTGTACAGGGGTACAGAACGCAGTACGCAAGGTGGCTGCGTTTCCTCCGGACGTGGCGGGAGGGCGCGCCAACGGTGGGCGAAGCTCAGCGCGCACAGTGGTAGCGGGGCGCAGGTAAGAAACTGAGCGTGTTGACCCCGATCGTCCGCACTTCTCCCGCCAACCGGAGCGGTGATTACGTCGTTTTCACGTTGGCGACGAGTGATCAGGAGTTGGAATGAAACGTGCTATTGCAGTTGTCTTGAGTCTTGCCATTTCTATGGCCGTGCAGGCTGCTCAGCCACTCGTCTTTACGACGGAAGACAGCCCTACGGATCGCAAGACAGTCACCATCCAGGGCGACGTTGTGACGTCGGTGCGTACGAAGGATGGTGCGCGTGAGACGACGCAGTTTATTCGTTCTGCGGACCAGTTCATCATCACCCGTACGGATGCTGCCTCGGTATCAACCACTGTCATCGATCTTGCCGTTGCAGACGCGATTGCTGAAACGGGTCCGCATGCGTCGGTGGACACACTGGGCAAGAAAGCGGCACCGGACACTTTGAAACTGGTTTCGGGCCACCCGCGTGCTGACGGCAGTGGTTGTGTTCGTCTGCGGATGCAAGTGATCTCTGCTGCCAACGATATGGCCTTGTCATGCGGTGGAACCAGTCCAGGCAATCAAGCCAATTGCAATGCCGCGATCCAGCGGTATCTTGCGGCAACCTCGTCGCTGGCTAGTGCGGGCAGCAGTCCGGGCGGGCGCGATTGAGGTCAGCGTATTGCGGTGACCCGGCGGGTGAGCTGGCTATCTCACCCGCTACCGGATTTGCGCCATGCGGTCTAACCGGATCCAACTTTCGTCGGTCAGGCAAGCGATGGCACTCGGGGTGATATTCGAGTTGGCATTGCCACGAGCGCGGCGGTTGGCAATCAGCTATCGCCGCGCTCTGCCGCTCGCCAGGAGTGGCTGTACCAACACAGCGCCAACAATGATCGTCACACCCACGTAGAACCGCAGGTCCAGTTCGCGCTGCTCGCCGAACAGAAGCGCGGCAAGCCCGATCGCATACACCGGCTCCAGATTGATTGCCAGCTGCGTGGTGAAGGTGCTGAGGTGGCGCAACGCCACCAGCGACAAGGTGAACGGCAGCAGGGTGCAGCCAAAGGCCAGCACGCCCAGCCACAACGTATCGTGCAGGCCCGGCAGCGGGAACAGGGCGCCGGTGTGGGGCAATAGCGGTGCCAATAGCGTCAGCAGCACGGTACCTGCCCCCAGTTCGATGCCGGTAACCGTCAGCGCGTCTGCCTCATTCACGAAGCGCTTGTTCAAGGCGGCGAAGATCGCGACCAGCACCGCTGACAGCACGCCGACAAACAGTCCTTTGTGCATATGACCCGGCATACCGCCGACCACCAGTGCGACACCGGGCACGACAGCCATTCCCAGCAGCAGCTCGCGCAGATCGAATGCGCGCCGCGCGATCCAGGGCTCAACCAGTGCGAGGAAGACCGGGCTCAGTGCAACACAGGTGACCGCCACCGAGGCATTGGCCAGCTTGATCGCCCCGTAGAAGGTCAGCCAGTGCAAGGCGACGACGGCTCCGATACCACTATAGATGGCCACAAGACGGCCCGGCAGAACGCGCAGGTTGCGCCAGACGCGGGGAACGAGCAGCAGTGCCAGCGTCACCACGAGCATTCGCCACCACACCAGTGCGATCGCCGGCAAGGTGATGAGCTTTCCCAGGATAGCGGTGAAGCCCCACAGCATCACGCAGAAGTGGATCTGCAGCAGGGCTTTGTTATGGGATGAGAGCGCCACGACGAGGTGATTCCGAGCGATTGTGCATTGCAAGCGTGATTTCGTCATTGCGCGTCAGCGTGATGTGCGCGCAGAGTCCTTCATCGAACCCGCACGGGTCGACGTCTTCCCACGGTGGGCGTGTGCCAAGGAATAAGTAGTCCATCTACTGGACGCCCGCCCGGCTGGTCAGGTACACCGCAAACGTCCCCAGCCAGTGTCCGCCCTCGTAGTGTTCGCCGGTCACTGCCGGCAATGCGGTGTCGCGGTGGAGTGCAGCAGCTGATCGCAGTGCGGCTACGCGCTTGTCCTTCGGTTTCAGCCCGTGCGCGATTCCTTCCAGCATCCACGCACGGCTGAGATTGAGCCCGTCGATGTGGGCAAGCTTCGGATCCGTGCGATCCGTGACGACGCCGGGGTCCAACCACTGTGCGCTGTGCTTCGTCGGGATTTGCGGCAGGAACTCCGTGAGCCACTTCGCGTAGTCGTCGGGCGCCAGCACGCGCCGCATGAAATCCGCCTCCGCCAGGCACGGCGAGAGAAAATCCTGGCCGGCGGGCTCGTAGGCGAGGGGGCAGTTTCGATTGTCGCGGTAGAAGCGCCCGGCGGTCGTACGCAGCAGTGATGTCATTTCGGCATCGCCGGCGACGCGGGCCCAATCCCAGATCAGTCCGAAGGAGAATGCGGTCTGGTCGTGCTCGCCGGTACGGATGGCGTAGTGCAGTACGGGCAGCCACGTTCTGATCCTGGAGGCGGCCAGCGTCTCAAGCGGAGCGAGTGCACCAGTCCACTGCCGGGCCTGCGGATCGTTCCAGCTGCGCAATTCTGCCGACAGCTGCAGCACCCAGGCGAGTCCATAGGGGCGTTCGAACGAGGCGCGCTTGGGATGGCCGAGATACTCAACTTCCCGGGCGATGTTCTCCGGCGTGAAGCTTGCCGCCAGCGCCGCGCGCGCATCGGCGGCGAATGAGGCATTGGGGAACAGGCGAAGGAGTCGTACCAGCAACCAGTGGCCGTGCACAGCGGAATGCCAGTCGTAGCAGCCATAGAAGGCAGGCGTCAGCAGGCGCGGCGGACGCACATCGGCGTCGCTCTGCATCACGTGCGAGATCTTGTTGGGATATTCCTGGTGAAGACAGCTGAGGGCGAGCTGGGCGAAACGGGTTGCGGCGGCTTCCTGGAGTGTTTCCCCGGCCGTGGTGCGCGCGAGCTGCGTCGCTATCGCGATGCCGGGCAGGGCCAGAGCGACGCAAAGCAGGTATGTGGCCAGCCATCGACGCATGGGATCGCTCCGGAGTTCAAGCAGGACATCCGCAATATGCACGGTGCACGGGGTGTTTCCCAGCCAGAGCAAGCCGGTGCCGGATCGTGCGTCGCAGCATGCGACGGGGCGGGGGCTTGTGCTAGCGTTGAATTGGAACGATCTAAATGCGTCGCCCAGTCTTTCGGATCGCGCAGTACGTCAGTAATCGATAGGGTGGATGGCGATGATCTATTCCGACGGAAACGTGGTAATCCTCGGTGACGAAGTCTTGCTGCGTGCCACCAACCGCGGCGTGGTCGTCGCAGTCATTGACGAGGGCGAGTTTTCCTTCGCGTTTAGACAGTCCGAATGGATGTACCTGCAGAAAGGCGTGCTGATCGACTTTCCCGCATTGGGCCTGATGCATTTTGAGGACTTTGACCCGGACCTGCAGTTGCTCGCCCGGGCAGGCGCCCGCGGCGAGCATTAGGAACCCGGCAACCCGCACCTTGGACAGTGTCTACAACGTCCGTAACAGGCGGTCCTTGCGTGGCAGATAGTAGTTGTCGGGATTGAATGACGCTGCCACACGGCGCGTCCGTCCGACGATCTCATCGCGCGGCACCGGACCTATGACTCGGCTGTCCGCACTGTTGTCGCGGTTGTCTCCCATCATGAAATAGTGGCCGGACGGCAGGGTGACCGGACCAAAGTTGGCATAGCGGCTCGCGCTGCGTCGATCGAGCCGGATGCGGTGCGACACCCCGGCGACCGTTTCGGTCGCGTACTGCCCATCGGGCGTCTCCGAATAGTCCGAGTACTGTGCAGGCTGACCATTGACGAAAAGCCGGTTGTCGACGAGCTGGATCGTGTCGCCGGGCCGCCCGACGACGCGCTTGACCAGGCGCGTCTTCGCGATGGCCGAGTCGAAGGTGACGATGTCGCCGCGCTCCGGGTCGCCGAACCGGTGCAGACTCCAGTGCGTCAGTGGAACGTTGAGATCAAAGGCCATCTTGTCGACCAGGATGCGGTCACCGGGGACGATCGTCGGCAGCATCGATCCTGTCGGAACGCTGTTCCAGTCCGCCAATGAGCTGCGGAACACCACCATCAGCAACAGGAAGAGCACGAAACTGCGATTGCGACGCCAGGTTTCCGCCAGTTTTCTTGAGCGCATGGGTGTGGCAGCCCGCAGGATGAGGGAGTTGCCAAAGAAGACGCCAAGGCCGGGGAAGTTCGCGGCGCGTTCCGGCGATGCGGCGAGATGTGCGCGGGTCGGGGTGGGCCGTTCCTGGTCGGGTGATCGGGCACGCGATTGCCGGCTTGATGCGAAGCTTCCCGACTTGCCGCACGAAATCGAACAGGTCGAGACAGTGACCAGTCATCCTCCCGGCTTTGTCGGCACTGAAACCGTGCGTTTCGTGCGGGCCTGAAGACCTCGGCGCTGGCACGCCAGCGCCGGATGTACGCCTCAGCCGCGGCGGGCAGCCTCGATGGTCGCGATATCTATCTTCCGCATCCCCATCATCGCGTCGAACGCGCGCTTGGCCGCCGCCGGATCGGGATCCGTGATGGCAGCCGTCAACGCACGCGGCGTGATCTGCCAGGACAATCCCCATTTATCCTTGCACCAGCCGCATGCGCTTTCCTGCCCACCGTTGCCGACAATGGCGTCCCAAAGACGGTCGGTTTCGACCTGATCGTCCGTTGCCACCTGAAATGAGAACGCTTCCGTTTGCTTGAACTGGGGGCCGCCGTTGAGGCCCACGCAGGGAATGCCGAGCACGGTGAATTCCACCGTCAGCACATCACCTTCTTTTCCCGACGGGTAGTCGCCGGGCGCCCGGAGGATCTTGCCCACGGCACTGTCCGGGAAAATCTTTGCGTAGAACGTAGCGGCGTCCAGGGCGCCGCCGTCGTACCACAGGCAGATCGTGTTCTTGGGGGGCATCAGGTTCTCCCGGGCAGATGGGAACGCGGACATACGACAGACATTTTGCCCTTTGTACCGCTTTGCAATCCACTGCAGGCTCGCTTCCTTCGCCGAGCTCGCCTTCTTCTGCCGGAATCGCGCACTGGCTCGCACTTTGCCTGGCCCGCGAAGCACTTCCCCGGCGAGAGTGAATTAGTGACTCGTGCACGTCTTCTCCATCCGGACCCAGGGCAGGTGCGCCATGAACCGACTCAGTGCAAGGCTCGTCGTCGCGGCGGCATTTGGATTCGCCCCATTCGCGTTGCCAGCCGCGACGACCGTCGAGGACAGGATCTTCGCCGGCCGTTTCGAATGTGTCGCGGGGTGCCGCTTCCATTTCCTCGCTGAGATTTCGGGCAACGATCCTGCGCCCTGGGCGGCTGTGCTGGCGACCTGGTATGGCTTCAACGGCTTTGGCTTCTGGGCGCCTCTGTCGGCGGCTAGCCAGGCGTACATCGCCAGCTCGCCGTTCGCGCTGTCGGCCTACATGCCGGCCGCCAATCGCGACATGCCCAGCTACGGGTATGACTGGGATCCGGAAAACATTCCCACGCTGGAGGCGCAACTGCGCAGTCTTGCCGACGCATCTGCCGAGCAGGGCCGGATCGTCTGGAACGGAATGGCCGAGTTTGACCAGGGCGGCGGCGACTGGGCGCAGGGCAGGCCGCCGCCGAGCGCGGCTCTGACGCGCGAGCAAAACTACGTGCGTTACCGCGACTTCTACCTCCACACCCTGGGCATGGGCGGCGTGCTCGGCCGGACACCCGAACAGCGCGGGTATGTGTTCGCCGCCGTGGCGGACTTTCCCTGGACGGCACACTGGGCCTACGACTGGGGAGCGGACCTGGTCATGGGCGAGCGCATCATCGACGAACTGAGCGGTATCGTCCCAGGCATGAGCTTCTATCGCGGTGCCGGGACGCAACATGGAAAAGCCTGGGGATTTGACTTTTCGACGTGGCGCTACTGGACCGATTCACCGACCGAGTACGACGCGCAGGATCGCCTCACCGGAGGATGGTCGGCCAGCTGGTTCGAACGTCACCTCTACCTGGCATACATGGGGGGCGCCGATGTCGTGCACATGGAGCCGGCTGAATACTTCAATCCCTCCGGTGCGCCAAATCCGCTGGGCGCCACCGTCGGTGAGTTTGCCGCGTTCGCGATCGACCGGCATCCGGTCCGGCCGCGTTCGCACGTACCGTTCGCTTTGATGATCGATCCCTATTCGGGTTTCGATCCGAAATTCGGCGAGTACCTGCAGGGCGACGGTGTCTGGTACGGCCAATTGCCCTATGCGGACAGCGATCACCTCATCGATAACCTGCTGCAGCTGGCCTATCCCGGACACGAGCGACACGGAACGCTGGTGCCCGGTGGTCCGCAGAACGTGGCCGAGTACCGCGCACGACTGGCTGCGGGCGAAGACCCGCGGCCGTGGGAGCCCATGGGCACGAGCCGTTGGGGCGATGTGTTCGACATCCTTACGACGACGGCCAGCACGCCTGCGCTGGTCCGGCATCGCGTGCTCGCACTGGCCACTGCGCAGGCCATGACACCGGCCCTGCGTGATCGCGTGCGTCGCTTCGTCGCCGCGGGGGGCGTTCTGGTGATCAATGCAGCGCAAGTCGCGCCGGACGACGCGTCACTGAGCGGCGTCGAGCTCACCGGCGTGACAGCGCAATCGAACAACTCCGTGTGGCTGGGCGACGGCACCGGTTTTGGCGAGCCCACGTACCGTTACGCGAAGGTGGCCCTGCAGGGAGCGGCCGTCGTCGCGCGCAACGCGGCGGGCGACCCGCTGATCACCCGCTACGCTATCGGAAGCGGGGAGGTGTACCTGGTCACACCCATCTTGTTCCAGGACGATGCGCGCCAGCAGATCCTGGGCATTGTGGGCAAGTTGTTTGACGTGCTGGCAGCCCGTTATGCGCCGGCAGCCGTCGAGGGGCCGCCAGCGCTGTATCAGCTCAATGCCGATGACCGTCACACCACCGTCGCGCTCTACAACGGCGCTGGCAGCGTATGGTCGGGCGCGGTGCGATTTCCGCGTCCGACGGGAGCCTTCCGGACCGTCGAATGGCGTAGCGATGCATCCGTGCCGCACCAGGTCGACGCAAACACACTGCTCGTGCCGGCCAGCGTTCCGCCGTATGGCGTCAGGATCTACGCGCTGGAACGATTGCCATAGGGAAGCCTTCCGGTGCCTTGCCCTACGCGAACGTGACGAATTTGCTGAAAGGCATTTCGCGCAGCCGCTGGCCGGTGGCAGAAAAGATCGCCGCAGCCAGCGCCGGAGCCGCCGGCGGCACCGGCGGTTCGCCCACACCGCGGATACGCGGCGCGTTCTGCAGGCCGCGAACGACTATGCGGGGGCACTGATCCAGGCGCATGCCCCGGAACTGCGGGAAATTTGTCTGTTGTGCCATGCCGTCGGCATAGGTGGTTTCGCAGTTCATCGCATGGCCCAGACCCCAGATCACCGCACCTTTGACCTGATTGTCGAAGTTCACCGGGTCGACGACACGACCGACGTCCAGGGCGGTGTATACATTGTCAATACGAATGCCATTGGGAGTCTTCGTGACCTCGACCACCTCGGCCACGGGTACTCCGAAGCTGTCTACGAAGGCGACACCGCGTCCGCGTCCGGGTTCCAGCGGGGAGCCCCAGTTGGACAGCTCGCCCACTGCCTCGAGCACTTTGCGGGAGACGTCGTGGTTGCACAGCCGGAGACGTTCCTGCAGCGGGTCCGCACCGGCTGCATGAATCAGTTCGTCCAGGAACGCGTTGGCGAAGAAGCCCTGTGTCGAAGCGCCGACCGACCGCCACGAACTGGTGGGCGCCAGCTCCGGCACTTTGTAGGCGCGCAGGCGGAAGTGCGGAATGGCAAACGGCTGGTTCCAGGCGCCGGCCGCGATCTGGCCGTCCGCACCGGGCGGCCGGGACTGGCCCAGCCGCGACGCCTGCGAGGCCGATGAACTGACAGTTGCCACCTGCAGGTCAAACGCGTGAACCTTGCCGTCCTTCACGACGCCTTTGCCACGTGCCATACCGATCTGGCGCGGGAAGTCGTGGGCGAAATCCTCCTCGCGGGAATAGGTGAGCTTCACTGCCGTGCCACGCATCTGGTTCGCTATTTCGGTACACAGCAGGATGTTCTGGAACTCCAGCCGATGGCCAAAGCTGCCGCCGGCATATTGCTGGTGATACCGCACCTGCTCGGGTCTCATCCCGGTGATCGCGGCGACCTTCTGCTGCACGAAGCGTGGCATCTGGTGTGCTACCCACACATCCACGCTATCGGGGTTTACCCGGACGACCGCATTCAAGGGTTCCATCGGAGCGTGGGCGAGATAGGGCGCCCGGTATTCGGCTTCGATGAGGTCCTCCCGCGCGAGAGCAGTGTCCATCTCACCGTCGTCGCGCCATTGCTTGTCCATTCGCTCCGGTGTGAAGCTCGCGGCAACGGCAGCCCAGTGGTCCTTCATTTCGGCCGGATACGGTGCCTGGCTCCATTCGCAGTCGATGAGCCTGGCCGCCTGGATGGCGCGCCAGGTGTTGTCCGCCACGACCGCGATGCCATTGGTCACGGGGAGAATCGTCATGACGCCCCGAAGATTTCTGGCCTTGCTGTCGTTGTGGCGGATCAGCGTTCCGCCCTGGCGCGGATTGACCTTTACCGTCGCATGTACCATGCCATCGATTGCCAGGTCGATGCCGTACCGCAGCGTTCCAGTGGATTTTGAGACAATATCCAAACGTTGCATCGGCTTGCCGACAAGGCGCCAGGCGGAAGGATCCCGGAGCGTCACATCCGCTACGGGTTCGAGCGTTGCAGCGATTTCCGCCAGTTCTGTGTACATGAGCGCCGTACCGTCGGGCAGCCGTACGGCGCCGCGCGCCGTCTTCAACTGCGCAACCGGCACTCCCGTCTTGCGGGACGCGGCGAGCTTGAGCGTCTCGCGGGCGACAGCGCCAGCTTCCCGGAGCTTGTCGAAACTGTCCGGCACCGCTGAAGAGCCGCCGGTCACCATCAGGCCCATGACCTTGAAGATCCCGCCCATGACGTCCCGCATCGTCTCGGCTTGCCAGCTCACATCGTGCGAGTGAAAGGGCACCTGTTCTGAAGCGACTGCGCGGTTGTAGTAGGCCTCCGCCGGTAGGCCGGGCTCGATGGCGAACTGGCCGAACTCCAGGTCCAGTTCCTCGGCAATCAGGGCTGCCTGCATCGAGTAGGCGCCCTGGCCCAGATCCGAATGGGAGGTGATGAGGGTGACACCGCTTCTGTCGATCCGGACCCAGGGCGTCAGTGCCGCCTCGCCGGGCTTCAGGCCGGCCAGCAGTGGGTTGGGATGCGGCTTGCGCACCTGGTAGATGCCGAACAGCACGCCGCCAGCCACGGCAGCCGATCCAATCAGGAATGCGCGGCGGGTGATGCGGCTGGCGCGGCTCAAGGGGCCTCTCCCCGCAGGGTCTTCGCGGCGGATTTCACGGCTTCGCGGATCAGTGGATAGGTGCCACACCGGCACAGGTTCGCCGACATCGCCTGGTCGATCTGCTCGTCGGTGGGCGAGGGGACTGTCACCAGGAACGCCGCAGCCGTCATGATCTGACCGGACTGGCAGTAGCCGCACTGGGCGACCTGGTGGTCAATCCAGGCCTTCTGCACCGCGTGCAATGCATCGGGCTGACCGAGCCCTTCAATCGTCACCACCGGCGCCGCAACAGCACTGGCCGGCATCACGCACGACCGCACTGCGGCGCCGCCCACATGGACCGTGCAGGCGCCGCAATACCCGATGCCACAGCCATATTTCGGGCCGGTGATGTGCAACTCATCGCGTAGCACCCACAGGAGCGGCATCGTGGGTTCCACATCCACTTCATGGTCGTGCCCATTGACGTTCAGTTTCATGCGAGGCTCCTGGCGGGCGAAGCAACTCACGATCACAGGCCGGGCGGAAAACGTGGCTCAGGCGGGCGGACGACGTTCGCGCTGCAGTGATCCGGAAAGCAGGATGGTATTGCCGGTTGCCGACGGAACGGCTGCCAGCAACGCGGCTGCAACGGCTGAGGCGCGTATGGGCTTGTAGTTCGCGGGAATCAGAAATCCGAGGGCGTTGCCGAGTACGCCCCCCCCCAGAACTCTCCCCGGCGGGTGGGTTGGCCGAGCATTTCCCGGTTCCCGAGCAGAAGGGACGGGCGGGCGATAACCCTCCCTGTGAAGGGCAGTGCCGCCACGGCGTCTTCGAGTTCGCCTTTCACCCGGCTATAGAAGATCGACGATCGGGCGTCGGCGCCCATGGAGCTCACCAGGCCGAGGGTTTTCGCCCCGGCGGCCACCGCGGCAGTTGCCACTGCCAGATTGGCGTCGTAGTCGATCGCGCGAAAGGCCTCCTGGCTTCCGGCGACCCTGATCGTCGTTCCCAGCGCGAGGTACACCTCGTCAGCCGGCGGCAGGGCGGGCAACGCGGCAAAGTCGACGCTGTGCGCGGTCAGCTTCGGGTGCGGGGCCGGATTTCGTCGGCCGAGGCTGTGTACGGCACCGACGCCGGGATCGGCAAGCAGCCCCTCCAGGATCTGCCGGCCCACCAGCCCCGTTGCACCGGCGATAAGGGCGACGCGAGCTTTGGCGCGCGCCGTCATGCCGTCGCCACGGAAGCCGCTGTGTCACGCGGACCGTCCAGCGCCTCACTGCGAAACGCGCTGGGCGTCTGGCCGGTGCTGGCCTTGAAGGCGCGGTTGAAGGGGCCGATCGAGGCAAACCCGCTGTCGATGCCGATCGCCAGAATGGAACGGGAACGCAGCGCCGGATCGCTGAGCAGGCGTGTCGCGTGATCGATCCGGTAGCTGTTGATGAAGCGATTGAAGTTCGCGTGTCCGAGGCCCAGCGTGATGGCCCGGCTGATGCGGTAGTCCGGCGTTGCCAGTGCCTCGGCCAGGTCAGCCACTTTCAGTTCCGGCTCAAGGTATAGCGATCGGTCGCGCACGCAGGATTCGATGCGGCGGGCCAAGGCGAGGTCGTCGTCATCCGGGAGCCGTTCGGGTTCGGAGGGGGTAGCAGCGATTTCCTCGACCAGTGGATTCCGGGTACGAAAATGGACGGCATAGCCGGCCACCAGCAGCATCACAAGGGCGCTGGCTGCCTCCAGCAACGGGCCGATCTGCGCCAGGGGCGAGGTCGGATCCTGGGTCGGGCTGGTCCACAGCGTGCAGGCGAGTGCGCAGGCCACATAGGTACTGAGAAAGAGCCAGCGCAGTCGCCGCTCGGCGGCTGGCAGGTCGCGGCGCCACTCGCGCGCGCCCTCCCAGAACGCCAGCAACAGGACGCCAGAGCCGAGCAGCTGAATCCACTCGGCAATACCGCCGGTAGCAATGCGATACAGGGGGTTGCCGAGCACTTCCTGTGCGGCGACCAACTGCATCAACTGACCGAGCACGATGGGCGCAGACAGCGCGGCCGCAAACAGGATGTGCCGGGCCTGGAAGGGCTGTCCGGTCCGGAACAGCGCCCGTGAAACCAGCCAGAACACGTTGCAGGTAGCGCAGGCGCCCATGCCGACGAGGTAACGGTAGCTGCCCAGCGAGTCGGCCATCGCGGCCTTGGCCAACATCAGGCAGAGGGAGCCGCAGAACACCGCCCAGGTCACATGCAGAGCCGTCTTGCGCGGCGTGGCCAGCAATGCGAACAGCCAGGCCAGTCCCACTGCGATCGCCGCGAACTGCGTCAGCGTTACCAGCGAGTCCATTGGCGGCGCCCACTCCATCGTCGAGAGGGCGCCATGGTTGCGTGGCCGGCAGTCACGGTCAACTCCCGATAGTCAGGGGAGAACGACGGTCATCTGGTGCAGCCAAAGGTCATGGTGGACCGAAAAGCATTCGCCGATTTCCGAATCGGCGAGACGCGAGTCGTGGGATCGCCGACAACGGAATGCGCGGGCCCGCCAGGTGACACCCGGCCCGTCACACCACCTCGCATAAGGCCACTGCATGAATGCAATCGCTATCCCCTTACCCCGTTCACGCGGCGGAACGGCCCTCGCGCTCGTGGCGGCCGCCTGGTATGCCGTCGCCGCGGCCGGTCATTGGCTGTTCGTCTACTACCTTGCCATTGCCTACGGCGCGCCGACCTGGGCGGGTGACGCTGCAGCGTGGAACCGCAAGGCGATCGTCGGCCATGTCGCCGGCGATACGGCTGGCAATGCCTTGTTCATCAGTCACGTTCTGCTGGCGATCGTGCTCTCACTCGGTGGCCTGCTGCAGCTGGCTCCGCAGGTTCGGCAGCGCTGGCCGGCGCTCCACCGTTGGAACGGGCGCCTGTTCCTGGCAATCGCAGCGGTGGCAGCGACCAGTGGGCTGCTGATGACCTGGTGGCGTGGGGCCCATTTGAGCCTTGGCGGTGCCGTGGGGATCAGCGTGAATGCGGTGCTGATCCTTTTCTTCTCGGCGCTGGCTCTCCGCTACGCCCGTCACGGCCAGTTCGCCAGGCATCGGCGCTGGGCGCTGCGGTGCTTCATGGTGGTCAACGGCGTGTGGTTCTACCGGCTCGGATTTTCGGCCTGGATCCTTCTGAATCAAGGGCCCCGCTGGAGCACACCGGCCGTGGACGGCCCCTTCGACCTGGCCTGGGCGTTCGGCTGCTACCTGCTGCCGCTGGCCGTGTTGGAGCTGTATTTCCTTGCCCAGCGCGTGCAGTCGGCCCGCGTGCGAATGGCGATCGTGGTTACGCTGGCTGGATTCACCGCGTTGACCGCCCTGGGCGTCTTCGGCGCCTACCAGCTTCTGTGGAAACCACATCTGTAGTCACGTCCTGTTGGGGGCGCGGCTGGGCCGCGCCTGAGTCGTGCGATGAAAAGTGGCCTGTTCGCGGCCTGGTCAGAAGTCATTGGAGAAATGGTGATGGAACGTTTGCAAAAGCTTGGCGGAATAGCTGCTCTTGTCGAGGCGGCTCTGTACATTCTGTTGTTTGCCTTTTTCGGCGCGTACTGGAAGTACCCCGTCGATGCTGGCGTGGTCGAAAAGCTGGCCTATCTGGCCGACCATGCAGCGTTGCTTGCCAGCATGCACCTGGCCGGCTTCGTCGGCTTTGGCGTCGCGCTGGCGCTGCTGGTTCTTGCGGTCCATGAACGATTGAGGGCGGGCAGCCCTCTGCTGGCGCGTCTGTCGGCCGTCTTCGGAATGCTATGGGTCGGACTGGTGATCGCAGCTGGCATGATTGCCAATGTCGGATTGTTCGCCGCTGTCGATTGGGCGGGCAAAGACCCGGATCGCGCATTCGCCATGTACTCGACGATCAACGTGGTCGTCGAGGGCATTGGCGGCGGCAATGAGGTTGTCGGCGGCCTTTGGGTGCTGCTCCTCAGCATTGCCGCCCTCGGTGGCGCTCTATCAAGGCCGTTGTGCTATCTCGGCCTGCTGGTAGGCGCAGCAGGTATCGCGACTGTCGCGCCTGGCGAAGCAACCAAGGCGGTTTTCGGACTGAGCCAGATCGCCTGGTTCATCTGGCTGGGCGTGGCCTTGTTGAGACACGGGCGTAGCCGTAATAGCTCAGGAAGCTTTCATACTGCGGTGCCGGTGACGCCCTAGGATGGCGCGTTCCTCCACCTGGAAGCATGCGCGCCATGAATTCCCTGTCGACTTGCAAGCTGCTCCCCATCGGGATTCGGTGTTTGCTGGCAGTAGCGTCAATTCCACTGCCTGCACATGCGGCGGCCGCCACGGACGATTGCAAGCCAGATGCAGCCTATAGTGGGCCGCCACGACGCCAACTCCCGCTGGACGCGGCGTGGTCCGTCGGTGAGGGTAGCGACGCCGCGCTGGATACGAAGACGGCCCGTCGGCTCCAGGCGGCGATGCAGAAGGCCCTGACAGCGACCCGGGCAACCGCCATGACGGTGGCGGTCAAAGCACCGGGAAGGGGTACCTGGCAGGCCCGTCATCCCGGGAGCGGGCCGGAAATGCTGCACTATTGGGCGAGTGCGGGGAAGTCATTTGTCGCTGTTGCCGTGATGCAGCTGATGGAAGAGGGCAAGCTCGCGCTGACTGATCCCATTTCCCGCTGGGTGGAAAATGTACCCAATGGTGAAATGATCACCGTGGAAATGCTGCTGTCGCACACCAGCGGCCTCTACAGCTACAACGAAGATCCCGCCTTCCGCGCTGTAAGACGGCGTCTGTCGGCAACCGAGGTCGTCACGATCGCGCGCGAGCACGGTCCACTGTTCTGTCCAGGTACGAACTGGCGCTATTCGAACACCGGCTACACCTTGCTGGGCGCGGTCATTGAAGCCGTTGAGGGAAAGCCATTGGAGCAGGCGTTGACCGAGCGCGTGGTTGCCCGCCTGAAACATGGACGCGTCCGGACGATTGTCAGGGAGGACGCACTGGCGGACATCGCGTCGCCGGCTTCCACTACCGATGAACCTGCCGTTGATCCGCGAACACCGGGCGCTTCCGGACCGATCGCCGCGGACGCCGAAGGCATGGTCGCGTTTGAAAGTGCCTTGCTCCAGGGGCATCTGGTTCGCCTCGAATCCCTGCGCCTGATGTATTCGCGCCTGTATCCGATGTTCGGGCAGCCCATGAGTTACGGCATGGGTGTGATGGCCTACGAGATCCCGTCGACGCAGGGCGACCCCGCTATCTGGATTGGCCATAGCGGCGGCGCGCCGGGTGTGAAAGCCGTCGTGGCCTATTCGCTGGCCGACAACGCGTATGTCGCCGTTGCGCTCACTGGCGATGGATCTGCGGAAGCAACGGCAAATCTCCTGATCCAGGCGCTGCGACCGGTGCAACCAACGTCGGAGGCGCCGGCCGAAGCACGCCGGGAATAGGTCCGCCACTCCCGCCGGCGAAAGCCGGGGGAGTGGTTCACTATCGCTTGCTACGGCCTGTTTCTAGCGCTTCGCCTGCGTACCGTCGGACAAGACTTCCCACGATCCGGCGAACACCGCTCCTCCCTTGCTGGTGCCATAGGGTGGTGGGGTCGATGCATAGGGGGCGCCAATCAGGACATAGGAGCCGGATATCGCAACGGCGCGGCCGAACTGTGCGCGGGCGTTGATGATCGGTGCAACCAGGCGCTCACGCCATTGCCAGCCGTCGACGCCATGGCTGAAGCTGTGGGCGACACCGGCGCGTGCCAGCCCATCGACCGCTGCCATGGGCGCGCCGACCAGAACGGCTGGACCATCGATGGCGACGGCGGAGCCGAACTCGTCACCGGCTATTCCGTCGGGTGCCACCAGTTCGGCAGTCCGGTTCCAGCTGCCATTGGACTTTGTGAACACGTACGCTTTTCCGCGCCGCTCGAGCGAGCCGGGGCTGCCGACGATAATGCGTCCCTCGTCGATCTGTACCATTTCGCCAAAACGATCGCCGGGTTGGCCGTCCATGTCTGTCAGCCGTGCGCGCTGAGTCCAGGTGCCATTCACCAGCGCGAATACGTAGGCGGCGCCGCGCGGCGTGTTTCCGCCCAGGGTGTCGCGTGGTGCACCCACGACAATTGTGTTGCCCTGGATGTCGACGTAGCGGCCGAAACCACCGGCCCCCGGAGAGGCCGGTGTCAGGACAGCCTTGCGTATCCACGTACTGTTTTCGCGTTCGTAGACGATGGCTGCGCCCGGTTGCTGAAAGGTGTCGTCACTGCGTGCGCCCACGACGATGCGCGATCCGCTGGCGGAGACCGATTCACCAAATCCCTTGTAGGGAAGGTCCGGTGCGGTCAGGATCGCGTCCTGCAACCACATTT
Source organism: Tahibacter amnicola (assembly GCF_025398735.1). Classification (NCBI taxonomy): domain Bacteria; kingdom Pseudomonadati; phylum Pseudomonadota; class Gammaproteobacteria; order Lysobacterales; family Rhodanobacteraceae; genus Tahibacter; species Tahibacter amnicola. The sequence goes on from NZ_CP104694.1 coordinate 3,372,236, forward strand.
GCTGTTCGAACCGGGATACTTCCACGGAGCCTGACCCGGAACCCGGACGACCCGCCACGGCGACGCGGCCATCGATGGCAACACTTTCGCCGGCACCGGTGTCCGGGTCACCGGGGCTTGAGGCGCGTCCCGGCCACCACCCTCCCCAGTAGCGCTTCAGATAGATCTGCGCGCCGACACCGGCGTAGCTGGGCGCGCCCACCAGGGCTGTTTCTCCGTCGGCACTGATGGACATGCCGACAGAGGCCCGGCCGCCACCGCCCACCGCGATCGCATCGCCGGTTCTGCCATCGAAGAGCGGCAGCAAATACTGTATGACCGCGCCCTGTTCTTCGAAATCGTCATCGAATGTCGGTACGCCGACAAACAAGTCCCGCGATACATCCATCGGTATCGTGAATTCACCGCGCACATTCGCGTGTTCCACGGTGCCGATGGCGGTCCACCGGTCAGAGAAATATTCAAAGCCGGTCACGTGGGCGAGGTCCCCTTGCTGCGGCTGATCTGCGGCATACAGCCTGCGCACGTCATCCACCTTCATCAGCACGGAGGCGCCAAATCGCGCATTGGCCGCCGGTTGTGGCGATAGGACGATCTGCGGACTGCTCCACTGATCGGTCATTACGCGATCGAACACGCCCACCTGGCCGGCGGATGTTTTGCCGTCCACCGTCGCGTAGGGTGATCCCACGACGATTTTGTGCCAGTTGACCGCCGCCACGGGGACTGAAGGTACCGCTTCTGCTGGCCTCGATCCGGCCGCGGGCATCGACGCAAGGGCAGTACGACTCCAGACGCCATTTCTGCGGTCGTACACGACCGCGGTATCCCTCGCCGGGCCTCCATCCGTGGCAATGACAGCGCCCACGACCACCATGTCGCCATAGACGGCAACCTGGCGACCGAACCCGGAGTTCGTCCAGCCGTCGTCGGGCAGGAGGACGCCCTGTTCGGTCCACGTGTCACCACTTTGGGTGAACACGACGGCACCCTTGCCCTTGCTCCCGACGACTAAGGTGTCTTCGAACAGCGCCAGGGACGTTCCGAATTCGGCGTCGCAGGGCAGGCTTGTGGATACGATCCTGGCCTTCTGGGACCACACCTCCTGGCCGCTTTCGAAGACATAGACCGCGCCACAGCCATCGCCCGGGGCGCCGGCAATGGCAATCGGCTGGGGAAATGGCAAGCTCCGGGCGGCGACCGAGGTCCCGAAACGGGCGTGCTTGCGTTGCGTTGATGGAATGAGCTTGGCGAAGGGGCGCCCGAGCAACCCGGGGCGCATCAGATAGACGGAACCGGCATTTTCTGGTCCACCTGCGCTGTCGCCCGGCAGGCCGACAACGACCGCATCCTGTGATACGGCAAGGCTGGCACCGAACCATTCGCGTGCGCCGCCGTCCCAACCAAGGCTATCGAGGAGGCCGCCGGTAACCAGTTCCAACGGGTTGCCGGATTCACTGCGTTTGATTTCGTTGGCCGACAGGTTGCAGGTCGGTGTACTGCTGCCCAGGATCACCAGTAGCGCAATCGCGCTACCCGATACCCGATGCCGCCAGGACGATCGCTCCTGCGTGTATGAAATGACTTGTCTCATTTGAGGTCATCCAGAGAATGGGAGGATGACGTGTGTATCGCCCTGCTTCCCGCAAGGTGGGCCCCCGGCGTGACACGCGTCAGGCAGGTACCCGCGACGGGAGGGGAAACATGGTCAGCCGCTAGCAGGGAAGGGTGAAAGATGGGCGTTACGTCACAGTTCCGTACGGCGTGTCGCCAACGGTGCTACGTCATTGCCAGCACCGGGAATCCACCATTGCTATCACCCACCGGAGTTAGCGGTAGCGACAATCGCTGTCTTGCGGCCGTCGTTTTTCTGTATGCGAGGAAGCGGCGTAGCGCTGCCGGAACCACGTCGGCTCGGCGAACCGTCTCAAATCCGGCGAACATGCGGCTGATCGGCCGGTTCAAGGTCAGCATGGTGCTGGTCGACGCTGATGGTGCCCGGCGGATTCGTCGGGCTGTGTGCGCGGACCGGACTCTTGATGGACTCCAGGTCGATCGATCGCTTCGCTTTGGGTAGCGCCGGGTTATGGCGGGTGGGCACACGTGACGTTGCCCGGCACGCCGACAGGCTCGACCAGTGGCAGGCGGCGAATGGAGAGGGCAGCGCTGGAGTCCCGAAAAGGGTCCACTCCGATACCGAGCTGGGGTCGCCGACGCCACCGCACAAACCGACCAGCGTTGCCAACACGCCCTCAGACGGGCTGGCTGTGTTGGGGTTCTATGCTAGTTTCTGCGGGTGTCATGGAGGACGCCAGGTGGGCACCAGGGATGCGTCGAAAATGCTGCACCGCAGAGAGGATGGCCTGACACGATGCGTACCCTGTACGAACTCATCGACCTCCACGAGCCAGCGTTTCCCCTGGTGCGCCAATGGGCTGCTTCCGCTGTCAGGTCGGTGGAGATCCTGCCTCCGTCGGCCCAACGCGATGCGGCCCTGCTCAAGGTGCAGGTCACCACCCGATCGCCAATGGGAGCGATCATCCATGATACCGGCGGTATCTTGGTCGATGGAGGATGGCTGCGCATTCTAGGCTCCGGCCACCCCCGGCTGACACGAACGCTGCCGGGCTGGAACGTCGGGCGCGGCGAAGGCTTCCTGCTCGTCGCCGACGACGCCGTCGGGGGGTTCTTCGCCATCAACGGCGGCGCGCTCGGCGGCGATCCGGGTGGCATGTACTACTTCGCACCCGACTCGCTGGCGTGGGAACCGCTGCACGTGGGCTACTCCGAATTCCTGCAGTGGTCCTTTTCGGAGGGGCTTGGCGCCTTTTACGACTGGATCCGCTGGCAGGGTTGGGAGGACGACGTGCGCACCTTGCAGGGCGACCGCAGCTTCAGCTTCTATCCCTTCCTCTTCACTGCGGAAGGCGAGGGAGGGCGCGGGTCACGAAGCGATGTCGATGTCGCCGAAAGCTGGACGCTGAGCCTCAATTTTGCGAGCCAGCTTGGCGCCCGGTGAGCCGCGTAGCCGGGTATTTCCGGCGCGATCCCGAATAGACGACCCTAGCCGGGTTCTTTCGCAACGAACAGCGCCACCTTGCCCTGCACGCGAATGTCGACTTTCCGGAAATGCCGGTTCAGGGCATCGGAGAGTGAATCGACGGTGTCGAACCGATTTCCGAAGATGCCTTTGCGATTGTAGACGCGCATCAGCGTGCGCCCGAAGGCGTTGTGGCTGGCGCAATCGCCGAGGATCGTCGCGCCGTACAGCACGCCGGTGGCCGCCAGATGTGGCTTGAGATGGGCGAAGACATCCGCTTTCTCCGTCATCGTGCCTGGAAGGCAATGGAGCAGGTAGAACAGCGAGATCGAGTCGAACGGTGCGGCGCCATCGAGTGCGATGGGGCGCATCACGTCCCTTGCGTACAGACCGGCGTTGGGACGTCCCATGCGCCTGGCGGCTGTGCGCAGGCTGGTCTCGTTGAGATCGAGCAAGGCGACGGCACGGTTGTCCGGTGAGCCAGCGTGCGCGAGGTAGTAGCCGGTCCCGACGCCGACATCGAGGTGACGGGCTCCCAGGTGTTCGCGATAGAACGGCAGCAGCACCTGCGTCGTGGAGCATTGCCAGGCCCACCGGTTGGATACGCCGAGCACCCACGCGTCGTACGCCTTGAGTACGAAGGGCGAGTAGACCGCTGCACCGGCCTGGGTGTCGAGGGAAGAGGCGTTCTGCATGGTGATCATCCTTGATGGGGACGGAAACAATGTGAGGTATGGGCTAGGTGCGCCGCTGGATGACCGATCGTGTGTAGCGGGTGAGGATACTTACCCGGGCGCGCTGAATTTGAAAGCCTTTGGCGGCTCGACGCCGGGAATTCCGCTCCGGAACCGCCGACCTGTCCGGCAGGCCACTGGACGCTACGGCTTGCCGTACCGTTTCTTCACGTGGGCGATCGACCCGGCGACCAGCTGCTCCAGCACCTTGATATCGATGTCGGCAAGTCGTTTGAAGTACAGGCACGACTTGCCCATCTTGTGCTTGCCTAGCCTGGCGAGCAATGCGGCTTGCTCCGCATCGTCACAGCCCAGGTAGACGACCAGGTCGCGACCGCGTATGGCAAAGCCGGCCATACACATCTCACCGGAGTGCCCACTGGGATAGGTATACGTGTACGAACCGTACCCGACGATGCTCGGCCCCCACATTCTCGGCGGCTGTTTGGTGAGCTTGCCGAGCATTGTCATCAGCGTCTTGCAGTCAGCCGTCTGTTCCTCGCTCGCTCGCGATGCAATGTAGTCCTCGATGCCGGCGTCGGTGGGTCTGGTCTTGATCGGGGCCATTGCGTGCATCTTCCGTCGGTGAGGGGCGAATCGGTATCGGTTCATACGGAGACGGAGGCGTTCCGTTCCGCGGTGGACGCGCCTACTGTAACCTGCCACGACCGCTGGGCAGCGGGCACCGGATGCAGCCTTTGACGAGAATTCGGCCGTGACGAATCTTTCCACATTGCACGAAGCCATCATCTGCGGGTTTCTCCGGAACCAGCGGGCACCGACGATCAGCGAGATCGCCGCACGGTTCCGTTGTGATGAAACGACGGTGCGAAGCGGCTTGCAAGCCTTGGCGGAGTACCACGGCGTGGTGCTCCATCCACATTCGGGTGAGGTCTGGGTGGCCCATCCATTCTCTGCCGCACCGACGACCTGCGTGGTCAGATCGGGGGCATGTGCCTGGTGGGGCAATTGCGCCTGGTGTTCCCTGGGCGTGGCGCACCTTGCCGGAGGTACGGCGACGATCGAGACGCGCCTGGGCGCGATGGATGCGCCGGCCACGATCCGGATCGAGGACGGCAACCTGCTGGATAAGGACTACGTCGTCCACTTCCCGATTCCCATGCGCAAGGCCTGGGAGAATGTCATCTACACCTGCTCTGTCATGCTGGTGTTCCGCACCGGGGCGGAGGTCGACCACTGGTGTGCGACGCGCGGCATCCCCAAGGGCGATGTCCGCCCGATCGAGCAGATCTGGCGGTTCGCGGCAGAGTGGTACTCCCGTCACGCGGACGCCGACTGGAAGAAGTGGTCCGTCAGCGAGGCCACTGATCTCTTTCGCCGGCACGGGTTGGACGGGCCGGTCTGGACGCTGCCGGATCAATCCGGGCGTTTCTGAAGTCCCCCGGCAAGCTTTCGGGGCGACCTGTTGGTCACGCCGATTTGCATTCGTCCGCCCGCCACCTCGGTTAGGATGGCGCCGTGCCCAGCGCAGCGTCCTCCGCAGACTCCTCCGGTCGGCTCGACTACCGGCCGGTGGTATCCATTTGGCGCTTCCTGCGCATTTGTTTGTTGATCAGCGGTGCCCAGGCCTGTTTCAGTGCCGGGGCACGTGCTGCCGAGCTGCCAGATCCGCCGCCGGGACACTATGTCTTCCGCAGCTACGGCCCCGAGCAGGGGCTGACCAATACCAGTGTCGTCCGCCTGCTGCAGGACCGGGTCGGCTTCCTCTGGGTCGGCACCGAGGACGGCTTGTACCGCTACGACGGCTACCGTTTCGACGAATTCGGCCTGGCAGCAGGGCTGCCGTCGACGCATATCTATGCGATCCACGAGGACCCGGATGGCCAGCTCTGGGTTGGCACGCTGGCGGGGCTTTGCCGACGCCAGGGGCGCCACTTCGTCGCAGTTGCGCCGGACGTGGGGTTGCCGCGGGAAGCCATCAACGGGATTGCCGACGGGCCGTCCGGCCTGTGGATCGCCACGCCCCAGGGGCCATTTGCCCGCACGGCCGATGGTCGGTTCACGACGGTCGCCGACTGGCCGGCCGGCGAAGCGACGGCGCTGTGGCGGCGCCGCCAGGCACAGCGTGTGTGGCTGGCACACTGGAACGGGCAGGGCAGCGTGCTCAGTTGGAACGGCGGTCACTGGACCCGTTTCGAGCTCCACGCGCACCAGCGTATCGACGCCATCGTGGAAGACGGTGGCGGCCGCGTCTGGGCCCGTACGCCCACACGCCTGTGGGTGCTGGAACCGGGCGCCACTGGTTTCGTCGAGGCGGCCACGCCGCTGCCGCTGGTAAGCAACCGGAGTTACCTGGCCGTGGACCGTCGCGGCGAGCTGTGGGTGTCCAATGACCGGGGACTGATGCATCGCGGTGAAACGGGCTGGAACATCATCGGTCCCCGGCAGGGGCTGCCCGGAGGGCCCTGGCCGTTCCTGGAAGATCGCGAAGGTTCCATCTGGGTCGGCACGGTCGGCCTGCACCGGTTGCTTGGGCGAGGTGCGGTGCACGCCTACACCACCTCGGAAGGGCTGCCCTACAACGTCGTCTGGTGCATTCATCGTGATCGCAGGCAACGGCTGTGGGTGGGCACCAGTCATGGTCTTGCAGTGCTGGAAGGCGATGCGTTCCGAACCATTGCCGGCACCGAGTCAAATACGATCCGCTCGATTGTGGAGAGCCCGGACGGTCGCCTGTACATGAGCGGTGTACCGGGCAATGACGTGTTGATCTACGACCCGGCCAGTGAACGGATTCAACGGGTCGAAATCGGTGCAGCCGATCCCAAGCGCACCTTCCGACTGCTGCTCGATGGCGAGGGGCTGCTCTGGGCCAGCACCGACCGGGCAGGTCTGTTCCACGCGGATACGCGGGCTGACACGCTGCGCTTCGAACCGGTGACATTGCCCGGAGGCAGTGCGCAGGAGTCGGTCAGTGACGTCCGCGCAGATGCCGCCGGTCGGATCTGGGCGGCGGGCCGGAATGGCCTGGCGCTGCGCGAGAACGGGCACTGGCGACGTTTCACGGCGCAGGATGGACTGCGCCAGGACAGCGTGGCCTATGTGTTTCCACGCCGCAACGGCGAACTGCTGGTGCCGTACGTCGAACCGTACGGTATTGCGAGGCTCCGGTACGAAGGCGGCAAGCTGCGCATCGTGGGACATCTGGACAATGCCACAACGCAATCCGCCGACAAGGCGTATCTGGTGGGTGAAGACCGCGACGAGCAGATCTGGATCGGCGGCGGCAAAGGCGTCGACGTCGTCGGCAGCGGCGGCACCGTGCATTTTGGCTATACCGAAGGGTTGGTGGGGGAAGACACGGCCAGCATGTCGTTCCTGGCCGAAGCCAGCGGGAATGTATGGATCGGCACCACGCAGGGCCTGGTGCGCGTGGATACCCAGGCGCTGCACACCCTCGCCGACCCGGTGCCGCCAACGGTCGCGCTGATTGATATCACCCTTGGCAAACAATCGCTCCTGCCCACCGACACCACCGTGCAGACGCCCTATGGCGACAACACCTTCGCGGTGCGGTTTGCCGGCTTGAGTTTTCTCGGCGAAGGGAAAATCGAATACCGCGAGCGCCTGGCCGGTCGGGAATCCGAATTCAATACGAGCACAACGCGCGAGGCGCGCTATTCCGCCCTGGCGCCTGGCCGCTACCGCTACGAAGTGGCGGCGCGTGTCGTTCCCTATGGCGCGTGGGGGCCTGCCACCACGTTCGAGTTCGAGGTGCTGCCGGCGTGGTGGCAATCCTGGTGGACACGCGGACTGGTCATCGTGTGGATACTGGGGCTGGCTGTCCTGGTGTTCCGTTGGCGCACGGCCGCCTTGCTCCGGCGCAACCGCGTACTGGAAGCGCAAGTCGCCGAACGCACGGTGGCGCTGCGCGAGGCAAACCTGGACCTGAGCCGCGCGAATCTGCAGCTGCACGTGGAAATCGACGAGCGCGTCGCCGCGCAGACGGCGTTGACCCAGCAAAACAGCGCACTGGAAGCACTCAACCAGCGTCTGGTGGGTACCCAGAACCAGTTGCTGCAGTCGGAGAAAATGGCCTCGGTGGGCCAGCTCGCCGCCGGCGTCGCTCACGAGATCAATACACCGATTGCGTACGTGCGTTCCAACCTGGGCAGCCTGGAGCACTACTGGCAGTCCGTGGTATCGCTGCTCGACGCGTACGCGCGGCTCGAACCGCGCGTGGATCCGACGTTGCCGGAATTGGTGCAGGCCCAATCGCTCAAGGCATCGATCGAGCTGGACTACCTGCGCGACGACACCGTGCAGTTGCTGGGCGAAGCCAAGGACGGGGTCGACAAGGTCAAGAAGATTGTCTCGGACCTGCGGGACTTTTCCCATCTGGATGGCGCCGAATGGCAGTCGGTTGACGTGCACGAGGGGCTAGCCAGTACGCTCAACCTGATGGCATCGCCACTGCGCGACAAAGAGATCGAAGTGGTCACGCAGTATGCGGACCTGGCGCCGATCGATTGCCAGCCATTCCAGCTCAACCAGGTATTCCTGAATGTCCTGACGAACGCGGTGCAATCCATCAGCGGAAAGGGACGCATCATTCTGAGCACCGGACAGGACGACACGAGCGTCTGGATTCGCATCACGGACACCGGTTGCGGCATCGCACCGGAGCATCTGCCCCACGTGTGCGAACCCTTCTTCACCACCAAGCCGGTCGGATCCGGCACCGGCCTGGGCCTGTCGGTGGCCTACGGAATCGTGCAGGCGCATGGCGGGCATCTGGAAATTGCCAGCGAGCCGGGGCAGGGCACCCAGGTGACGATCCGCTTGCCGCGGCGCAGCGTGCGTCCTCTGGACGCGGGCGTCGGCGCGGTGTCGAAGCCGGCGGCGACAACCATCACTGCAGCCCGGCCGGCGCAGCCGACCGGAAACGGCAGCAATGGCCTACACTGAAAATCAGGCAACGGTGCCCGTTGCTCAACGGCACTCCCGGAGTACCCCTGATGGCCATTCGCAGCACTGCCGTTGCACTTTTCATGGCCTCGGGCGCGATCGGAACCGCATGGCCTTCGGCTGCGGGCGCCTGCAGAATCATGCAACACCATCCCGGTCCGTCCTACGTCCAGCCGACCCCGGAAGAAGCGGCACGGCGGGTCGCGGAGACGATCGCGACGAAGACCAGGAGAATGATGGAGATTCTCGGCAAAGGCGACACGGTATTCGTGGGAATCGCGGAAAGGACCGAGGAAGGAGAAGGCGATGCGCGGAAAACCCGTTTCCGGATTGTCGAGCGGATAGCCGGACGTCTATGGGGCCGATTTGCCACGATCCACTGGACGGAATACGTCATGGACGACGGCTGTGAGTCGCACTGGAACGGCTACCAGATGCAAATGACCTATTTGATCGTCACCAGCAAGGGCAGGCCGATCCTGGGACGGCCGCTGGATAATCCGGATTTGCCCGAGCTTTTCACCTTCGAGGCCGCGGTGGATGTGGCCAGGAAGGCGGCAAAGGCCGGCCTGGTCGGTGAATCGAAAAACAAGAATGGTACCTCGCGCTAGAGCGCCGGCGACCCCATCCTCGCCCCGCGTCCGCCCGCATCACCAGCCATCGGCGGGGCGAGTATCGCCAGTTGGCATCCCGTGACGCTTTTCACCGCCCGGCCGCGTTCTCAGCTACGAGTTCGACAAAGCGGCGGGCGTTTGCAATGGGCAAAGGGTTCAGGTCGCTGGCGTCTTCCGGAATCGCCTGCAGGGGGGCGGGAGGGGCCGCTGTCCACGGGCGATTTTCGCGGGAGCAGGGACGGCCCGCCCCGGGCTGTGACATGTATTTGCGCGGTATTACGTTCTCTGGACGTAACTCCTCTCTGGACGCAGGCCGTCATGATGCGGTTTCTCAAGACACTCCTTCAGCCCTGGATTCGCCGGCGCCAGGCACGTCAATTGGCCGAACACGCCATGGCCTGCCTGGACAAGGCGCGAACAATCCGTCCGGTTCGTCGACGACCGGTGCGCGAATGAGCCATCCGACGCCGCTGCCCGACGGCGCAAATTCCGTGTCCGACTCAGGTGCGGACGACAATCGCGCCACTCCGCTGGCAAACCGGTTCGATCATCGACGGGTGGCCGCTGACGGGGCTCGCCACGGGGTCGCCGATTCCGCGGCCGAAGCGCCGGCTGCCTCCTACACCCTCGTCATCATGAGCGGGCCGCGGATGGGCCTGCAGGCGCGGATTGGCGACGACCCTCTCATTATCGGCCGAGGCGCCGAGAGCGGCATCCGTCTGGATGATGTGCGCATCTCGCGCCGTCATTGTGAACTGTGGCGCAGCGAAGGGGCCGTGTGGGTGCGCGACCTCGGTTCGAAAAACCGGACGATTCTCAATGGGCGCTTTGTCTACTTCGCCGAGGTATGGCGGGGCGACTGCCTGACGATCGGCGATACGGTGATCGAAATCGTGTGACGGGCCGCGGGGCCGTCGCATGGCGCGTCGGGAGGCGGTTTTTCGTTTGGCGCCGAGGCAGGCGCCGGGGCCGGATACTCATGCGCGGTATCAGAAGAGGGTATGACACAATGATCGCCAGTCACCCCGATGCTTCGCCAATGCCGCAGACCCCTCCGGATTCACTGGCCGCCAACGCGCTGTTTGCCGGCGTATACCAACGCTTGAAGGCAATGGCTGGCCGCCAGCGCTACAACGCCGGTTCGCCCGCGACCTACAGCACGACGGAAATCGTGCATGAGCTGTATCTGCGGGTCTTTAACGAGCGTGATCTGATCTTTGAGCGGGAACTGGAGTTCTTCGGGTATGCCGCGAAAGCGATGCGGCACCTGCTGATCGACCTGGCGCGCAAACGCATGTCGCTGAAAGACGGCGGGGATATCGTGAGAATTGCACTCACCGATCCGCTCGCCAGCGGCGTGTCGGTCGATCCCTCGCTCGCGCTGGAGCTCGACGCTGCACTGGCCGTGCTCGCCGCCGACTCGCCCCGTGCCGCCCAGGTGATGGAACTGCACTATTTCGCGGGGCTGCCGCTCGCGCGTGTGGCGGAACTCATGGCGCTTTCACCGCGAACGGTGGACCGCGACTGGCAGTACGCGCGTGCCTTCCTGATGGCGCAGCTGTCGGAGCAACGCGGACAGCCGTCGTAGCGGCGGCGTTCTACTCCTCGCCCCTCAGGCGGCTGAGCCGGCGTTGCGTTGCGTGCGGAAGTTCCAGGAGGGGAACCTGCATCGTCGCGAACTCGTCCATGGCTTTCCGAGACGCGCTGGTCTGGCCCAGGCGCTGAAGAATATCGGCGCGCAGCACGAGAACGGTGGCGCGGCGGGCCTGGTCTTTCGGGTCCGTGCGGGCCAGCAGGGCGAGCGCGGCATCCGTCTGTTCCAGGGCTTCCTCGTGGCGATCGGCGTGGGCGAGGGCGTTGGCATAGGCCGCTGTCGCCAGCGCCGCGTTGCGCGACTGCCCGTGGCCTGAGCGCGCTAAACTGGCAAGCGCGCCCACGGCCAGCGAGAGGGACTCGGCGGTTTTTCCGAGATCCGCCGTGATAGTGGAAAGACCGGTCATGGACGCTGCCACCGACGGGTGATCCGCGCCAAGGGACCGGCGACGGACCTCCAGTGCCGTGCGCATCTGCGTTTCCGCCTCGGCCAGGCGCCCGGCGCGGTAGTAGCCACTGGCCAGATTGTGGCGGGCGCGTGGACACACGTCGTCCTGCACCCGTGTGCGCTCGCAGTGGGCAGCCACTTCCAGGAACTGGGTCGCAGCCGCTTCCAGTTTTCCCTGTTGCATCAGTACGTACCCGCTGGCCTCGATCGTCTTGGCGACCTCGATGTGGTCTGCTCCCAGCGATTGGCGTTGCATCCGAAGCGCGTCGGCCAGCGCGTCCGTCGCACCGGCGAAGTCGCCGCGTCGGACAAGCAGGTGCGCCAGATCGCGTTGCGTCTTGGCGATGGATTCGTGTGCCGCAGGATAGATTCGTCGTTTGAGCGCCAGCAGTTCCCGCGCCCGGGATTCTGCGTCGGCGGAACGGCCAAGGGCGTCGTTTGCCACTACCAGGTTCGCGACACCCTGCACGTAGCGGATATCCTCTGGCAAACCGCCGTCGCGCCAGCGTTGCAGCTGCGGTTCGATGGCGGCGATCGCTTCCACGTTGCGGCCCAATACCGCGAGTGTGTTGCCGACTTCCAATCGTGCCGCAACGGCATCCTGGCTCGACTCGCCCAGCAGCTGCGCCGATACCGCCGCCGCCTCGCGGACGTGTTCCAGGCTGCGTTGTCGTTCGCCCGAATCCATCTCCGCGCGAGCCAGCACGTGAAGGGCGCGGACCAAGGGCCGCGCCGGTGCGTTTCGCATCCGCTCCACGATCGGCAGCAGTGCCTGTACCGCCTCCGTGGCGCGACCGCTGCGCTGCCAGCCATCTGCGCGCAGGATGGATATCGCCATCAGCGCGGCGGTGTCGCGCGACGCCGCGGCGTAGGTCGCGGCCTGCTGCAGCGCCTTGTCCGCGGCTTCGTAGCTGCCCAGCGACAACCACACTTCGCCGATCGCCCGGGTCAGCTCCGAGCGGGTCGCGTTGTCCAGGTTTGTGGTGCCTTCCAGTCGAAGCGCGGCCTGCGTGACTAATGCCTCCGGCGTAGGGCGTTGCTCCCGCGGCAGGTTTGCCTTGGCCGAATCGAAGACATCGAGTACGAAGTCCCGGACTGTGTTCGCCCTCACAGCCTCCTGCTGGGCCAGGCGCCGCTGGTACAGCGCCGTCGCCAGGCTAGACAAGATGGCCAGGAGAGTCAGAAGCGAAAGGGCCGTAGCGAGCCGATGCCGCCCGACCAACTTCTTCAGGCGATAGGACAGGCTTGGGGTGCGTGCGCTGACCGGTTGCCCGGCGAGCACGCGATCGATGTCGGCGGCGAGCGCCTCGGCAGACCGGTATCGCTGCGCCGGATCCGTGTCTGTCGCCTTGAGCGCGATGGCATCGAGGTCGCCGCGAAGCCGGCGCGCAAGCAGGTGCCGGGCCGGGAGTCCTGCTGGCAGCGCGTGCGTTCCGCGCGCGACGGCCGCACTGAGTACCGCTTGCCGCAACCGGTCGCCGGTCAACAGTTCGCCCAGCATGACGCCCAGCGCAAACACGTCAACGGCGACCGTGGGATGGTCGCGATAGAACTGCTCCGGTGCGGCGTACTCCGGCGTCAGCGAGATCGTCTGGGTCAGCTCTGTATTCTGATCACCGGTCTGCAGTTTCGCGATGCCGAAATCCAGCACTTTCAATTGACCGTGCGTATCGACCAGCGCATTCGATGGCTTCAGGTCGCGATGGACGACGAGCATGGCGTGTGCCGCGTCGATCGTTCGGCACAGTTGTGCGAACAGGGCAAGGCGTTCCTCGATCGAAAGTCCGCGTTGATCGGCGTGGCGGGTTATCGGCGCGCCTTCGACCAGCTCCATGGCGATATAGGGGATGCCATTGTCGCTGACGCCGCCTTCAATCAGGCGCGCGATGTTTGGATGATTCAGTTGCGCGAGGATCGCGTGCTCGCGGCGAAAGCGGCGGTCGGCGCTGCTGGAAAACAGTCCGGCCCGGAGCATCTTCAGCGCGACGAACTGCGTGCCACTGCCGGCTGCGCGTTCCGCGCGGAACACCACGGACGACCCGCCTTCGCCGATTCGCTCGTGGATCACGAACGTGCCGATGGTCTTGCCGAGCAGGTGCTCATCCCATTCGCGGGGACCGCGCAGCTCGTCCAGCACCTCGCCGATGGAGACATCCAGCCAGCCCCGCTCGTCGGCATGCGCGGCCAGCATGTGGCGGAGCGTTCGAATCTGGTCGGCGCTCAACGGCAGGGTCGTCAGGCGCGCCTCCTGCTCGTGTCGTGGCAAGTCGATCAATGCTTCGAACGCCTGGCGCAGCGGGGCCATCGCACTCTCCACCGGAAGTATCGAGCGTAAACGGAATCGAGGGGCGCAGTGCGCCGTCCGTCGCCATCGAAGTGGGGGACGAGGATGCCATCGTGTTCTCGGCGTCGGCAACCGTTGTCGCCCTTCCGGGCCGGGTTCGCTCTTTAGCCCATGCAGGCGCGACGTGGCGGCCGCTACTGCCGCGAACGCAATTCCCTCGCAAAACACGCCATGGCATCGCCGCGTCGTCGGATGGTGGATTTGCAAATTTGCATGGCGTGGTTCTTCCCGAGCCTGCGTTCTTCGGTTGGCACGACGGGGGACGAGCACCGATGAGCCGTACCGCGTCGCCGGAATCCGCGGCCCAGGCACCGCGCGCGGATCCGTCTGGCGTGATCAACGTGGCGGTGTTCCTGAAATCACACTGTGAAAGAGGTTGGGAGTTTCGAATGTCCATAAGTAGTTTCAAGCTGAGTACGCTGGCAGCGACGGTCGTCCTTGCCACTGGCATGACCAGCCTGCCGGACGCCGCCTATGCGACGACGGCCGACAAGACCACGCTCGGTACGGTCATCACGGGTTCGCCGCAGCATTCCCTGCACGGCTACAACAAACTGGTAGCGCAGCCGGGCACCTACGCACGCGTGGTGCGTACGCTCGATGGCAGTCCGATACCGCAGAACCTGGTCAATACACAGCAATTGCTGGCGTTCGGGCACATGTCCGATACGCAGATCTGTGACGATCAATCCCCGGCGCGCGTGCCGTTTCTGGACAAGCGCAATGACGTCGATCCCTCGTGGGATACGGGTTCCGCCTATCGTCCGCAGGAGCGGTTGCTCGCCCAGATGGGCGCCGCGATGGTGAGCTCGCTGCGCAATCTCGGCGCCGGCCCGGCAACGAACCTGCCGCTGGCGTTTACCCTCATCACCGGCGACATGGTGGATAACGCCCAGTACAACGAGACGCGCACTTACATCGACATGATGGACGGCGGTTGGATCTACCCGAACAACTGGGCCAATCCCACTGTTGAAGAAGGCCCGGGGTACGGCCGCAACGACACCGGCCACAAATACAACATGCCGGACTGGTCGTGGTACAGCACGCTACCCAGTGCCTACTACCATCCCAATGGCGCAAAGCCCTATCCGAACAGCCCACCCGACTGGTACCGCCAGCACGATTTCCCGGTCATTCCCTATCTGCTGGGCGCCTCGCGCCGCAACTTCGTATCGCCAGGACTGGGCATGCCGTGGTACGCCGCGTTTGGCAATCACGACATGTCGATCCAGGGCAATCTGCCGCCCACTGGTCGCGTGGGCGGTTGGGCCAAGAACCAGGCGACAAAGGCCGAGCGCATCCGCGAGATCGACGCCCCGTGGATCATGCCGGACGGCTTCCTGGATTACGCCTCGGCGATTGCCGACGCGCTGTTCAATCCCACCTACGAGGTACCGGCGACGGCCGACCCTAATCGCCGAATCCTGAGCAAGAGCCAGTTCATTACCGAGCACTTCGCAACCGCCGGTTGGCCCGCGGGTCACGGATTCAATGCCTCCGGCAAGCCGTACTACGTCATGCCTTCCTCCGGTCCTGACGATCGCTTCAAGTTCATCGCGCTGGATACGACCAACAGCAACGGTTTCGGTGCAGGTGGCTCGATCGATCCTGAGCAGTGGACCTGGCTCATCAACGAACTGAAAGCCGCCAGCACCAGGTACTGGGCTGCCGACGGTTCGGGCTGGGTGGTAAATCCGAACGGCAAGGACAAATTGATCGTCTTGTATGGTCATCACACGATCGACAGCATGGACAAGATCACCACGGACGATGGCATTCCGCAGGTCTATTCGGGCGCAGAACTCGAAGCGCTGCTACTGCGCTTTCCAAACGTCGTGATGTTGGTGAACGGGCACACGCACCGGAACGCGATCAAGGGGCATTGGGCCACCAATCGCCCGGGGCGCTACGCGAACTACAACGGGTTCTGGGAGGTCACTTCGCCGGCGGCGTCCGATTTCCCGGTACAGAGCCGCGTCATCGAAATGGGCCTGAACTCGAACTTCGTCGCCAACGGCGTGCGTGAGAACAACTACCTGTCGATCTATACCACCATGCTCGACATTGATGCGCCCGTCACTTTCGATCCGAACGGATCCATGGGTGATTTCCGGCAGTTGGCGAGCGTCGGTCGTGAACTTTCCTACAACGACCCGGGCGACCGTCACGGGGCCCAGGTGAAAGGCTGGCGTTCCGGTGAGGCCTCGGACCGCAATGCGCAGTTGATCGTGCCGGCGCCGTTCGGCATGAATGATTATCCGGTGCAGGGGGAACGTGGCACGCACATCGTCACGCAGAAGGACGACACGAAAGATGTTCGCATTCTGAAGGTGGGTATCAACAGCACCGTGCTTTCGACGAAAGAACTGCCCGCGGCGACGGTGCAGAACTCCGATGTCATCGGCACGGGACAGTTCACCCAGGGCCTGAAAATGGGACAGGATCTGGTGCTGCGCGACGCGGACGGCAAAATCCGCATCAAGCTGCTTGACTGGCATCTCAACGAAGCGTCGTACCCGGGCTTCGGGGAATCGGTGCGCGGCACGGTGGCGGCGACCACGGCGCTGGCCGGTATCGGTGATTTCGATGGCGACGGGCGTTCCGACCTCGCGTGGCGGCGTGCCGATGGTTTGTCGGAAATCTGGTTCGGCGGAAGCGCCGCTGATCGGAAGTCCATCGACTATGGCAACAACAATGACTTGACCGAACCGCCCCCGGGTGCGGCGGACTGGAACATCGCCGCCGTCGGTGATTTCAACGCAGACGGCTACTCGGATCTGATGTTCGAGAACGTGCTGAACCACGTCGTGGCAATCTGGTACATGAAGGGCGCGACTCGCGTTGGCGACAGCTATCCGTCGAACTGGCCGCACACCCAGGGCTACGAACGCGTGCCCGGTGCGGCGGGGGATGTGCTGTACGCCGCCGGCGACGACCTGATCTATCGCAAGACCGCCGGCGACAAGCTCGGCGAGTTGCGGACCGTCGACGCCCACTCGGAATGGTCGCGCGCCATCACCTACCAGAACGTCCCCGGTGCCAACGCCGGTTTTGAGTGGACCACGCTTGCGCTGGGCGATTTCAATGTGGATGGCCGGAACGACATTTTGTGGCGCCACGCCGGTGGCAGCTTTGCGATCTGGCACCTGGATCGCGAGAAGTACAAGTATGACGCGCTGCTCAACGTCGCGCCTACTACTGACTGGAAGTACCGCGGGCTGCTGAAGAACACGATGACAGTGATCTACTGACGCCAGAAGATCGCGGCGGCCGCCGGTAAAGGCGGCCGCTGTACTTCCAGCTTCAATGACGGACCCGGCAAGCGGATGCGGGCGCCGGTGCCCCGCCGACTTTTCTCCAGAACAGGGATGGTGGGCGGCCACGTCGGCGCTTGCAGCGCCATGCGACATCGACATTTCTGTCTCCTGCGCGTACCGACATACACTCGGCGTCCTTCGCATCAGAACGGACCAATGAATAGATGAGGGCGTGGCTGCAGCGGTTGATGGGACGTCCAAAGACGGCCCGGCACGAGGATGAAGTGCCGACCATGCCCTGGGATTCAGGGCGCCCGGGTCTGTACGCTTTTCTCACCGGCTTTGAACGGGATGCTGACGGTGCGCTGCCTGCGGCTGATGCGTTGCTTGTCGGCGCCGGCGAAATCTTCGAGAAGCTGATTCACGGCGGTCCGGCGCAGGACATGAGTGACTATGCCGACGGTGTCGATGAGGTCCAGGCATGGTTGGCTCATCTGCGGCGCGGGTGCCCCTCTGACCTGCAGGTTCTGCTCTCTGTCGACCGCCTGCGCCATTGGGTCCGTGACGAAGGTGGTGCCGTCGCCCTGCCTGCTGACCGCGGCTGGACTGCTGAGGTACGCGCCGCGGTCGCCAGTGCGTGCGACGGCGTTGTCGCAAGCGGTCGCTGGTTGCCGATCGTCGAGCAGGGCTTTGCCGAGGAGCAGCGCTTCCCGTTCTGGCGCGCCTGTCGCGCAGCGGAGATTCTCGGACTGGATCCCTGGGAGCGCCGCTACGAACGCCAGGAAAAGGACGGTTCCGACGAGTGGTATGACCTGATGCGGACGGACGACCCACAGCGTGTGCAGCGTGTCGTAGCCCTTGCGCAGCGCCAGATCGACTTTGCCGCCATCGCGACAGGCCCTGCCTGCGATCCGGGTCTGGGCGAGCGCTTCCGCGAACACCAGGCCATGGAGTTCATCGTGACGCCACTGGCGTCCTTTCCGGGCATGGGCTGGCCCGTGGTCGAGGCTGCGCTACGCAGTCCGGTCATCCGCTCCCGCAATGCCGCGCTAGGTGTATTAGCTGCGTGGGGTGAAGCGCGCTGGCCGCAGTCCGCGCGCCATGTGTTGTTGCAGGCGCAGGCTGAGTAGCCGGATGCCGCCGTCGCCGCCCGCATAGCAAATGTGCTTTCCGGTAGATCGCTGGCGGAAAGAGAGGAATGATGCGGAGCGCACTAGACTGGAACGTAGCGCAACCGAATCACATCCCCGCCGATCCGGTCAGAGCTCAACAGGCGCAATGGCGGTCGGGGCGCAGCGAAATAGGGCTTGCCCTGTCCCAGCACGACCGGATGCAGGTAGATGCGATATTCGTCGATCAGGCCATGTTCGGTAAGGCTTCGCGCCAGATCCGGGCCAGCCACTTCGATCTCTCCGTCGTGTGCGGCCTTCAGGGTTCGGATCGCCGTCTCAAGATCGCCCTCGACAATCCGGGCGTTGGGACCCACCGACTGCAACGTTCGTGAGACCACCCATTTCGGCTGCTTCCGCCAGGCCGCGGCGAATGCGCGCTCGTCGGAGTCCCATTCCGGGCGATCCTCGTCCCAGTAACGCATGATCTCGTAGATGCGCCGGCCGTAGAGGCTGCCCACCTGATTCCGGGCTTCCTCGACGAAGTGGCGGAAGAGCGTGCGATCAGGTGCAAACGCCAGGTGATCCACGTAGCCGTCCAGGGACTGGTTCATGCCGAAAACAAGTGTGGCCATGTGAGCAATTCACCTCATGTCGAAGACGATGGCGTCGGCAGGAGTTCAATCTGGCAGCGTGTTCCCACCTTCCTTAGAGCGTGCCCAGCAGCTCATCATGCAGGGATCGATCGCAGGATGTCAGCAGGCTGCCCCCGAAGAGGATGCCATGGCGCTGGCCCGAAAGTGATGTGGCAACGCCGCCGGCTTCTTCCACGCACGGGACGAGTGCGGCGATGTCCCAGGGTTGCATGACGGTATCGATAGCTGCGTGCAGGTTGCCGCGGCAGACCAGCGCATGCTGGAGGCAATCGCCGCAGAAACGGAATTTGCGCGCCTGGCGTTGCACGCCGCTCAGGTGATACGGCCTGCCGGGTTCTTCCCGCAGGAAATCAGAACGGTGGATGCCGGATGCGGAAATCGCGGCGTCGCGCAGCCGCACGGCGTCACTGACGCGAACGCGCACCGGCGCGCCGGTGCGTGGTTGGAACCAGCAGCCGAGCCCCTTGGCGGCGTAGACCGTCTCGCCCAATGCCGGGAAGTGAATCACGCCGACGACGGGCTCCTGTTCCTTGAGGTACGCGATCAGCGTGCCGAATACGGGCATACCCAGCGAGAACCAGGTCGTGCCGTCGATCGGATCGATCACCCAGAGATCCGGATCGTCGGTAGCGGATCCGCCGAATTCCTCGCCAAGAATGGCATGGCGTGGATAGTGCTGCGCGAGCAGATCCCTGATCACGGTCTCTGCTGCGCGGTCCGCTTCCGTGACTTCGGTGCCATCGGCTTTGATGCTGACGGAGCACCGCTGGTAGTGGGGAGGATGGCTGCTTCTGCCGATCGTGCGAGCGTCAGCGCGAACTGCTGCAAGGAGGCGTAGTCGTTCGTCATCGTCCCGCTCGTTCGTGGCGCAATCACGGCAGCCACACTAGCAGCTCTGCGCGGCTGTGTGCAGACAGCTGTTGCAGCCGGGCACATGCTGCTGAAAGAAGAACGGCTCCCGATCCATGGCGGATCGGGAGCCGTCGATTCTGGTGCGCGGCACCCGCATGGTGCCGTCGCTACCGGTCAGGGATTGGTATAGCTGCCGGTCAGCGAGACGCCGTTGAACGGGTTGTACGCACGCAAGGTGACGTAGTACGTGCCGGCCTGGACGTTCGTGATGGTGCACGTTTCCGCGTTGCCATACTGGTAGGGGCGGCAATCGTAACTGGACACCGTCGGGGCGGAACCGAACTTGACGTAGAGGTCAGCGTCACCGACGCCGCCGCTGATCGTGAACTTCAGGTTCTTCGCGCCCGCCGGGACGACCAGCGTATACATTGCCGTTGTCGATCCCGTGGTGGCGGACAGACCGGTGACGGGGACGCCGTTGCACAGCACTGTGCTACCGCAGCCGGTGATGCCCAGCACGACCTGCGTCGTCCGCGTGTAGGTTGCACCGCGGTTGTCAGTCACAGTCAGCGCCACCAGATACGTACCGGCCGCCGCGTAGGTCTTGACCGGATTGGTCGCCGTCGATGTCGTACCGTCGCCGAAGCTCCAGTAACGCGACACGATCGTGCCGTCGCTGTCGGTGGAGCTGTCCGTCAAGGTGATGGTGAGGCCATTGATCGCAACGCTGAAGTTCGCCACCGGCGGGACGTTCGGCGTGACAACGGCCACGGTGACGGACTTGGTGACGGTATGCGTCGCACCCTTGTTGTCGGTCACGGTCAGCTGGACGCTGTACGTGCCGGCGGCGGCGTAGGTCTTGCTCGGGTTCGTCGCAGTCGACGTCGTGCCGTCGCCGAAGCTCCAGCTGCGTGACGCAATGGTGCCATCACTGTCGGTCGATCCGTCCGTGAAGGTGGCCGTGAGGCCATTCGTCACGAAACTGTAGTTTGCGGTCGGCGGGAAGTTTGTCGCCGTCACGGTAACGGGCTTCGTGATCGTGTGGGTGGAACCGATGTTGTCCGTGACCATCAGCGTGACGTTGTACGTGCCGCTGCTGGCATAGGTTTTCACCGGGCTTGCCGTGGTGGAGGTGGTGCCGTCGCCGAAGTTCCAGGAACGCGCGGCGACCGCGCCGTCGGGGTCGCTCGATGCGTCGAGGAACGACACCGTCAGGTTCGACGCCGAGTGCGAGAAGTTCGCGACCGGCGGCAGGTTGGCAGGACCCGTACCGCCCGTGTAGAGCTCCGCGGAGGTCATGGCGTTGGGGCCGCCGGCAAACAGCACGTTGCCATTGTCGAGCAGCGTCGAGGAGAAGAAGCGCGTACGCGACGAGGCCAGGGAACCGGCGCTCGACCAGGTGCCGGCCACCGGGTCATAGCGTTCCATCGTGCTGGTGACCGAGGCGTTCGTGTAGCCGCCGCTGACCAGCACGCCGCCATCGGCCAAGGCGATGGCCGTGTGGCCCGAACGCGGGATGGCGAGCGAACCGGTTGCCGAGAACGTCAGAGTGGCCGGATCGAACACTTCCACGCCACCCTGCTTGCCGGCGCTGTTGTGGCCACCGGCCACGAGGATGCGGCCGTCAGCCAGGCGCGTGGCGCTGCCGCCGGTGCGGGCCGTTGCCATCGCGCCGGTGGGTGTCCATGTGTTGGTGGCCGGATCCCAGATATCGGCGCTCGGCACGATCACGTTGGATGTGGTCTGACCGCCCGCCATCAGCACACGGCCGTCCGGCAGCAGCGCAATGGCCGGACTCGACCGCTGCGTCGGCAGGCTGATGCGCTGGCCGAAGGTGCTGGTGGTCGGATCGAAAACCTGGGAATACCTGCCGTCGACGAGGAGCACCTTGCCATCGAGCAATGTGACGGTCGTCGGGTACATGGCGCTGACATTCCCCAGCGGCGAACCTGCTGTCAGGCTCCAGCTTCCGGTCGAGGGGTCGTAGATTTCGGCGCTGCTCGGGCTCATGCCGCCCGACGGGGTCCATCGAACGCCGCCAACCATGAGAACACGCCCGTCGGCGAGAGTTGCGAAGCCCGCCGCGCTGCGGGGTTCCAGGAGTGAGGACGCCGGCGTAAAGGTGCCGGTCGAAGGATCGTAGATTTCAGCTGACGCCACGCTGTAGCCGCCGGTGGAATCGCCGCCCGCGATGAGGACGCGCCCATCGGGCAGCTTCGCGGCCATGTGCTCGTCACGGCCCACCGACAGGGAGCCAGTGGGGTCTGCGTGCACAGTTGCGCCGCTGGCTAGCAGTAATAGCGCCGCCGAGGAAAACTGAAAGAGAAACGTGCGTGTGTAACCGAGAATATGAGGCATGGGTGCTGTCATGGTTTGTTGTCTTTATGGTTCGTGTGTTGTTTTGAGTCGATAGAACGGCAACACGCATCATTGAAATACAAGCTGGTCGTCACCCCCTGAAGGTGTCTGCACTTTGATTGCGTAATCGGTTCTGCTTGCGGCAGGGCTGGCAAAGATTGCTGCCGCCTCCATAGCGCCATCCACCGACGGCCATGGCGCGATGGTCACACAGTCTATTCTCAGCGCACGAGACAATCCCCTTGCAACGACGATCACCGGGACGCGGGGTGAGTCGACACAATCGTTGACACGCCGGCAGCGCGCACTCGCTGGCATCGGTCCGTCGCAGGCGGGAATCCTTGACTCTGGACCGGGCAGCGTCCTGCCGGACAAATGTCAGGATTCGGGCAGCTGCCCGCACGAGTGCGGCTCGTCGTGGATCCTGTGCCGCTCGAATGGCCACAGTGTGCGTCTACGTGCCGGGGATCTTTCGAACCCGGGCAGGTGGTCGCCTGCAGGTGTTCGCTGGGCAGTCGAATACTCCAATGGCCGTCACGGCCTGCAGTGGTGGCTGGGCCAGCGTGATCCATGGAACGCTGTGCGTCGCGCTGTCACTGCAGAGTGCAACGGCGTCGTCGTTGGCACAACCCGCTGCGGCGGACCGCCAGCGCCCTGACGCCGTGGGTATCACTATCTGATACCGCGTGATTGGAGGGGATAGCGCGTCAATTGTTGCAAGCCGTGTGATGGATGCAGTCACGCGCCGCATACGCCGCTATCATGCAAACCCCGACGATGCCCTGGAGCCCCGCATGTCCGGTTCGCGACTTCTGATTCAGTCCCTGCGAGGCCTCCTGCGTGAACGGGGCATTACCTATCGCGAGCTGGCCGCCCGCCTCGGCGTGAGCGAACCGACCGTCAAGCGCGATTTCAGTCGGGGGATTTCTCTCTCGGCCGTCTCGATCAGATCTGCGCCGTGCTGGAGATTTCCCTGCAGGATCTGGTGAAGGGCGACCGTTCCGCCAGCAAGGTATTGACCGAGCTGACAGAGAAGCAGGAGCTGGCCCTGGTCTCCGATCCCAAGCTGCTTCTGACAACCTACCTCATCGTCAACGAGTGGAAATTCCCGGAGATTCTCGCCACGTTCCGTATCGAGGAGAATGACCTGGTCAACCTGCTGCTCAAACTCGACCGGCTCGGCGTCATCGATTACCGGCCGCCGCGGCGCATCAAGAAGCTCACTGCGCGCAATTTCTCCTGGCGCAGCAATGGCCCCGTGCACACATTCCTGCTGTCGCGGGTGTTGCCCGAGTTCTTCAACGACGCGTTTGAACAACCCGGTGATGAATTCCACTTCGTCGGAGGCACCCTTTCCGTGGCATCGCGTGCGCGGATGAAAGCGGCCATTGATCACTTCACCCGCGAGTTTGAAGAACTGGCGCGCCTGGATTCGCGCCTCCCGCTCGCCGATCGCGATGGCTGCAGCGCCGTCATCGCCCTGCGCAAGTGGGAGTTCTCGGAATTCACCCGCTTGCGGCGCAAGAAGGTGTAGCCGACAGGCCCGCATGCGGTACCCTGCACGGGCTCGACAGGCGACGCATCGGCGGCGCCCTGGTGTACATCCATCACGAACCGGCAAAGGAAGCGTTGCAATGTCAATCGATGCAGTCGATCTGGGCGCAGGGGCAAAATCCGTGGCATTCGTCTATGTGAGCGACCGGGAACGTGCGCTGGGCTTCTACCGCGATACGCTGGGCTTCGCCGTTCACAGCTCCGACAACTACGGTGACTACCTTTCGATTCCCGGCAGCCTCTTGCGGCTGACCGTGATACCGGACATGAAACCGCATCCCCACCCGGTGGTGGGGTTTGAGGTCAGCGATGTGGTATCGGTGGTCAAGGCTTTCCGCGAGCGAGGTGTCGTCATGGATACCTTCGAAGGAATGGACCAGGACGACCTGGGCATCTGGCACGCGCCGGATGGTCGCAGCAAGCTCGCCTTCTTCAAGGACGCTGACGGCAATGCCCTGATGCTGACCCAGGCGTGAGCATCGCGGGCAGGACGCGGCGTCGCCGTCGGGGTGCGAAACTCATCAGGTTGGATAGCACGGGTTGTCGTAGGGGATAGCCAGTCACTTTGCAACAGACGCCGCAACCTCCGGATGACGGCGTTGTGCAGAACGGGATGTCAACGCAAATTCCAGGATTGCGTTGGCAGGGGAGGGCATGAGTCGTCGCTCGCGCTACCGCTGCCCTGCGGATAGCACGAAAGCCGATGACGTCAGCCTGATGGTAGCGTGTCGCAGCCTCAGGTTCGCGACGCATGCCATGACCCCAACCCTTCTCTGGAATCCCTGAGTCCATGAAAACGCGAGCTGCTCTCACCGTTATCGCCGCCGCCCTCCTGCTGCCGACCGCAGCGATGGCGGGCGGCGGTGGCGTACCCACCAAGGTCGTCGTATCCGCCCGTTTCACACCCAGCACCATTGCTGCAGGCCAGTCCACCACGTTGTCGTGGCAGGCTCGCGGTGGCGATATCACCGGCTGCCGCATTACCGGTCTTCCGGGTGGTTTGCAGTGGGGCGGCGAATCGGGCGCAATTCCCGTGCGGCCGACGCAGACCACGACGGCCCGGGTCCTGTGCAGCGAGGAGAACGGTGCATACGCCGTTGCCACTCCCACTGTCACCGTGGCGCAGGCGAAGGTGGTCCCGGAATCGGCACCACGCATCACTGCAGCGGCCAAGCCGACGTTCCTGCTGTCGCCAGGCACGGCGACAGTGTCGTACTCGTCGATTTACGCGACAGGTTGCAACAAGGGTCCCACCTCCGGCTCGTACTCGCGCTTCTTCATGCGCACCACATTGGAGGTGATTTCCTGCTGGGGCCCCGGCGGTACCACGTCCGTTGTCGTGAAAATTCCCGTGCTCGAAGACTATCTGGCCGCTGGCACCGAGTCGGACCAGGCCAGGAAGGTGGCGTCGAGCCCCACTATCGGTGATCTCGGCTCCGCTGTGGAAGAAGGCAACCTTCAGTACGCCGACGGCGACTTCAACAACGATGGCAACGCAGATTCCATTGTGGTCGACGTCAACGACCAGATGGCCTACGTCATCCTGGGTGAACGTGATGGCGGCTCGCGCATCGTCAAATCGATTGCCGGTGTGGCCGATCTGGAGCAGATCCAGAGCATCGACGTGCCAGCTGGTGCTGCGGCGGAGAATATTGTCGTCACCGTGGCGCAGTAAGCGCTGATGTTGCGGCCTTTGCATTGACCGCTACGTGAGCGTCGCCCCCGACTCGTTCGGGGGCGACGCATTCGTACTTGCTCAGGGCCGAATCAGCAGCTGGGAATGCATGGTCGAGTCAAACTGCACGCGGCGTACCTCCACGCGCATCGTTTCACAGTGCTCATACCGTTCAATGTTGGCCCATATTTCGTCGATCGGCGCGTCAGGCGACACGCTGACTATCGAAAAGTAGGGGCTGTAGTCGTCAAGTTCACCGTCAAACGGGTTGTCCAGAAGCCATCGGAGACCGCCAGGACTGCGAATGATGACGATGCGGGGAAGATCCCAGAACCCTCTGTAGGATTCGATCTGGTGCCAGACGTCGGTCTCGATGGGGTTCACTGAGGTACTCCGCAACTGATGGGCTATTGCCAAATCGTGTGCCGGTGGCCCGATTGACTACTGCGCTGAGAACTCCACGCTCCATCGTTTCCCGTTTTCACGCAGGATGCTGCCGTCTGCAGTGACGCACAGGAGCGGTACGTCCTGCACCACGCGCAGAGGCCCGCAGTTGAAGGTGCCGTGGATACCTCGCTCCAGTTGTCTTTCCCGCATCGTAACGGTAGATCTCCCAGTCGACCGAGAATGCGTTCGTGTTCATCCGGATCGCAAATCCCTGCTCCGGCGAGGCCATCTGCACATCGTGGCGTCACATCCCCTGGATTCAAGCCGAGAGCGCCGGCACCAGCCAGCGCAATATCCCCGGCGATGCGCTTCCGCCCGGGGCGAGCTATCCCGCCGCCAGGCGCATCAAGGATTCCGCATAGCCTGGCGCCGTCGGTTCATGCATGAAGTAGGCGTGGATCGATTGCCACTTCGTACCGAGCAGGCGCTCGCTCCAGCGTGCAAGGTCCGCATCGGTATACGTTTCCAGCCGTAGGCGCACATATCCCCACGACGTTGTTTCGACGATGGGCGGTGCCGTGCTGTCCTCCCGCTCCGACACGCACAGCGCGGCCCCCACGGACGCAAGCGCCGCATAGACCGCGTCATCGAACCAGCTGTCGTGGCGGAATTCAAACGTGGCGCGATGGTCCGGCGGCAGCACCTGCAGAAATTCGGTGAGCCTTTGGAGGTCCTTTTTCTGAAACGGTGGCAACTGGAACAGCACCGGTCCTCGCTTGTCGCCCAGGGAGTCGAGCACCCGGTAGAGGTAGGCGACAGGCTCGGCTGCCGCGTCCGCCTTCAGACGGGCCTCGTGGGTGATGCGCTTGGATCCTTTGATCGCAAAATCGAACCCGTCGGGCGTTGCGGAGGCCCAGGCGGTCAGAACCGCCGGCTTTGGCATCTGGTAGAACGAGTTGTTGATCTCGACGGTTGGCAGGCGCTGCGCGTAGAAGGCCAGCATCGCATCGGGTTTGATATTGTCCGGATAGAAGGAGCCCTGCCATTCCTTGTAGGAGTAGCCGCTGGCTCCGGCGCGCAGGCGATGGCTTTTCATGTCCAGCCCCGTAGGATGTGCCGATGGCGAAGCTCAGCGAATATTCTGCCAAGCGACGCTTTGAAGCCACCCCCGAGCCGGCGCCGCAGGTGCCTGCGGAAGGTTCCGGACCCTTGCTGTTCGTGGTGCAGCAACATGCGGCGAGCCGGCTGCACTACGATTTTCGCCTGGAATGCGACGGAATCCTGAAGTCATGGGCGGTGCCCAAGGGGCCGTCACTCAACCCGGATGACAAACGCCTCGCCGTGCACGTCGAGGACCATCCCTACGACTACGCCTCGTTCGAGGGCGTGATTCCGCCCCGGCAGTACGGCGCCGGCGAGGTCATCGTGTGGGACTGTGGCGTGTACAGCCCTGACGAGGGCGGTACCGTGTTCAACGACCGGGACGAGGCCATGCGGCGCGTCCGTGCAGGGTTGGCGGCCGGAAAGCTCAGCATCCAGTTGCGTGGCGAGAAACTGAAGGGCTCGTTCGCATTGGTACGCACCAAGGACGAGAAGACCTGGCTGCTCATCAAGCACCGCGATCGTTTCGTCAGTGCGGCGGACATCACCATGCGCGAAGCATCGGTACTCTCGGGCGTCGCCGTGCGAGACCTGCGACGTGCACCGGTACACCGCCTTGCGGCCGGCCAGTTGGCCCCACGGGGCACGACATCCGCGATGCCGACGCGCCTGGCGCCGATGCTGGCGGAGTCCGCCGACGAGCCGTTCGAGCATGAGGACTGGCTATGGGAGCCCAAGCTCGACGGGTATCGCGTGCTCGCTTTTATTGACGACGCCGGCGTGCGCTTGCGTTCACGCGGCGGGTTGGAACTGGCGCCGGCATTCCCCCGGCTGGTCGCCGAACTCCGGCAGCAGGCGGAGCGGGGCATGATTCTCGACGGCGAAATCGTCGCGTTCGACGCCACGGGCAGGCCCTCTTTCGCCACGCTGCAGAACCGTGCCCAGCTCAAGAGCGACCGGGACATCGCGGCGGCGGATCGCACCTCGCCGACGCTGTTCTTCGCGTTCGATCTGCTCTATTTCGAAGGCGTGGATTTGCGTAGCCGGCTGTACCGGGACCGCCGTCGCTATCTGGTGCAATGCCTTCTGCCGACGCCACTGGTGCAGCTCGTGCACGCGCAGGAGGACGGTGTTGCGTTGCACGCGGCGGCGATGGCGAGTGGTTTCGAAGGGGTGATGGGCAAGCGCAAAGACTGCCCCTACGTCGCCGGCAAGCGCTCCCCCGCATGGCTCAAGGTAAAGCCGACGCGGAGCGCCGAATTCGTGATTGGCGGATACACGCAGGGCAGGGGCTCGCGCTCGGCGCTGGGTGCATTGCTGCTCGGGTACTGGAAACAGGGGGCATTGCACTACGTGTCCCACGTCGGTTCCGGTTTTGATACGCGAAGTCTGAAAGCAGTTCAGGCACGTCTGGCGCCGCTCGTCACGCGCCGTTGCCCGTTCCCGGAAAAGCCCGAGGTGAATGCACCGGTGACCTGGGTCAAACCCGAACTGGTGGCCGAGGTGACGTTTCAGCGCTGGACCGAGGATGACTCACTGCGGTCGCCGATTTTCCACCGCTTGCGCGACGACATAGACGCGGCGTCCGTGCGCCGTCCGAAGGATCCTGGGACAAAGGCGCCGTCGTCCAGAACCACGCCGGCTTCCGTCCGTTCGCGGCGGGCGCGACCGGATGCCGCCGGAGGGGAGCAGAGCGAGCTCCTTGCCCAGCTCGACAGCACCCGGAACAATGTCGTGCTGCACGTCGGCGAGCACCGCATCAAGCTCACCCACCTGGACCGCGTGTACTGGCCGGCCGATGCGGCTACCCGGCAAGCCGCGCTGACCAAGCGCGATCTCCTGCGCTATTTCGTGCACGTGGCCGACTGCATCCTGCCGCACCTGGCGGATCGCCCGCTCACCCTGATTCGCATGCCCGACGGGATCGAGGGCACGCGCTTCTTCCAGAAGCACTGGACGCAGGCCAAGCCGGACTTCGCCGACACTGTTACCGTGTTTTCCGAGCACAAGGACGAGGACCACGAGTACCTGGTGTGCAACAACCTGGCGACCTTGCTGTGGCTGGCCCAATCCGGCGCGCTGGAATTCCACGTATGGCATTCGCGTTCCACACGTGGCGCGGACACCCGCGTGACATCCACCGATTTCTCCAGCTCGCTGGAAGCGCTCGAGGCGTCGGTGCTGAATTTCCCCGACTATGTCGTCTTCGATATCGACCCGTACATCTATTCCGGCAAGGAAGCGAAGGGCGCCGAGCCTGAACTGAACACCGTCGCCTTTGAAAAGGGTAAGGAAATTGCCTTCCGCCTGCGCGAGTTGCTGGAGGAAATGCGGCTTGAGCCCATCGTGAAGACCTCCGGCAAGACGGGCCTGCACGTGTTCGTGCCGATCCGGCGCACGCTCGATTTCGACGCGGCGCGGCAGGTATCGGAGCTGGTGAGTCGTCACCTGCTGCGCCGCTACCCCAAGGACATCACCATGGAGTGGGCGGTGAACAAGCGGACTGGCAAGATCTTCATGGACCACAACATGAACGTGCGCGGCAAGACCTTGAACGTGGCCTGGTCGCCGCGCGGAGTGCCGGGTGCGCCGGTTTCCATGCCCATCAGCTGGGAAGACCTGGTACGTGCCCATCCGCTCGACTTTACCCTAACAAGTGTGGTAAAGGGCTTGATTTACAGGGAAGATCGTTGGCGAAATGCGCTCACGCGCAAGGCCGACATGGAGAAGATTCTGAAGCAGGCAAAGAAGTAGGCCGCCCGCAGTCTTCTCGGCTCGCGCGGGATCCAGGCACTGGGCAGGGCCGACAGCATGGTGGGGAACGTCATGGCTGCACGTTCGATCGCGTCGCTGACCGTATCCTTCGGCCTCGTGGCCATTCCGGTGAAGCTGTATACCGCCACCGAATCGCGCAGCGGCATTTCATTCAATCTCCTGCACAAGGCCCCGTGTGGTGCCCGTGTCAAGCAGCAGTACCTGTGCGCACGCGAGAACATCCCGATTTCCCGGGACGAGATGGTCAAGGGCTACGAGTTCGCCAAGGACCAGTACGTGATGTTCACGGCCGACGAGCTGAAGGCGCTGGAGGAGGCGGGTACTCATAGCGCGGACATCACCGAGTTCGTGCCGATCAGCGCGGTCGACCCGGTGTATTACGACAAGGCCTACTACCTTGCGCCGGACAAGGGCGGTGCAAAACCCTATGCGCTGCTCGCCCAGGCCTTGCGCGAATCCGACCGCTGCGCGATTGGTCATTGGGCAACGCGTGGCAAGAGCTACATCGTCATGATCCGTCCGGTGGAGGACGGCCTCGTCATGCAGCAACTCCTGTATGCGACCGAAGTGCGCGCGATCAGCGATCTCGACATCCCGAGGACGGAAGTGAGGGCGCAGGAATTGAAACTGGCGCAGCAGCTGATCGACGCCCAGAGCAGCGAACGTTTTGATCCCACGCAATACAAGGACGAGGTCGCCGAGCGCGTCGCCGCCGCCGTGCAGAAGAAGGTGGAGGGCGAGCAGATCACCCTGGCCGAGGAGCCCGAGGGCGGTGCACAGATCATCGACCTGATGGAAGCCCTTCGGGCGAGCCTGGAAAAAAAGGGCGCCCGCAAGGCGGAGCCGGCCGCGAAAGAGAAGCCGGCGCGCAAACCGGCCAAGCAGGTGCCGACCGTTGACGTCGAAGCGCCTAGGCGCAAGGGCGTGAAGAAGGCCAGGTGATCGCGCGCCGCTTCGTTCATCCGTTGGCGAAGAGGACACGACAGGCATGGGAATGGACGTGCAGGTCATGATGAAACCGGAGCCGTCCACCCATCCCTACGGCGTGCCCGATGTGGAACGATTGCTGCGACTGCCGCGCAGCACGTTGCGCGCATTGATCGCTGCGGGATTTGTGACGCCGGCACGCGGGCCACGCAATGCGTACCTGTTCTCGTTTCAGGATCTGATCGTGCTGCGTACGGCGCAGGCGCTGTCCAACGCAAAAGTGCCGCAGCGCCGCATCATGCGCGCACTGAAACTGCTGCGTGCACGACTGCCTGATCATCTGCCGCTCTCGCAATTGTCGCTGCAGGCGCTGGCGGATCATGTGGTCGTGCGCGAAGGTGGCGCACGCTGGCACGCCGAATCGGGCCAGTACGTCTTTTCCTTCGAAGGCGAGGCCGCTCCGGTTGCCGTGCATACTCTTCAATCGCCTGCAATGCGGAGTGCCGACGCGGCGATCATTGCTGACACGAGCTATGCCGAAGGCATCGCCCTGGAGGAAGGCGCCACCGACGCCGCCGAGCGCGCCTATCGCCGCGCCATTGCCGCCGATCCGACGCGCCTGGATGCACGCATCAATCTCGGCCACCTGCTGCACGCAAACGGTCGCACCGAAGAGGCGGAAGCCACTTACCGCGATGCCCTGTCAGCCTGCGGCAACGAGGCGACGCTGCTGTACAACCTCGCCGTGCTGCTGGATGACCTGGGCCGCAAACCCGAGGCCATGCGCACTTACGAGGCTGCGCTGCGCGAAGACGCGCAGCTGGCCGATGGTCACTACAATCTTGCGCTGCTGTACGAAGAACTTGGTCAGCCTACGCGCGCGTTGCGGCATATGGCGCACTATCGACGGCTGGTGCAGGGTGCTGAGTAGAGCGCCGGTTCAGCGTGGCAGAAACAGATCGCGTCGCCTCAGTC